>DASTFH010000054.1:0-5466 GCA_035708725.1 Gemmatimonadales bacterium | reverse complement strand
CGCTCCATGGACGGGCTCAAGGACGCCATCACCCGCGCGCTCATGGAGTCGGGCCAGCTCACGGCCGAGATGCTCAAGCTGCTCCGGGGCGAGAGCACCGGCGATCCAGCCCGTGACGCGGAGATCGAAAAGCAGCTGGGCAACCTGCTCGACGGCATCGTCCAGCGGCTGATCAACGAGGGCTACCTCGAGACCAAAGAAGCGCCCCGGGCGCCGCAGTCGTTCCAGCCGGTGCTGGGGCCCGCGGGCCAGGCACGCGAGGCCGCCCGGAACGTGCAGTTCGATCTCACCTCCAAGGCCACCGACTTCCTCGGCTACAAGGCGCTGCGCGAACTGCTGGGTGCCACCGGCCACGCGGCGGCTGGCGCGCACGACACCACGTACCTGGCGACGGGTGTCGAGGCGGAAGCCGAGAGCAAGCAGTACGAATTCGGCGACACGCTCAACCTCGATGTCGCGGCCACGCTCCGCCGCGCCATTGCGCGCGCCGGCCTCACCGTGCCGCTCGACCTCGACTATCCCGACCTCATGGTGCACCAGTCGGAGTACCGCTCGTCGGCGGCCACGGTGCTGCTGCTCGACTGCTCCCACTCGATGATTCTCTACGGCGAGGATCGCTTCACACCGGCCAAGCGCGTGGCACTGGCACTCACCCACCTCATCCGGACCCAGTTCCCCGGCGACGCGCTCCGGGTCGTGGTCTTTCATGATTCGGCCGAAGAAGTGCCGGTCTCCGCGCTCTCGCGGGTGCAGGTGGGGCCCTATCACACCAACACCGCTGAAGGGCTCAAGCTCGCCCGCCGCATCCTCCTCAACCAGAAGAAGGACATGCGGCAGATCGTGATGATCACCGATGGCAAGCCGAGCGCGATGACGCTGCCAGGCGGGCGGGTGTACGTGAACTCGATGGGACTCGACCCGGAGATTCTCCGCGCCACCTTCCGTGAAATCGGCGAATGCCGCCGGGCCGGCATCATGATCAACACGTTCATGCTGGCACGGGATCGGGCACTGGTGGAGTTTGTCACCCGCATGACCGCCATCTGCCGGGGCAAGGCCTACTTTACCTCGACCATGTCGCTGGGCCAGCACGTGCTGATGGATTTCATGAAGGGGAAGGTGAAACGGGTGGGATAGGCGGGATGGGCGGGTTCTCAATCGAATGTCATTGCGAGGAGGCGTAGCCGACGAAGCAATCGGGTCGGCGTAGATCGGAGTGCTGGCTACCCGATTGCTTCGGGCCTGCGGCCCTCGCAATGACGCACGGCCTGACACCACCTGCCCATCTTGCCCATCTCGCCCATCCTGCCCATCCTCCACCCATGCCCCGCCCGTTTCGCACCCTGGCCCGTGCCCCCGCCTTTGCCTCGCTCCGCCACCGCGACTTCCGGCTCTTTCTCTCAGGACAGTTTCTCTCGCAATGCGGCACCTGGATCGAGCAGGTCGGCACCGGGTGGCTGGTCGTCACGCTGAGCGATTCGCCCTTTGCGCTGGGGCTGGTCTTTACCCTCGGCTCCTTGCCGGTGCTGCTCTTCACGCTGATCGGTGGCGTGGTGGCCGACCGGGTCGACAAGCGTCGCACCATCATGCTGCTCCAGGCGCTGATGGCTACCGAGGCCCTCGCGCTGGGCTTCCTGACCGTGACCAACACGGTCACCGTGCACTGGGTGATGGTGCTGGCGGTGTTCTTCGGGCTCCTCTCCGCCTTCGAGGTCCCGACCCGCCAGGCGTTCGTCTACGATGTGGTCGGCAAGGACGACCTCATGAACGCCATCGCGCTCAATTCATCGGCCTTCAACGTGGCCCGCGTCATCGGCCCGTCCATCGCCGGCGTGCTGATTGCGGCGGTGGGGCTTGCCGCCTGCTTTTTCGTGAACGGCGCGAGCTTCCTGGCGGTGCTCGCCGGGCTCGCGCTGATGCGGACGCGGGAGCCCGTGCGCTCGCCCGAGCGGCCCGCCATGGCGTCGGCGCTGCGCGAAGGGTTCGACTTCATCAGGAAAGAGCGCTGGCCCCGGACCCTGGTCATCCTGACGGCGACAATCACGATCTTCGGCTCCTCGTTCCTCCTGATGCTCCCGGTCTTTGCCAAGGATGCCCTCAAGGTGGGCGCCTCGGGATACGGCGCGCTCCTGAGCGGCGTCGGCATCGGCGCGGCGGCGGCGGCGCTGGTCATCGCCTCCTTCGGGAGCCGCTTCCGCCAGGGTCGGCTTGCACTCGGTTCAGCGGCGGCGTTCGGGCTCTCGCTGATGCTGCTCGCGCCGATGCCGCACCTCGTACCTGCGATGCTCATCGGCCTGCTGGCCGGCTGCTTCATGTCGGCCACCGGCATCAGTACCAACACCCTGCTGCAGCGCCTCGCCCCGGATCACCTGCGTGGCCGGGTCATGGGATTCTATTCGTTCGTGGCGCTGGGGATGGTGCCCTTCGGCTCATTGCAGGCTGGCTGGGTGTCGGAGCGGTTCGGCGTGCGGACCAGCTACTTCGTCAACGGCTGCGTGATCACCGGCACCGTTCTCGTCGTGTGGCTCGGCTGGCTTCGCCGCCGCCGCCGCGAGCGGCTGGCTTACGACCTCCCCCTTCCCGCCGTAGAATGATGCCATGATCATCACCATCTCGAGACAGTTCGGGGCCGGCGGCAGCGAGGTCGCAGCCATGGTGGCAAAGGCACTCGACTGGCAGCTGGTGGACAACGAGCTGGTGGAGCAGGTGGCGGCGCGCGCCGGCATGAGCCCTGAAGAAGTGGCTCGGCGCGAGGAACGGGCGCCCAGTTTCGTCGAGCGCCTCACCCGCACCCTCGCCGCGCAGAATCCCGAGCTGGTCCCGCCGCAGGGCGGCACCGTCAAGGACATGGAAGAGGCAAGCCTTGTCCGCATCACCGAAAGCGTCGTCGCAGACCTGGCTCGGCAGGGCAGGGTAGTGTTCGTGGGCCGAGCCGCGCCGGCCGTCATTGGTCTGCAGTCCGATGCGCTGCATGTGAAGCTGGTGGCCGCCCGCGCCTTCCGCGCCGAACGGATCCGCGAGCGGTTCGGGCTGACGGAGGAGGAGGCGCTGAAGCAGCTCGACGATGTGGACGGCAGCCGCTCACGCTATCACAAGGAATACTACCAGCGCAGCTGGAGCGATCCGGTGAATTATCATCTGACGATCAATACCGGGTTGCTGGGACTGGAGGTGGCGGCGGAGATTATCGTGGAGCGGGTGAGGTAGGGAATGGGCGAGATGGGCAGGATGGGCAAGATGGGCAGGCGCTGGCTCCGCGCTGTCATTGCGAGACGCGCCGCAGGCGCGTCGAAGCAATGACACCTCGTGGCGAGCTTCTCGACCCGTGACTGGCAGCCAGCAGCCAGCAGCCCTTCATCCCTCACCACCTCCGCCCGTCCCACCCGCTGTGCAAGAACCCCGCACCACTCGTCCCATTGAACTGTGACCACGCGCCCTGACCACCCCGCGCCCCACTACCCGCGACCCGTGACCCACGACTCGCGACCTGCGTCCAACCCGCCCGTCCTGCCCGTCCTGCCCATCCTGGCTTTCTGGCTCACGATGGGCGTCATCGAGACGATCAAGGGTTATGTGCTCTGGGACTGGACCGGACGGCCGCGCTCGTGGACGGTCTCCGTGCTGAACAACATGCCCTGGTGGGTGCTCTGGGCGCTGTTCACGCCGGTGGTGTTCCGGGTCGCGCGGCGCTTCCGCCTCACGGGCCCCGGCTGGAAGAGCTCGGTGGTGGCCCACGGCATCATCGGGCTGATGCTGAGCGCGGCGCACGTCGCAATTGCCGGGGCGGTCTACTTCCGGACCAATGCCGATTTCCTCCTGCCTGACGGTCGGACCATGGCGCAGGAGATCGGCATTTTCTTCAACATGTACGTCGTGCTCGACCTCCTGACCTACGCCGGCGTGGTGGGTGCCGTCCACGCGGTGGAGTTCTACGGCCGCTACCGCCAGGGCGAACTGCTCGCGGCGCAGCTTGAAACCCGGATGCATGAAGCTCGGCTCGCCATGCTCCGTATGGAATTGCAGCCCCACTTTCTCTTCAACGCCCTGAATGCCATATCGGGCCTTGTGCGCCGAGGGGACAATGAGGCAGCTGTCACCATGCTCGCGCGCCTTGGCACGCTGCTGCGCCGGACGCTCGACGGCCACGGCACCCAGGAAGCGCGGCTGGGGGAAGAGCTCGACCTGCTGGAGCAGTATCTCGCCATCGAGCGGGTGCGCTTCGGCGACCGGCTGGATGTGTCGGTGGAAGTCGAGGCATCCCTGTTTGACGCGCTGGTGCCGACGCTGGTGCTGCAGCCGATTGTGGAGAATGCGCTGCGACATGGGCTGGCCCGCACGCCCGGGGCCGGCACGGTGCGGGTGAGCGCTGAGCGGGAGAACGGATCGCTCGTGCTGTCGGTGCGGGACTCGGGGCCCGGCTTTGCCGCGGCCTCGAATGGCAACCATCAAGGCGTCGGGCTCTCCAACACCCGTGCCCGGCTCGAACAACTCTACGGCGCCGCAGGGCGCCTCGATACCGGTCCGGCGCCGGAAGGCGGCGCGTCGGTCCGCATCACGCTGCCCCTGCATCGTGAAGGGAGGAATCCATGACCGCTGGTACGATGTCCGGACGGATCCGCGCGCTCATCGTGGACGACGAGCCGCTCGCGCGCGACTGTGTGCGCCTGGCCCTGGAGCAGCAGGACGACGTCGCCGTGGTCGGCGAGTGCGCCGACGGGGAGAGCGCGGTGGAGGCGATCCGGGCGCGGGATCCCGACCTCGTCTTTCTCGACGTGCAGATGCCGGGGCTCGACGGGTTCGGCGTGATCGAGCGGATCGGCCCCGAGGCGATGCCGCCGGTGCTCTTCGTGACGGCGTATGACAAGCATGCGCTTCGCGCCTTCGCCGTGCACGCCCTCGATTTCCTGCTCAAGCCGTTTGACGACGAGCGCTTCCGTGATGCGCTGGAACACGCCCGTCGCCACCTGAGCGCCGAAGGGCGGCTGGGCATGCGCGACGCCCTCACCGGCCTCCTCGAGAGCCGCCGAGGCGGTGGCGAGCGCCACGCTCGGCGCATCATGGTGCAGGAGGAGGAACGGATCCACTTCGTGCCGGTAGAGGCGGTGGACTGGTTCGAGGCCGACCGGAACTACGTCCTCCTGCACTGTGGCAAGGATGTCTTCCGGGTGCGGATGACGCTTACCGCACTGCAGGACGAGCTCGACCCGTCACGCTTCATCCGCGTCCATCGCAGCACGGTGCTCAACCTTGACCGCATCCGCGAAGTGCAGCCCTGGTTTGGCGGTGACTACGTGGCCCTGCTCAAGGATGACCAGCAGGTGCGGGTGAGCCGACGGTTCCGGGAGGGGTTGTTGAAGGTGGTGCATTAGGCGGCTGGACGGCTGGACGGCTCGAGCGTCATTGCGAGCCCCGCAGGGGCGAAGCAATCGGGGCGCCAGCCTCGCAATCTCAGCTACCCGATTGCTT
>DASTFH010000053.1:0-2615 GCA_035708725.1 Gemmatimonadales bacterium | reverse complement strand
GCCGACCCGAAAGACGACGGCGTGCAAAACAGGGGAATCAGGCATCTCTATTGAAGAAACGAAGATACCGAAGGGGCGCATCCTGAGCAACAACTTCTGAGTCAGCCGCGAGCCTCAGCGCCGGCATGAGATCGGCCGGCCAATCCGCTTGAAATTCAAGCGGTTCGCCGCTTTCAGGGTGGCGAAATGCCAGACTGGCGGCGTGGAGGGCCTGGCGCGGCGTGGCCCGTTCGATCCGCTCGGCCAGCGCCCGGGCCGCTCCGCTGATGCGCCGGGCCCCGCCGCCGCCATAGACCTCGTCACCGACGACCGGATGCCCCACGTGTTGCAGATGGACGCGTATCTGGTGGGTGCGGCCGGTCTCCAGGTCGACCCGCAGCAACTCGCAGCACTCGAACCGGGCCACGACGCGCACCTCTGAGCGCGCCACCCGGCCGCCCTGCGTAATCGCCATGTGCTTCCGGTTGGCCACGGCACGCGCGATCGGCGCGTCGATCCGCATGGGCGATTCCGGCAAGTGGCCCCACGCCAGCGCCGCGTACGCGCGGTGCACGCGGCGAGCGGCAATGTCCCGGCTCAGTCGGCGATGGGCCTCGTCCGTCTTGGCCACAATCAGGAGCCCGGAGGTGTCACGGTCGAGCCGGTGCACGATGCCCGGCCGGCCCGCTGCGCCGCCAGCCAGCGTGAGTCCGCGCGCCACGAGTGCATTGACGACGGTGTCATCCCAGTGCCCGGGAGCGGGATGGACCACGAGTCCCGCCGGCTTGTTGATCACGGCCAGTGCGCTGTCCTCGAACACGATGTCCAGCGGAATGTCGGACGGGGTGAGCCGGCGCGGCGGCTCTGATTCGGGAAGCCGGACTTCGACCTCATCGCGCCACGTCAGCACCCGGGACGCGCGCACCGCCGCACCGTTGACGCTGACCTGCTGGGCCGCGAGGAGCCGCGCAACGTGGGTGCGGGACAGCTGGAGCTGGTCGGCCAGGAACCGGTCAATGCGTTCGGTCGTCTCGACGAGCACGCAGAACCCGATGGCCGGCACGGTCGGGATGGTCAGGACGTGGGCGGAGACTGGGCAGGCGCGGATTCGGCACGCCGCGCGTCCTCGCGCCAGAGCGAGAGCGCGAGCGCGATGGCGCCGCAGGTGACACCCGAATCTGCGATGTTGAAGGTAGGCCAGCGATGGATCCCGATGCCCACGTCGAGAAAATCGGTAACGCCCTGGGCGGTGCGGATCCGGTCCACGAGATTGCCGGCCGCGCCGCCGGCCACCAGGCCGAGCGCGAGCTGGCGCACCCAGTCGCCGGGCGGGGTGCTGCGCGAAAACCGGATGAGCAGGACCACCGCGAGGACGGCAATGCCCATGAAGATCCAGCGGGAGTAGCTGCCCAGGTGCAGGCCGAACGCCGCGCCCTGGTTGAAGACCAGGTGCAAGCGCACCCAGTCGCCCAGGATGTCAACCGTCCGGCCGTCACCCAGGAATGACTCGGCGAGGTACTTCGTCACGGCGTCGAGCGCGAGCACCAGCGCCGCGGCCGCCGCGAACACCTGCCGGTCATTTCCGCTTCGCATCCTCTTCCTTCTCCTTGCACGAGATGCAGAGCCGCGCGTGGGGCAGCGCGTCGAGCCGCTCGAAGTTGATTTCCTGGCCGCAGTTGTGGCAATGGCCGAACTTCTCGGGGCTCGAATACATCCGCCTGAGCGCCTCGTTCACGTGCCAGAGGTACCGGCCCTCCTGCGAAGCAAACAGGAACTGCTTTTCCCGCTCCATGGCGTCGGTGCCCTGGTCGGCCATGTGAAATGAATAGGATGAGAGATCGCCGTCACCGCCCTGGAGCGAGGCGTTGAATGACTCGTCATAGTAGCCCAGTTCCTTCATGACCCGGGCCCGCTCCTCGAGGAGTCGCTTCTCAAGATGCGCCAGTTGCTTCTTGTTCATGCTGCATCCACTGGTTGGGGGTCGGAGCGACCGTCCGGCAGCTCGTACCGCGTGAGTCCTACCATGAGCGTCGCGTCGTCCAGCTGGACGCGCTGCTCGAGATCGGGCTTCGGCGCGCGGGCGCCGAAGTCCAGCTGTCGCGCAAGCGTTTCCTCGCCGATGGTGCTGGCGTGCGGTCGCAGGGCATCAAGAATGGTGGCGTCGCCATCCAGGTACAACGCGATCCGCGAGGTGTACTCGAGCCCGGCTTCCTTGCGCAGCCGCTGCACCCTGTTCACCATCTCGCGCGCCAGTCCCTCGGCGCGGAGGCGATCGTCAAGGACCGGGTCAAGCGCGGCGACGTAAGGCCCAGCACTCTGCACCAGCCAGTCGCTGACGACGTCGCGCTCGACCGTGAGGTCGTCAGGTTCGATGGTGAGCATCTTGCCATCGAGCGCCAGCTCCGCCGAGCCACCGGATTCCAGTGCGCGCAGCGCATCGGCCGGCAGTTGGGCCACCGCCTTCGCGACCTCGGGCGTCCGCTTCCCGAAGCGCTTGCCGAGGGCGCGGAAATTGGGCTTGGCGCGGAGTCGCACCAGCTCCGTATCAGATTCCACGATCTCGACCCGCTTCACATTCACTTCGGACGCCAGCAGCGCGAGCAGCGCATCGTAATCGGTGCCCCGCACCTGCGCCG
>DASTFH010000052.1:0-72648 GCA_035708725.1 Gemmatimonadales bacterium | reverse complement strand
ACTCCAGACCCTGCGCGGCCATTTATCCCCAAGCCAGTCTGATCACGCACGCCGGGCTCCCCCGGAACGAAGATCCGCATATATCCGAGCCAATTCTCCTGTCACTTTCCTGTCTGCCGGGTGCCCTGACGCCCGGCGCTCCTTGCCGGAGTCCCTTCCGTGGATATCGCTGAACTGAAGCAGAAGTCGGTCGCTGAGCTGCATGCCCTGGCCGAAGAACTCAACATCACCAACTACTCAGGCCTCCGCAAGCAGGATCTGATCTTCAAGATCGAGCAGTCCCTGCTGGACCGGGACACTGTCATCCGGGGCGAAGGCGTGCTCGAGATCCTGCCCGAAGGATACGGTTTCCTGCGGAGCCAGGACTGGAACTATCTCTACGGCCCCGATGACATCTATGTGAGCCCGAGCCAGATCAAGCGGTTTGACCTGCGCACCGGCGACACAGTCATGGGCCAGGTGCGGCCGCCCAAGGAGGGCGAGCGCTATCTGGCCCTGCTCAAGGTCGAGAAGGTCAACTTCGAGGAACCGGAGAAGACCAAGCACCGGATTGCCTTCGACAACCTGAAGCCGCGCTACCCCGACCGCCGCATTCGCCTGGAGCGCGCCACCGGCGATCTCTCGATGCGAGTCGTGGACCTGCTGTCGCCCATCGGCATGGGTCAGCGCGGCCTCATCGTGGCCCCGCCCAAGGCCGGCAAGACCATCCTCCTGCAGAAACTGGCCAACGCCATCTCGGAAAACCATCCGGAGATTGCGCTCATCGTCCTGCTGATTGACGAGCGCCCGGAAGAAGTGACCGACATGGAGGAGAACGTGAAGGCGGAGGTCATCTCCTCCACCTTCGACGAACCGCCGGATCGCCACGTGCAGGTGGCCGACATGGTCATCGAGAAGGCCAAGCGCCTGGTGGAGCATGGCCGGGACGTCGTGATCCTGCTCGACTCGATCACCCGACTGGCGCGCGCGCACAACGTGGTGGTGCCCCATTCGGGCAAGATCCTCTCGGGCGGTGTGGACGCCAACGCGCTGCAGAAGCCCAAGCGCTTCTTCGGCGCCGCGCGCAACATCGACAAGGGCGGCTCGCTCACCATCCTTGCCACCGCGCTGGTGGACACCGGCAGCCGCATGGACGAGGTGATCTTCGAGGAGTTCAAGGGCACCGGCAACATGGAACTGGTGCTCGACCGCCGTCTTGCCGACCGGCGCATCTGGCCCGCCATAGACATCCAGAAGAGCGGCACCCGCAAGGAAGAGCTGCTCATGGACAAGGATGAACTCAACCGGGTTTACCTGCTGCGGAACTTCCTCGCCGACATGCCGCCCGTGGAAGCGATCGAGTTCCTGCTCGAGCGGATGAAGCGTACCAAGAACAACAAGGAATTCTTCGCCTCGATGCAACAGTAGGTGCGGGTCGGAGGGGCGGGTCTCAGACCCGCACCTCCGACTTCTCACGTACGCATCGTGCACCTTATGGCCATCCCCTCCACCGGCCGCCTCCTCGCCCTTGACTGGGGCGAGGTTCGCATCGGGGTGGCCGTGAGTGAGGAAACCCAGCTGATCGCGAGCCCGCGCGCCACCCTCACCCGCCGAGCCGGCAAACGATTCCCGATGCCAGCATTTCTCGCGCTGATTGATGCAGAGCAGCCTGTGGGCCTGATCGTGGGCCTGCCCCTCACGGCTGACGGCAGCGAGGAGGCCGCGGCACGGAGCGCGCGCGCGATGGGCACCCTCGCGGCAGCACGCGCGGGGCTGCCGCTCGAGTTCGTGGACGAGCGCTTCTCGACCGCGCGCGCCCTCGGCGTCATCCGCGAAATGGACGGCTCCACGCGCGGCCGGAAGCAGGACGTGGATGCGCTGGCCGCGGCGGTGCTCCTGCAGCACTACCTGGACATGCGCCGGAACCTGGCGTGATGAGGGGCGGACAGGGCGGACAGGACGGGCGGGTGATGCTGAGGACCACTCTCCGCCGTTCCGCCCTGTCCGTCCTGTCCGCCCTGTCCGCCTGTACATCCCCCGGCCCCGCGGGCAAGGCTGAGCACTTCACCATCCCCGAGAGCGCTACCTTCGCCCAGGTACTCGACACGCTCGATGCCCATGGCCTGATCGGCAATCGGTCCGTGTTCAAGCTGCGCGCCCGCTTGAGCGGTGCCGATCGCCGGTTGCATGCGGGACCGTATGCGGCGAGCCGAGGTATCTCCATCGGTGCGCTGCTCAACATGCTCGCCGAGGGCCGCACCGCGTCGGTTCGCGTGACCATTCCCGAAGGGCTCACCATCGCCGAAGTCGCCGACATCGCCAGCCGCGACCTTGGCCTCGCCGCGGACTCCTTCATCGATGCGGCCCGCGATTCCACGCTCGCCGACTCATTCGGGATCGAGGCCCCGTCCCTCGAAGGGTTCCTGCATCCGGATACCTATCTCCTGGCGCAGAATGCGAGCGGGCGCGACCTGGTCGCGCTCATGGTGAAGCAATTCGAGGCGAGCTGGAAGCCCGAATGGACCGCTCGGCTCGATTCACTGCACCTGAGTCGGCTCCAGCTGGTGACGCTGGCCTCCATTGTGGAAGGTGAAGCCCGGGTGGATGCAGAGCGGGAAACCATTGCGGGGGTCTACCTGAACCGCCTGCGGATCGGCATGGCGCTGCAGGCCGACCCCACGGTGCAGTACGCCATTCAGCTGGCAACGGGTGAGCGGAAGAAGCGGCTCTACACCAAGGATTACCGCACCCCGTCACCGTATAACACTTACCTCAACCCGGGATTGCCACCGGGTCCCGTCAATTCGCCCAGCCTCCGCAGCATCGAGGCATCCCTGTACCCGGCGAATGTGCCGTATCTCTATTTCGTCGCGCGACCAGATGGCCATCACATCGTCTCGCGCACGTATCAGGAGCACCTGCGCGCGATACGCGAGGCCCGCAGCGCCGCGGCGGCCAACTGAGAGGCGCAAGTCGCGGGTCATGCGACCAGCGACTGCTGTCATCCCAGCTGGCGCGCGAATGCTCGCGCCGCCGCCGTGATATCCGGCGCCGACAGGATCGCCGACACGACCGCCACACCGGCGCCACCCGCCTGGAGCACCGCCCTCACATCGCCTGGCTGGATGCCGCCGATCGCGATGCACGGCGTCCCGGCCGCCCGCGCCGCAATCCGCTGGAAGCCCTCGGCGCCAATCGCCGCCCCGGCATCCTTCTTGGTGTCAGTCACTCGCCACGGTCCCACACCCCAGTAATCCGCTCCAGCCCCCGATTCAATTTCATCCAGGGTTCCCACCGAGGCGCCAATGAGCGGCGCCTCCGGCCACGCCGCACGCGCATGCTCCGGTGACAGGTCGTCGGGGCCGAGATGGACGCCGGCCGCGCGTGCGGCACGCGCCACATCGGGGCGGTCATTGATGATCACGGGCACCGGCAGGTGATAGACCATGGTCCTGGCAATGACGAGCAGCTGCCGGGGACATACCGTCTTGAGACGGAGCTGCACCGACGTGACGCCACCGTCCACCGCCTCCTCGACGGCGCGCATGAGCCGCGCTTCCGGCAGGAAGCGATCATCGGTCACCAGCATGAGGCGAAGGGCGGCCGCTAGATTTCCAGGCATGGCCAGAATCAAACACCAGACCGGGCGGCGAACCAGATGACCGCCACCGTCCGAGTGAACTCCCGGGGCGCCACGCGCTGGGTGCGCGGCCATCCCTGGATCTTTCGCAGCGACGTGCTCGATACGCTGCCGGATCCGGGCGTCGTGCACGTCACCGACCAGCGCGGCCGGTCACTGGGCCAGGCGCTCTACTCTCCTCGCTCGGAAATCCGCCTGCGTTTCCTCGAGGCGGGCGATCGCCCGGTGGACGCCGGATGGTGGATGGAGAGGATCGGTGCTGCCCTGCAGCGCCGCACTGGCATTGACGCCACCGCCTACCGCGTGGTGCACGGCGAAGGTGACGCACTCCCCTCGCTGATCATTGATCGGTACGATCGCTGGGTGGTCATGCAGCTGCTCTCGGCCGGAATCGAAACCCAGCGCGAGGCCATCGTCGGCGCAGTGGAGCAGCTGCTCCAGCCCGAAGGGATCCTGCTCCGAAACGACGTGGCGGTGAGGCGGAAGGAGGGCCTCGACGAACGTGTCCAGCTGGCACGCGGTGACGTTCCCGAGATGATTGAAGTGCGAGAGGGCCGGGTGCGGTACCTTGCGGCACCGTGGACCGGCCAGAAGACGGGCGCATTTCTCGATCAGCGTCCAGCGCGCACGCGGGCTGGTGCCCTCACGCCCGAGGGTGGCCGGGCGCTCGACTGCTTCAGTTACCACGGCTCCTTCGCGCTCCACCTGGCGCAGCGCGCCGGCAGCGTGCTCGCGCTCGACAGCAGCGCGGCCGCGCTGGCACGCGGCGCCGACAACGCGGCACGCAACGGGATGACCAACATCGAATGGCGCGAGGCCGACGCGTTCGAGATGCTCCGCGCCATGGAGCGGGCGCGGGAGCGATTCGACATCATCGCGCTGGACCCGCCGGCCTTCGCCAAGTCGCGCGCCGCCGTGCCCAAGGCCCTGCGGGGCTATCGCGAGATCAACCTGCGCGCCATGCGCCTGCTCGCGCCTGGCGGCATCCTCGTCACGGCCTCATGCTCCTTCCATGTGGACCGCTCCGCGTTCCTGCAGATGCTCGTCATGGCCGCCGGCGATGCCGGCCGCCGCATGATCCTGCACGAAACGCTGGGACAGGGCGTGGACCACCCGGAATTGCTGACGGTGCCGGAGACGGGATACTTGAAGGGGGCGGTGTTGAGGGCTGAAAGCTGAGCGAAGCAGCCTTCGGCCTCTAGCCTTCAGCCCGCTTCTCATGCCTCCACAGCAGATACGACGCCACGACCGGCAGCGCCACCGCCGCGGCGATCACCAGCGCCAGGATGGTGCCGGTGTGGTCAGGCTGAAGAAATCCAAGGACCACGAGCACGGCGCCTGCCGCGGCAAAGACCCGGCCCGAAAACGCATGGGTGCGACGCCAGACCGAATCGCTGGTGAGCGTCCACGGCGTGCGGATGCCCATGAACCAGTTGGGCTGCATGCGCGGCATCAGGAAGCCCAGCAGGATGAAGAGCAGTCCCACCCCCACCAGGGCTACGCCGGCAATCGAGATGGGCCATCCCAGGTTGTAGCCGAGCATGGCGACCTGGACAGCCGCAAGAAAGATCATCATCGCATTGCCAAGCGTCCACCAGATCCCGCCATGGAGCAGGCCCTCCTTGCGCGGATCGGTGTGCGGCAGGAAGGCGAAGACAGTGCCGAGCACTGCACCGAGCAGCGGCAGGAACAGCGCCGCAAAGGTCCGCCCCATGGTCCCGTCGGGACGGCCCGCCATGTCCCAGTGCGAGGTGACCCTCGCCGGGAGGTGCGGCAGGGTCCACAGGCTGAAGGCCAGCGCTGCCAGCAGCAGCGCGTAGCCCGGCGTCAGTCGTCGCACAGGGTGGCTCCTTGAGGGGCGATGCCGGAAAATGGGCGGTCGACGCGCTTGAGGGAACCGCATTGACAGCCGTTCCTCGGTCTGCGCACCTTTAGCGCATGCCACGCACCGTGACTTCGGACCGCGAGCAGCAGATCCGGCGCGTTCTGCTCGTGATCCTCGGTGCAAATCTCGTGGTGGTGGCGCTGAAGGCCGTGGTGGGGCTTGCCACTCACTCGCTGGCGGTCCTGGGCGACCTCATTCAAGCTTCGCTCGACGCGGTCAACAACGGCCTGGGCCTGGCCATCATGGCCATTGCCAGCAAGGGCCCCGACGCGGAACATCCCTACGGGCACGCCAAGTTCGAGACCCTCGGCGCGCTGCTGATCGTGGTCTTCCTGTCGGTGTCCATCTTCGAGCTCCTGCGCGGCGCCGTGGCGCGCCTCGTCGCAGGGTCGGCGCCGCCTGCCGTGCCGCTCAGCAGCCTCGTCCTCATTACCGTCACGCTCGTCGTGAACGTGATTGTGACAATGGTCGAGAGCCGCGCGGGGCGGCGGCTGGGCAGTGAGCTCCTCCTGGCCGACGCGGTCCACACCCGGGTCGACGTGCTCATCACGGTGGCAGTGCTTGGCGGCCTGGTGCTGAGCCGGTTCGGCTACGGCTGGGCCGATCCCGTCCTCGCCATCGTCGTGGCTATCATGGTTGGCCGGGCAGGCTTCGCCATCGTGCGACGCGCCATTCCGACGCTGGTTGACGAGCGCGCCTATGATGCCCAGACGATCCGGCGGGAAGCGGAGCGGGTGCCAGGGGTGCAGGCGGCGTATTCCATACGGTCGCGGGCAGCGGCCAATACTCTCTTCGCGGAGCTGACCATCGCCGTGGACGGCCGGTCTGATGTCACCAGCGCTCACGGCATTGCCGATGCCGTGGAGGACCGGCTGCGCGAAGCGCTCCGGCTGCAGGAAATCGTCGTCCACGTGGAACCATGCTGAAGGGCACCGAGACCCGCCGCACCCGCGCCCGGCGCCCGCCGCCGTCGCTGAAGCAGCAGTATCACGAGTACGTGCTGCAGCGGATCGAGACGTACAAGAATTCACTGGGCCGCGACCGGCTGCTCGAAATCGGCGGTGAAGCGGCGAGCGAGATGCAGGATGCCTTCTCCGGCCAGTTTCTGCTCACCGAAGTGCTCATGCAGGAAGCCGTGGACAAGCTGATCATGAAGCGGCTGCGGCTTCCCACGTTCAACAAGTGGAAGCAGCAGCACGGCCAGCGCCGGCGGGCCCAGCGGGAACCGACACACTGGGGCCTGGAGCCGGACTGCGCCCTGGCGGCCCTGCTGCCGAGAATCGAGCCGGAGGACGTGGTGCTCGTTGCCGGCGCGGGTGCGGCACCAGCCGCCTATCTCCTGGCCGCATACGATGCACTCGTCACCTACATCGCCGCGGACCTGGGCAGCGTGGACAAGGTCGAGGCGGGCCTGGCCGGCGAGGCACTCGCCGGCTGCGCGGAATGCTACTTCGTCCAGCCGGGATGCTGGATGCCCGCATTCCCGGCGTCGCTCGACCTGCTGGTACTGGACGCCGCCTCCCTCGGCGGCGTGGATGCCGGGGATCGCGCCGTCTTCATCCGCCAGCTGCAGGCGCTCACCGGCGGCGGTGGCGTGCACCTGATCCTTCCCGGCAAGGGTGGCATGGCCCCCGAAGCGGTCCTCGGCTGGTATGATGGCTGGCAGCGCGACGAACTTGCCCGAAGCCGGCGGCGTGGTGCCGCCCGTCCCAGCAGCGGCATCGTCCTCACCAAGCCCGACGCCCCCGATGGCGCGGAGGCGGGCGCGGAGGCCTGACAGCATGCCGACCCTGACACTTAATGGTGCCGCCGTCAGTTTCGACGAGGGCGCAACCATTCTCGAAGCCGCTCGCGTCGCCGGGCAGAGCATTCCCACGCTGTGCTGGTATCCCAAGCTCCCCGTCGTCGGTAACTGCCGCATCTGCCTCGTCGCGGTTGAGGGCCAGCCCAAGCTGGTCCCGGCGTGCGCCACCAAGGCGGCGGACGGCATGGTGGTGGCGACGGAAGCCGAGCCCGTGCGCGCAGCTCGGCGCGGCGTGCTCGAGCTGCTGCTGGAGCGCTACCCGGGCGAACACCTGCGCAATGGTGGCCGCCAGGCGCCGCGCAACGAGTTCGAGCGCTATGTGGTGCAGTACGACGCCCGCGTGCGGCCGCTTGCCGACCACGAGCTGCCGCTCCGCACCGGCGATGAGCGCCCGGGCGATGCCATGATCCGGCATGACATGTCGCACTGCATCCTGTGCACCCGGTGCGTGCGCGCCTGTGCCGACATCCAGGAAGTCGGTGTGCTCGATGTCGCCGAACGCGGCGCTGGCGTGGAGATCATCGTCGGCGGCGACGGCGATCCTGATCACGCCAGCTGCACCTGGTGCGGCGAGTGTGTCCGGGTCTGCCCCACCGATGCCATTTTCGAGTTCATCCCGCGCGATCGCTTCGGCCAGGACGCGCTGCGCAGCCCCGATCGGGTCGTGCGCTCGGTCTGTCCCTACTGCGCCGTCGGCTGCCAGGTGGACCTCCACGTGAAGGACGAGGCGCTCATGCGCGTCACCTCGCCCTGGATCGAGGAGAACACGCCCAACCAGGGCTCGACCTGCGTGAAGGGACGCTTCGGCTACGATTTCCCGCAGCACCGTGACCGGCTCTCGACGCCGTTGATTCGTGTGGGCTGGGAACGCTCGGCCGACGGCACCTGGCGCTGGACCGGCGAATCCCCGCGGTATCGTGAAGGTCCGTGGGACCTCATCGAGGAGATGGC
The DNA here is from genome assembly GCA_035708725.1 of Gemmatimonadales bacterium. Taxonomy (GTDB): domain Bacteria; phylum Gemmatimonadota; class Gemmatimonadetes; order Gemmatimonadales; family GWC2-71-9; genus CAMLHP01. Next base: position 64,389 of record DASTFH010000052.1, on the reverse strand, counting down.
CCAGGACTCGAAGCCGCGACCTCCCCAGCGAGCGCAGGGCAAGGGACCCCGCACCGGCTTCCGCAAGCGCGGCACCGACGACGTGCGCGATCGCGTGGCGACGCCCGCGGAGTGGTATGCGCGGTTCCGTCCAGCCACGTGGGAAGAGGCGATGAGCCTCGCGGCGCAGGAACTCCTGCGCATCCGCGACACCCACGGGCCGGATTCGCTCGCGGCGCTCTCCAGCGCCAAGTGCACGAACGAAGACAATTACGCCTACATGCGCATGGTGCGGGGCGCCCTTCGCACCAACAACCTCGATCACTGCACCCGGCTCTGCCATTCCACCTCGGTGAGTGCCATGAGTCGGGCGCTGGCCACGTCCGCGGCCTCGGGCTCGATGCGCGAAATCGAGGAAGCCTCGGACGTCATCTTCATCGCGGGCGCCAACACCACCGAGTCGCACCCGGTCTTCGGCGCGCTCATCAAGCGAGCGGTGAAGCGCGGCGCGACGCTGATCGTGGCCGACGTGCGCAAGGTGGAACTGGCGGCGCTTGCCGACATCCATCTCCAGATGCAGCCGGGCAGCGACGTTGCCCTCTTCAACAGCATGCTGCGGCACATCCTGGAGCTGGGGCTCGAGGATCGCGCGTTCATCGCCCGGCGCACCACCGGATTCGACGCCGTGCGCGCCGCCGTCGAGCCGTACACGCTTGAGCTGGGTGAGAAGATCACGGGCATCCCGGCGGCCACCATCGCGCGCGCCGCGGAGCTCTATGCGCGCGGCCCGCGCACCGCGACCCTCTGGGCGATGGGCCTCACCCAGCATGCCACCGGCACCGATATCGTGGCGAGCTTGCTCAATCTCCTCCTCGCGTGCGGGATGATCGGGCGCTGGGGCGCGCCGATGATGCCAATCCGCGGGCAGAACAACGTGCAGGGCGCCAGCGACGTGGGCGCCATCCCCTTCGCCTACACCGACTACCGAACCGTGACGAGCCCGGAAAACCGCGCCGAATACGCGCGGGCGTGGGGGGTTCCCGCGGACAGCCTGTCGCTCAAGGACGGGCTGATGGTGACCGAGATGACCAAGCCCGGCAGTGGCGTGCGCGGGCTCTTCATCATGGGCGAAAACCCGGTTATCTCCGACCCGGATATCTCGCATGCCGAAAACTGGGTGCGCGGGCTCGAGTTCCTGGCGGTGCAGGATCTCTTTCTCACCGAGACGGCGCGCTGGGCGGACGTGGTGCTGCCAGGCGCATCGTTCGCGGAGAAGCAGGGCACCTTCGTCAACACCGAACGGCGCATCCAGCTGAGTGAGGCGGCGCTGGAGCCACCGGGAGATGCCCGCCGGGATCTCGAGATCATCATCGACCTCAGCAACCGGCTTGGCCTTCCCACCACGTGGCAAGGCGCGGAAGACGTCATGCGGGAAATCGCCCGCGTCACGCCGTCGTGGCGTGGCGTGACGTACGATGCCATCCGTGGCGCGGGCATCCAGTATCCGGTGCCCGAGCCGGGCCACCCCGGCACCGCGTACCTCTTCGATGAGCGCTTTCCGACGAAGGATGGCAAGGGAATCTTCGTCCCGGTCGAGTATCTGCCGCCGGCCGAGCTGCCGGATGCCGAATATCCGTTCATCATGAACACCGGGCGCCAGATGTATCACTGGCACACGGGCACCATGAGCCGCCGATCGCGCGGCCTCGATTCGCGCGAGCCGACACCCATCGTGGAACTCAACCCGGCTGATGCAGCCCGCATGGGCATTCGCGATGGCGACACGGTCCGCGTCTCGAGCCGGCGCGGCTCCATGCTGATCGGCACCCGGATATCGGACCGCCAGGCCCCGGGCCAGGTCTTCATGCCGTTCCACTTCCGGGAGGCGGCCGCCAACCTGCTCACCAACCCGGCGCTCGATCCCTATGCCAAGATCGCCGAGTTCAAGGTCAGTGCCGTCAGCGTGACGCCCGCGTGAAGTGGTCGTGGCGGAACGGCGCCCTTGGCGCGCTCGCCGCCATCGCGGCCGTGTGGGCCTTGGCATCGCTCTGGTGGCCGTTCCAGAGCGATCACGGAGTCTACGCCTGGATGGCGGACGTCGTCCTGCACGGCGGCATGCTCTACCGCGATGCCTGGGACGTGAAGGGACCTGTCGCCGCCCTGCCGGCCCTCATCGCGCAGGTGGCATTCGGCCGCAACATGTGGGGCATCCGGGTGCTGGACCTCGCAGCCGTCGTCGCGGCCGCGGTAACGCTCTACCGCGTTGGCTCGCGCTGGAGCAGCCGGGCGGCCGCGCTCGCGGCGGCGCTCATCTGGGTGCTGGCCTACGCCACAACCCGGTTCAACTCTACCGCGCAGCCCGATGGCTTCGGCGCCGTGCTCCTGCTGCTCGCGACGGCACCGCTCCTTCGGCCTGCGCCGCCGCGCATGTGGGCGCTTGCCGCGGCCGGCGCGGTGGTCGGCGTGCTGGTCCTGCTCAAGCCGATCTATCTCGCGTTTTTGGTCATTCCCGTGGTGGCGGCTGCGCCCTGGGAGCCGGGCGCCCGCTGGCAGCCGGGCCGACTCGGCGCGATCGTCGCCGGACTGCTGCTGCCGATCATCCTGCTTCTGGGATGGTTTGCCCTGGGGCACGCACTCTCGCCTTTCCTCGACGGCTATATCAGCTACAACGTGGCGAACAACGGGCCCGGCATCGTGAAGGGCTTCTTCTCGATGCTTGCCAGCGGCACGCTCGCCGACCCATCCTGGCTGCTCGCCCTCGCATGCGCCGTGGCCGGCGCGGCCGTCCTCTGGCCCAGCCAGCGCCGGGCGACCGCAATCCTGGTGGCGTGGATCCTGGCCGCACTGCTCGTGATTCACATCCAGCGTCCGTACTACCCCTACCGCGCGCACGTGCTCGGTGCACCGCTGACCCTGCTGGCGCTCGTCGCATCCTGGCGCGCCTGGGTGCAGGGCGCCGCCAGCCGATGGCTGTCGCTCGCGGTCGTCGCTGCACTCGCGATGGTGGAGGCGCGGACGCCGCTGGCGCAGGCGGCGCTCTGGTTGCGGGAGATTCCCGGACCGGGCACGACAGCGGACTATCAGCAGCACTTCGCCTATCTCACCACAACTGCCGCCGGCGAGATGCGCACGGTGCGACGGGTGATCAACCTCACCCGGCCGGGCGACCACATTTTTGTCTTCCGGTTTCCGTCCATCTACTTTCTCGCCGACCGACAGGCGGCCAGCCGCTTTGCCGTGGAAGCGGCAATCGGGGGAACCGCCCCGCCAGGGTATCTCCGCGCGGACCTGGATGAGCTGCACCATGCACTGGTGTCGGCGCCACCGGCGCTGATCATCATGCCCGACCCGGGCACCAGTCCGGACGCCTGCTTCGGTTGCTTCGAGCCGCTCACGCGCATGCCGAAAACGGTGCAGGCACTGGGGCCCAGCTATCGGCTGGTGAGCCGTGCCGATGGATTCGCCATCTTCGCGGCGAACGGCAACGCGCACTCCACGCCGCCCGCGCCCTGATCGCCAGCATGGCAATGACGGTCTGAATGCGGCGATGGCCTGGTATCCTGGTCGGCTCAACCATCGGGGTGCTGGCCGCCATCGCCTTGCTCTGGGCTGCGGCCTCGTTGAGCTGGCCATTTGGATTTGACCACGGGGCGTTCGCATGGGTTGGTGATGTCATTCTGCGCGGGGGAGCTCCCTACCGCGATGCCTTCGATGTCAAGGGCCCGATGTCGTTCCTTCCCTCCGCAGCCGTCATGGCCGTGGCCGGGCGAAACTGGTGGGGCATCAGGATATTCGACCTGGTATTCGTGATCGGCGTGGTGATCACGATCATCCGGTTGGGAAGTCGCTACTCAAACTGGCCCATGGCCATCGCAGCCGCGGTGATCTGGGTGTTGAGCTACGCGAACGCCGGTTACCAGTTCACTGCGCAGCCCGATGGCTGGATGCTCTGGCTGCTGCTCTTCGCGCTCGCACCGGTCTGCCTGTCCGACGACCCCCTTCGGCGGCGGTACCTCCTCCTGGCAGGTATCGCGGTTGGGCTGGCGGCGATGCTCAAGCCATTCTATCTCGTCTTTGTGCTGATACCGCTCGTCCTGGTCGCGCGTGAACAGCGAAATGCGGGCCGCCAGCTGGCAGCGTCCGGCCTGGTACTAGCGGCGGCGATGGCCCCGATCGCGGTCCTGCTGGGCTGGCTGGCATCGCACGGCGCGGTGCCTGCCTTCTGGGAGGCGTACGTGCGGTTCAACCTCCAGAAGAATTCACAGGCACTCTCCGGCGCCGCCTCCGAGGCACTGTCGTATGGCCTGGTACGGGATCCCTTCGTGCTGCTCTTCCTGCCACTGGGAGCGGCAGGCATCGCAGCCCTGCGCAAGGAGCTTCCTCGCGCCGCGGTCGTGTGGGGCCTTTGGGTGGCCCTGGCCCTGCCGCTCGTGCTGGTGCAGCGACCCTACTATCCCTACCGCCTGCTGATCCTCTCACCGGTGCTCGTGATTCTGGCAACGGCCGCACTCGGTGCGCTCGCTGCATCGGCTACCACTGAGCCACGCGTCCACTCGGTGGGCGCCGCCCTTGGCTACTCGCTCCTGTTGCTGGGCGGGATCGTCCTGGCCCGGCATCCACTCGGGGAGGGGTTGCGTTGGGCGCAGCTTGTCAGCGGACGCATGCCGGCGCGCGACTACTATGCGCGCTATCATCAATTGAGCGGCACGGCGAACGACGAGCGCGTCATCTCCCGGCGCCTGGCGGCAGTCTCGCAACCTGACGCCACTGTCCTTGCCTGGAATTATCCTGCGGTGGCGGTCCTTGCGAATCGAAAGCTGCTGCCGAGGCTGTCCATTGACACCCCAACCGAACCGACGCTTCCGGTCAGCCTGCGGCAACAATACCTGGACGAGCTTCGCAGGACCCTGACCACGACCCCTCCCGACTTCGTGATCGCGGAGGACAGGTCCGGCCAGGACGGGGCCTGCCTGTCGTGCCTTCCGCCATTTTCGCAGCTGGACGCGAGCGGGCAGGCCCTGGCTGCGCCATACAGGCGCGTCTTCCGGAGCGGAACGCTGGTCTTGTACCAGCGAGAGTGAGGCCTCCGCACACCTTTGGGACCGCTGCTCGTGCTCCTATCTTCCAGCCTGCCTCCTTCCCCTAGCCTGAAGACTCATGCGCGCACTCGTGAAGATTGCTCCTGGTCCCGGAATGGAACTGCGTGATGTCCCCGTGCCGCAATGCGGCCCGAGCGACGTGCTCATCCGGGTGCATTACGCCGGCGTCTGTGGTACCGACCTTCACATCTGGGAATGGGATGCGTGGGCCGCCGGACGGCTCAAGCCCCCCGTCGTGATCGGGCACGAGTTTGCGGGCGAGGTGGCCCAGCTCGGCCGCGAGGCGCAGGCGGCGGGCCTGCTGCAAGTCGGCGACCTCGTGACGGCCGAAGGCCACGTGGTATGCGGCCACTGCCTGCAGTGCCGCATCGGCCAGAGTCATTTGTGCCATCGCACATCCATCATCGGGGTTGATCGCGATGGTGCCTTCGCCGAGTACATCGTCATGCCGGCGTCGAACGTGATGAAGCTCGACGGCATCTCCCCAGAGATCGGCGCCATCATGGATCCCACGGGCAACGCCGTGCATACCGTCCTCGAGGGCGGGATGGCCACCGGTGGCCGGGTGCTGGTCATCGGCTGCGGCCCCATTGGCTGCTTCGCAGTGGGCGTGGCTCGTGCCGCGGGCGCATCGCTCGTGATGGCGAGCGACCTCAACCCGAAGCGGCTGGAGCTGGCGCGCGCGATGGGCGCCCACGTCACGCTGGATGCCCGGAGCGAGGACGTGCCCGCACGGGTGCATGAATTGACCGCTGGCGATGGAGCGGACCTCGTGTGCGAGATGAGCGGCCATCCGGCCGGCCATGCGACGGCATTCGCCGCCGCCCGCCTGGGCGGGCGCATCAATCTCCTCGGCACTCCCAGCCGCAGCACTGAAGTGAACTTCGCACGCGACGTCATCTTCAAGGGCCTCACGCTCTACGGCGTGACCGGCCGCCGCATGTACGACACCTGGGACGTGATGCGCCGCTTCATCGGCTCGGGCCAGCTCGATCCGCGCCCCGTTATCACCCATCGCTTCCCGCTCGGGCAGATTGCCGAGGCCATTCAGGTGATCAAGGACGGCCAGGCGGGCAAGGTGATCCTGGAGATCGCTGGATGACGATGCCGTCGGGCACGGTCCGTCTCGGCGTGCTGACGGACGGTGACGACGTCCCCTACTGGATGGCCTCCGCACTGCGCGAAGTCCAGGAGCGTGGGCTGGCCGAGGTCGTGCTCATCGTCGAGCGAGCCTCGGCGGCACCCCCTGCGCCGCAGGGAACACGGATGGGGAGATGGTGGAAGAACCGGAAGCTCCTGGCTTTCGCGCTAGCCGAGCGCCTGGACCGGCGCCGTGGCCCGGCGGCTCCTGCGGCAGCATCGCTCCGCGACATTGCACCGCGGGCAGCCCGCCTGGAAGTGTCGCCCATACTTGGCCGGTTTACCGACACCTTCCGCGATGACGACGTGGCTGCGGTGCAGCGCCATGACCTCGACGTGCTGGTCCGTCTCGGTTTCCGCATCCTCAAGGGTGCCATCCTGGGCGCGGCTCGCAACGGTGTATGGTCGTTTCATCATGGCGACAATCGCACCAATCGGGGCGGGCCGCCGGGCGTGTGGGAGGTGCTCGAGGACCGCCCGGAAACTGGTGTGACGCTGCAACGCCTCAGCAGCGAGCTCGACGGCGGCGAGGTCCTGGCCCGTGGTGTAGGCCGGACCGAGCGCTTCTCCTTCGCACGAAACGTGGGTTCGCTCTATCCCCGTTCGAGCCGCATGCTGGTGCGGTCAGTGGAGCGACTCGCGCGGGGCCAGCCGGCGCGGCAGGCCAGCGCCGGCGATGGTGAGTGGCATGCGTACCAGCACCGGCTCTACCGGCGGCCCACCAACGGAGAGCTCCTGCGCGCGGGCGCCCGGCTCGGGGTGCGCTACACCCGCCAGCGGAGCCGCTGGCGCGGGCGCGAACTGACCTGGTCGGTGGCGTGGCATATGGCATCGGCGAAGCAGGGCGCGGTGCCGCACGACGTGATGCATCAGTATCACGAACTGCGCCCGCCGGCCGACCGATTCTGGGCGGATCCGTTCGTGGTGCGCGATGGCGACAGCATGTGGATGTTCTTCGAGGAGCTGGTCTTCTCCAATCCGGTCGGCCGGATCGCCGCATGGCAGATGGGTCCGAAGGGGCCGATCGGCGATGCCGCCGTCGTACTCGAACGACCTTACCACCTCTCCTACCCGTTCGTCTTCCAATGGGAAGGGCAGTGGTACATGCTTCCGGAATCGCAGGCCGCGCTGAGGCTCGAACTGTACCGCGCGACCGACTTCCCGCGAAAGTGGGAACTCGACCGGGTCCTGCTCGACCCCTTCAACGGCGTCGATGCCACCCTGTACCACCACACCGACGGACGGTGGTACCTGTTCACCAGCATTGCCGATATCGGCATCACGCACGATGAGGAGCTGCACCTGTTCGTCGGCGACTCGCCGTTCGGGCCCTTCATGCCACACCCGGAAAATCCGCTGGTGGCCGATGTGCGGCGCGCCCGGATGGCAGGCCGGCTTTTCCGCCACGGCACCAGGCTGATCCGGCCGGCGCAGTGCTGCGCTCCGCTCTACGGCTCAGGCATCACGATGCATGTGGTCGAGGAACTGTCTCCCACCGCATATCGTGAACGGCCGGTCCAGCACCTTGGTCCGACCTGGGACCCGCGTCTCCTCGGCCTCCACACCATCAACGCGCAGGATGGCCTCTCGGTCATTGACCTGCTCCGGCTCGACCGGATCTCCCGCTGAGCAATGGAATCCACCATGCCAACCGACTCTTCCACACCGCTCGTCTCGCGCCTCGAGGCGGACCTCGCCCGGTTTCACGCCGACGGCGTCTACAAGCAGCTCAACTACCTGACCGGTCCGCAGGGGCCGCGCGTTCAGATGGAAGGACGTGGCGAGGTCATCATCCTCTCCTCCAACAACTACCTCGGCCTCAGCAATGAGCCGGACGTGGTGGCCGCCGGCAAGCAGGCCCTGGACCAGTACGGTGCCGGCACCGCATCGGTCCGCTTCATCTGCGGGACGTTTGATGTTCATCGTGAGCTCGAAGCGGCGCTCGCCGGCCTCGTCGGCACCGATGCAAGCCTGAGTTTCGTGAGCTGCTGGAACGCCAACGAGGCACTTCCCGCATCCGTCCTCGGCGAGGACGACATCGTCATCAGCGACCAGCTCAATCACGCGTCGATCATTGACGGCGTGCGACTGGCCAGGTCCATCACCAAGTGCCAGTCTGCGGTCTATCGCCACGGCGACCTGACGCACCTCAAGGAACTCCTCACGGCAAACAAGGACCGCCGCACGCGGATGGTCATCACCGACGGCGTCTTCTCCATGGAAGGCGCCATCGCGCCGTTGCCGGACCTGATCGAGATCTGCCGGGCCCACGAGGCGGTGCTGGTGGTGGACGACTCACATGCCACGGGCGTGCTCGGCCCGAACGGACGCGGAACGGCTGAACATTTTGGCGTACATGGCGAAGTCGACATCATCACGTCCACCCTGGGCAAGGCCCTGGGCGGCGCCGCCGGTGGCTTCGTCGCCGCGCCGGAAGCGGTCTGCGACTACCTCACGCAACGCGCCCGGCCGCAGCTCTTCTCCAATGCGCTCCCTTGCACCGTGGCGGGCAGCGCGCTCGCCAGCGTCCGGTTCCTGGAAGCACACCCCGAGCGCGTGCGTACCCTGCGAGAGAATGCCGCTTATTTCCGCCAGCAGCTGCTGGCACTCGGCTTCAAGCCGCTTGCCGGCGAGACCCCGATTATTCCCGTGATCCTGGGCGAGACATCAGCTGCCATCCGGATGAGTGGCATGCTGCTCGACGAGGGCGTCTTCGTCACAGGCTTTGGGTACCCCGTCGTGCCCCAGGGCCAGGCCCGCGTCCGCTGCCAGATCTCCGCCGCCCATTCCCGCAGTGACCTGGATCAGGCGCTGGCCGCCTTCAGGAAGGTGGGGCGCCAGCTCAGCCTGATCTGAGGCGCTGGCCCCCTCCTTGCACTTCCCCGATTGAACGCGGGGCGCATCCGCCGCCCCGCAAGTCCCCAAGGCCTTGTCTGAAAACAAGTTAGTTCCCAGCGGGGCGCCTTCCGGAGCTCTCGCGATTTCCAACGGCCCCTGCGCAAATCCACGGCACGGGCGGCACTTTCGAGGGAGACTGGTGCGATGAGCCGGCTTAGCCGCAGCATTTCAATGTTCGCACTTCTGACGGCGGTCGGCGCGACCAGCGCGGCTGCTCAGAACCTGGCGAGCGACAACTTCCGCTGGTACGTCGGCGGCCAGGCTGGCGCCTTCATCTTCCGCACGCCCAACCAGACCCGCGGCGCCATTCCGATGGCCGGCGGCCACTTCCTGATCAAGGCAAGGAAGGGCGGGCTCTACATTGGCGTGGATGAAGCATTCAAGAAGAATCAGATGAGCAGCTACGCGACGTCGACCGGTGGCACGCAGGACGTCACCTTCACCGACGTGCGCCGCTTCACCTTTGCGCTCATGGCGTTTCCGGTGCGCGGCGCCGCGACGCCCTACTTCGGTGTGGGTGGCGGCATCATGAACGTGGTGAGCCCGAAGGCAGGTGGATTCGATGACCCCGTCGCCACCGATCTCGGCAGCAGCGGCTTCGGGACATTCATGGCAGGACTGCAGTTTCGCGTTGGCGGCGTGAGCGCGTTCGGCCAGTACCAGATCCAGACCATTCCCGGCTACAAGGCCAACGAGTTTGGTGCCGGCCGCCTCATCAGCGGCACGGTCCATTCCATTTCCGGCGGTGTTCGCGTCAGCCTCGGCGCGTCGCGCGAGGAGATGTAAGGCGCGGCCCCGACGCCCAGGGCGAGCCAGTCTCCACGAATCGGAGTGGCCATTCAGCGGCGCGCGTGATCCCCACGCGCGCCGTTGTCGTTATTGCGGTGGCTCGCTCCGCGGGATGCACCGTGACCGCCGACGTGCGCATCGGCTCGCCGTCGAGCGCGCGCGTCATCCCGAGGGCCATCGTAAGTCTCCCCGGACCGGAGGCGAGCAGGCGATCGGGAACCCCTCCACGCCGCGCGCGCATCACCTCGAGTCCCTCCAGCGGCTCGAGCGCGCGCAGGAGGACGGCAGCCGCGACACCTTCCTGCAGGCACACGAGATTGGCGCACCAGTGAATGCCGTAGGAGCGGTAGACGTACCAGGTCGCCGGGGCTCCGTAGATGGCATCATTCTGCGCATTGCGGCGTCCTTTCCACGCGTGTGACGCCGGGTCGTCCACGCCGAGATAGGCCTCGGTCTCCACGATGCGCGCCGCGGTCAGGGCATCGCCCAGCCGGGAGACCACGAGGCATCCAACCAGGTCACGCGCCACCACATCTGCAGGACGGTGGAAAAAACGAACGGGCAGCGTGGCTGCCCGTCGGTTGCTCATGAAGCTGCCTCGCCACCCGGCGCCGCGCCGGCCGAACCGGCGGTGGTCCTGGTCGTGGCCGCCTTCCTCGCTCGTGTGCCTGGTTTCGAGGCCTTCGCGCTCTTTGTGGCCTTGGTGGCCTTGGCCGCCTTCGCTGTCCTGGGCGTCCTGGGCGACTTCGCGACCTTCTTCTCCTTGGGCGTGGCCTGCCGCGCGCTCCCGGACTTGCCCGCCTCGTCCGCCTTGCCCGCCTTGCCCGCCTTGTCCGCCTTGTCCGTCGCGTCCAGCTTGTCGGCCTTGTCCGCCATCTTCACTACACCGATCAACGGAACCTCACCCGAGCGGGAGGGCGCTCGCGAACCGCGGCGGAAGCGCACGCCGCGCCGCGCAGCCGACGGAGCCGGCTCCGGTGCCGGCTCCGGTGCGGCGGCACCATTGCCTTCACTGACCGCTGGCGACGCCGCCTCCGCGGTGCGGTATGACGGACGGCGATGCAGGCTGATTTCGAACTCGCTGTCTCCGGCACTTCGCACGTCAGCGATCTCGGCGTCATTGGCCTGGCGGAGCAGCCGCGGGAAACGCTCGGGATCGAGCAGCTCGTCTTCCTTGCCGAGCATGGCCACCATGCGCGACCGCAGTTGCTCATGCGTGGCCGGCCCGCGCAGTTCGCTGAGCGCCTCGGTCATGAGCTGAAAGGCGCGTGCCAAGGTCAGCCCGGCGGCGGGTCGTGGTGCGGCGGCCTCGGCCGGCGTGGCCTCCGCTGTCGCCCCCTCGCGCTCGCGCTCCCGGCCACGCCCGCGCCGGCCGCGCCGGCGGGAAGGTCCACGCTCCTCGCGTCCGGGCTCCGCGGCCCGTTCCGGAGTGGCGCTGCGTGTCACCGGCTTGGCGGCCTTGGCTGGCGTCGCTCCCGCGGCACTGATTTCGTACTGGCCGTTTTCGAGCTTGGTGAGCTGGATGAGGCCCCGGTTCGCGGCTTCGGTGACGAACTTGCTGAAGCGGTTGAAGCCGGCGTTGCGCTCGTCGAAGTTCGGGTCGATCTGCTGCATGACCTGCTTCAGCCGGTCGCTGCGCATGACGTCACCGTGCTGGGCCATGCGCGCCACCGCCTCGCCAACCAGCTCCCAGGGATCCCGCTGAATGGAAGCGGTCTCGCCCTCCTTCGTGAGCCCGGCCAGGTCCGTATAGGAGTAGTATTCGTCGCAATTCTGGATCAGCAGGTCGCTCGCCGACTCGCGGATGCCTACCCCCACCACATACTTGCCGTACTCCTTCAGCTTGATCACCATCGCCGAGAAGTCACTGTCGCCGGACATCACGATGAACGTCCCGATCTCGGGACGCGTGAAGATCAGCTCCACCGCGTCGATGGCGAGGCGGATATCGGTGGCGTTCTTCTTGGTGGTGCCGAAGGCAGGTGCAAAGATCAGGTCGATGGACGATTCCGACAGCGGCACGATGTACTGGGGATACCGACGCCAGTCGGCATAGGCGCGCTGCACTGCCACCTTGCCCTTGATGATGTCGCTGTTGAGGAGAGCCTTCAGTTCCTTGGTGAGGTCGGACCGGATGCCGAGGGTGACGTTGTCGAAGTCGATGAGGAGGGCAGCATGGGGAGCATGCGGCGCAAGTTCGGCCGAACGGCCGGGACGCAGGTGTGAATAATTCACGACGGTTGTGGGTCAGGGCCGGCGCTGTGAGGCGGCACCCGGAGGTGCTCCCGCACGGCGATCAGCGCGTGATTCTTGGCCGGCTCCGGCACGGTCACCCGGCGGGCCATCGCATCGGCATCGGAGCGCACCAATGCGCCCCGCCGCGACAGCGCCGCCGCGGAACAACGCGGCGGACGACGGCGCCCACCGATTATCGGCGAGCCGCAGAAATGTAGGGAGGTGGACAGGAATTGGACAGGGCCGCGGGTCATGAGGTTCGCGACCTACGACCTGCGACTCACGACCTGCGACCCGCGACTATCCCCCACCCGCCACCGGCAACGGCAGCGTGAACTGGAAACTGGTGCCCTTGTCCTGTTCGGTGTCGACCGCAAGCCGCGCACCCATGGCCTCGACCAGCTTGCGGCAGATACTGAGCCCCAGGCCCGAACCCGAAAAGGCATACTCGCCTTCACGCTGGCGCCGGCGGAATGGCTCGAAAAGTGTCGCCATCCGCTGGGGCGGGATGCCGCGCCCGGTATCACGCACGGTGAACTCCACAGCGTCAGGATCCGCGTCGCGGCCGGTCACCTCGACGTATCCCTCGTTCGTGAACTTGAGCGCGTTGGTCGTGAGGTTGAGCAAAACCCGACTGAGGGCCACCGGATGGCCGACGCGAAAATCCTGCTGCGGTGCGGATAACCGCACTTCCAGTCCCTTCTCTTCGGCAATGGGCAGCACGATGTCGCGCACCGAGTCGAGGATGTCGGCAACCGAGAACGGAATCGGCTCCAGGTCGACCAGGCGATCACCGCCCCGCGCCAGTTCGATGACGTCGCTGGCCATGGACGAGAGCCCGAACGCCGCACTGTAGATCAATCCCAGCTGGCGCTCCTGCACCTCGTTGACGGCACCGCTACGCCCGCGCTGCAGCGTCTCGGCCAGGAAGAGAATGGACGTCAGCGGTGAGCGGATGTCATGGGCAACCTCCACAACCAGCTCGAGACCGTCAGGGCCCGACAGCCGGTCGGACAGGTGCTGCGCCCAGTCGGGCTCGAGCGCGTCGCCCACCTGCTCCATCACGTCCAGGAGGCGCAGCAGCTGGCTCGAGTCTGGAGGGGGAGAAAGGGCGGAGGCCTCACGGATGAATTCAATGCGCACAAGGCGAAGCAGGCGGCGGGACAGCTGTGAGCGCGCGAGCGCCGAGGCGTCCAGTCCTGCGTCGCAGGCCGCCGCACGGAGTACTCCGGCCAGGGCCGCGAGCTGGCCCGCCGCCTCAGCGGGTGAGACCGCGTGTTCCACCACCTTTTCCCACTCGCCGCCGACCCGCAGCACCGCTCGGCGCAGCGCGTCCCACAGCGCGGGAGAGACGGCGGCGCCCAGCGGCCGGGTGCCGTCCCAGACCACGTCGGCGCTGCCAGGAGGCGGCGGAGTGGCACGACGCCGCTCGCCGCTGGTGGGATGGGCGATATCCACGCTCACTCGTCTGCCACGGTCTCGGAACGCTGAAAGTCGTGCTTGTCCATCAACCGGTACAGCGTCGTGCGATCGATGCTGGCGAGCCGCGCGGCCTTGGACATATTGCCGCCCGCGCGATTGACCAGACGGGCAAGATACTCCCGTTCAAACTGCGCGATCACCTTTTCCTTGGCCGGGTGGTAGGCCTCATTCAGGAGCGCCGAGGGCGCGCTGACCGACTCGGTGGCGCCGTCGCCCCCGTCTTCGTAGATCGGGATTTCGTCGGGCTGGATCAGCTGGTCCGGCTCCGCCAGCACCGCCACGTGCTCGATGACATTCTGGAGCTCGCGCACGTTGCCGCGCCATGGCCGCGAGCGCAGGAAGGCAATGCTGTCATCGCTCAGCCGTGGCATGCGGTCACCCATCTGGCGATGCCGCTGCCAGAAGACGGTGAGGAAGTGATTGGCGAGGAGCGGAATGTCTTCCAGTCGCCGGCGAAGCGGCGGCAGCTTGATGGGCACGACTCGCAGCCGATAGAAGAGGTCACTCCGCAGCGCCCCCTGATCCACGGCTTCCTGGGGATCGCGATTGGTGGCCGAGATGAACCGGACATCCACCACGGCGTCCTGGGTCTCGGAACCGACGCGCCGCACGACGCCGTCCTGGATGACCCGCAGCAGCTTGGCCTGGAGCGGCAGGGTCATCTCCGTCAGTTCATCGAGAAAGAGCGTGCCGCCATTGGCGGTCTCGAGGAGCCCAGGCTTCTCGCGGTCCGCGCCCGTGAAGGCCCCCTTCCGGTGGCCAAACATCTCGCTCTCGAGCAGTGGCTCGGGCAGCGCGGCGCAGTTGATGGGGACGAAGGGCCGGCTGGCCCGGCGGCTGTTCTGCTGGATGAACTGGGCGATGACTTCCTTGCCGGTGCCGCTCTCGCCGCTGATAAAGACCGACGCGTCGGTGGCGGCCACCTTGCGCGCCAGCTCCACCGCCTTGCGGAAGGAAGGCGAGATGCCGATCAGGGCAATCTTGTCGCTGTGGCCATGCTGTTTCTGGAGCTGCAGCCGGAGATCCTGGGCTTCGCGCCCCACCATCACCGCATGCGAGGCGCGCCCGATGAGCACCTGCAGGTGGGTGGCGGAGAACGGCTTCGGCAGATAATCCCAGGCACCGGCACGCAACGCCTCGATGCTGCTGGTGACGCTGGGATTGCCCGTCATGACCACCACGATCGTGTCCCGGTGCGCCTCCATGGCGGCCCGCAGGATCTCGAGCCCGGAGACCTGCGACATGTACAGGTCCACAAGGATGATATCGAACTTGCGCCGGCGCACCGTCTCCAGCGCCTCTTCGCCGCGTCCGATGATCGTGACGTTGAAGCCGTCCATCTGCAGCACGCTGGCGCAGCTCTCCCGGAGGGTGCGCTCGTCATCCACGACCAGGACCCGGATGCTCGCCTTGACCTCGGGCGCGATCGAGAGCGGGTCGCGCGCCGGGTCCGACGGATTGGCGCTGTCGGCTTGGGGAGCACTGTAGGCCAGCGAGCTACTCATGGTCTTCTCCTCGGGCGGACTCCAACCACAGGAGTCTCATGGAAACCACAACGAATGGAACCGAGCCAACGAAACTGTGCCACAGGCGCCACACGACCATGTTGCGTCAACATCGCAATTATGTAGCTTCAGCGCAACGGCCAGTATGGGTGGGCGACCGAGTCGCCTTCCGGACGCATCACCCCTGCAAACCTAAGTCCACGACGGACGGCAGTACCGCAACGCCTTGCCGGAAGCCACGTCGCGGTATTCAGTTTGCGTGGGGGAAGGACGTCGCTGCCCGGCTAATCGGGCGGGGCAGCACCCAGGTTACCGTGGAGTCTTGCAATTATGGCTGGCAACATGCTTCCGCCGGGCTCAAGCGAAGGACTGGTTCATCAGCCGCCTGCAGCACCCCCTGCCCCGTACGATCCGGCCGGGACGCTGGCCGAGCCGACATCCGGAAGCGGGCTTTCAGTTGGCCGGATGTTCTCGGCCATTCGTCGTTTCCGCTGGCTCATCATCGCCATCGTCCTTGCGGGCACCGGCATCGGACTCGTTGCCACCCACTTCATCAAGCCTGTCTACAACGTCACCTCCACCATCTGGATCCGGAGCGCTGAAAACCAGCGCGAGCCCAACCAGGGCAAGGGCATCGTGGAGGGCCAGAACTGGGTCGAGCTGCTGACCACCAACGTGGTGCTCGATACCGTGGTGGTAAAGGAAAAGCTCTACCTGGAACCCAAGAGCGTGGAAGACACCACGCTCTTCAAGGGCTTCGAGGGGCAGTGGCCGTGGCGGCCAGGCGAGTACGTGCTGCAGATGAGCCCGAACGGCTCATCCTACGTGCTGAAGGACAAGGCGGGAATCACGCTGGAAACTGGCAGGGCTGGCCAGCCGATCGGCGCCAAGATCGGCATGCGCTGGCAGCCGTCCGCCCGGCTCCTGGGACGCGACCGTAAAATCGAATTTTCCCTGGTCACGCCCCGCGACGCCTCCAAGGCGCTGGCCATGAACCTCGTCTCGAACCTGGCCCAGGACGGCAGCTTCCTCCGCATCAGCCTGTCCGGCAATGACCCCGCCCGTCTCACGCGCACCCTGAACCTGGTTGACACCCAGTTCGTCAAGGTGGCGGGCGACCTCAAGAACAAGGAAATCACTGCCCAGGCCAAGTCGCTGGAGGAACAGCTCGCAACCGTGGGCGACCAGCTCAAGGAGGCCGATGGACGGCTGGAGAGCTACAAGGCCGCGACCATCACCAAGCCGTCGGAAGGCACCGCAGTGTCGCCCGCTACCGGCATCACCCAGAACACGGTGATGACCGATTATTTCCAGAAGCGGGTGGAGCTGGACCAGATCAAGAATGACCAGCAGCGGCTGGCCGACGCGCTGCAGAAGGCGCGCAACGGCCAGAAGATTACCGACGAGCTCCAGACGATCCCGTCCGTGCTGAAGGCCCCGGAGCTCAACCGTTCGCTGGCGGCGCTCGGCACGGCCGAGCAGGAACTGGAAGCCCTCAACTTCCGCTACACGCCGCAGTCGCCCAACGTGCAGCAGGCGCAGGCGAAGGTGGACACCCTGCGCCAGCAGGTGGTGCCGACGTACATCAACGCGCTGTCGAACGCCCTGAAGGCGCAGGCGATGGCGCTGTCGAGCCAGATCAACCAGGCCAGCGCCGAGATTCGACAGATTCCCGGCCGGATGATCACGGAGCAGCAGCTCACCCGCGATCGCGATATCCTGGCGCAGATGTTCGCGAACATTCAGCTCCAGTACCAGAATGCCCGGCTGATGGAGGCCAGCTCCACGCCTGACGTGCAGGTGCTGGATCCCGCCGTGCCACCGCAGCGCCCCTCCAGCAACAGCGCCATCATGCTGGTGCTCGCGGCGTTTGCCATCAGCCTCGGCCTGGCGCTCGGACTCGCGGTCCTGCTCGATCGCCTCGACAAGCGCTTCCGCTATCCGGAGCAGGTGACCCGTGAGCTGGGACTGAGCATCCTGGGTGCGGTGCCTGCCATCCGTCAGGTGCGGGGCGAGCAGTCACCCGAAGAGGCGGCGCAGGTGGTCGAGGCGTTCCGCACCATCCGGATGAACATTGCGCATGCGTACGGCGCAGCTGGTCCGGTGATGCTGACCGTGTCGAGCCCCAGCCCGGGCGACGGCAAGTCACTGGTGTCCTCCAACCTGGCGCTCTCGTTCGCCGAAGCCGGCTACCGCACGCTCCTCATCGACGGCGACATCCGCCGGGGAGAGCTGCACCGGATGTTCAGCATCGACCGGCGGCCCGGACTGCTGGACCATCTCTCCGGCCAGGGAAGCCTCGACACGGTGCTGCGGGCCACCACGCACCAGAATCTTTCGGTCATCGCGTGCGGCACCCGGCATCACCATGGTCCCGAGTTACTGGGATCGGCCGCCATGCGCGACATGATGGCCGCGCTCAAGAACCGCTTCAACGTGATCATCGTGGACAGCCCGCCGCTGGGCGCCGGAATCGATCCTTTCGTGCTGGGCACCGCTACGGGCAACATGCTGCTGGTCCTCCGCTCCGGCGAAACCGAGCGGGAAATGGCCGAGAATCAGCTCAAGCTGATGGACCGGCTGCCCATCCGCCTCCTGGGTGCCGTGCTCAACAGCGTGAACACCTCCGACAACGCCTACAAGTATTACCGGTATGTGTACGGCTACACGGCGGACGAGGAACCGGCGCAGCTGGGGAGTGCTTCGTAGGGGGTCGCAGGTCGCAGGCTGCAAGCAAGAGAGCCCGTCGGGATTTCCCGACGGGCTCTCTTGGTAGCACGGTGTGGCCGCCAGCAACCGACTGATAGCCGCCTGTGACCTGTAACTCGCGCCCTGCGACTAATTCTCCTCCACGTATCCCCGGGCTCGTTCCGAGCTTCCCGTGTCACGAAGATCACGCAGGGCCGTCGTAGCGCGCAGGAGCAGCTCGACCGCGTCCGCATCCGACTTGGCGAAGTCGTCCACTGCGCAGTAGCCCGCCTGAAGACGAAGGCGGCGAGGCGCGCCCGCCAGCTGGACGGAGGTGCCGTCGAAGGAGCTGCCCAGCCGATTGACCATCTGCAATGCGGCGTCGGGCCCCGTGGCGGGGGCGATGACCCCGAATTCGTTGGCGCCGAGACGGCCCACGGCGTCGGAGACACGGCCAGCCTGGCGGAACACCTGGCCCACATGCTCTGCGAGGACTTCTTCGTCTTCATCCGACAGCTCGTCGGGAAGCCCCGAGTCCGAGGCGAAGACCACCGCGGCCAGCGGATAGTGGCGCCGCTGCGCCTCGGACCCGATTTCACGCGCGCGCCGCGCAAGACCGCGCATGTTGTAGAAGCCGGAGACACTGTCGAGCAGTGATTCATCCCGCAGGGCGTCGGTGGCGACCTTGGCCTGGATGAAGGTGCGCATCTTGAGCAGGAGCGCCTCCCCATCCACCGGCTGGCCCAGAAATTCCCACGCGCCGGCACGATAGGCCTCGAGCCGCTGGGCTCGTCCCGAGGGGCCGGCGGTGGTGATCAGGATCGGTGTGCTGGGGCCAAAGCGCGGATCGTCGCGAAGATGACGGCAGACGTCGAAGCCGTGCATGTCCGGCATCTGCGCATCGAGAATGATGAGATCGGGAGATTCCTGACGAGCGCGTTCCATGGCCTGGCGGCCGGTATGTGCCCGTGTGACGGCGTAGCCGTTTGGGGCGAGGATGCTTTCCAGTGAGCGCGCCGACCATTCCTGGTCGTTGGCAATCAGCACCAGCGGCAGCACCTCGGCGGGCTCACGTCGGGCCATGGTTCCTCGTGGGACGGATGCGAAGTGGCGATCCGGAACTCCCGGGCTCTGCCGCGAAGGCAGAAACGGCGGTTTCTCTACCGCAGGAGTCGTGCGGGTTTGACGGCCAGCTTCAAGTTGTTATGGAATAACATCTTGCGACAAATCGTGCGGACCGCGGTTTGCCACATAGCGGGAGCCGCGCAACAGTTGGCGCGCCACGCTCCGAGCATCGTGTTGTAAACGGTGGGGGAAGGATGCGTCATGTGTGGCCCCGAGTCAACGACCCGGTGCCGTCCTCCGCCGGTCAATCCGGCATGGCAGAGTCCCCAAAAACCTTGTCTGACAAGAGCTTGGAATCACGCGGACGGATGGTGTTGCAGCAGGGCGCATCCCAAATCGTCCCGGCGTCATCCTTGAAGTAAGTTGCGCGGGACCTCCCCTTCCGGGCGGCCTACGGAGGACAGCCCAGGCATGAGTCATCAGGATTCGACGGCAGCACAATCGAGCGAACAGCCTGACGCCCCGGAGCAGGTCTCACCGGAAACGGTGGAACTGGACGAGGAGCTGTCACGCTTTGCCCATCGGCTGGCCGGTTTTGGACTGGGCGAGGCACTCGATGTCCTGCTGGCGCGCCCCGACGCCGAAGAACCGGTGATCCGGCCCGATCCCGACCCGGAGCCGTGCTGAGGCGGCGCCGAGGCAACGTCGCGACCGTGAGACGGCTCACGGGTCAGAACCGACAGTGCGTTAGGTTTCACGGGCCGACCATGCGGCATGCTGATTTCTCTTTCACGGGATACGGACACCCATGCGCTTCTCGATTCCCTGCCTGATCACTGCCCTTGTCGCAGCCGCACTGCCGTCGCGGCTGGCAGCGCAGGACACGACGCAGGTGGAGCCTGGAGCGCGGGCCATGGCGACGCGTGCCGAGTTGCAGAGCATGCTGCAGGGCGCTTCGGCTGACCAGCGTGCGGCAATCCAGAGTCGCCTCGAACGCGGTGACTTCAACGCGGGCGACCTGATCGCCCTTACCGTCGTCGAGGAAAGCACCCTCACGGACACCTTCACGGTGCGCACCGGCCAGGTGCTCAAGTTGCCCAACATCCCCGAGTTTTCCCTCCACGGCCTGCTGCGTTCGGAGCTGCAGGACTTCATGGCCAGGAAGATTGCGGAGTACGTGCGCAATCCGCAGGTTGACGCCCTGGCCCTGGTGCGCGTTGCCGTGACAGGCGCCGTGAACCGGCCGGGCTTCTTCAATGTGCCGGCCGACATCCCGGTATCGCAGGTCGTGATGGTGGCGGGCGGGCCCTCGAATCAGGCCAGCCTGCAGAAGGTGGAGATCCGACGAGGGGATTCCGTCATTGTCACCAGGGACCGAATGTCCAGCGCCCTGGCCGCAGGTACGTCCCTCGATCAACTGAACATCCACGGCGGCGATCAGTTTGTGGTTGGCGAGAAGCCGGGAGGCTGGCGCGGCACGCTGCAGACGGTTGGCCTGCTGACCGGGCTTTTTACCGGAATCTACTTTGCTACCCGAATCTTCTAACCAGAGGGTCGAACACGACATGGGTATTGCCATGCCGGGTCTTCGCGAAACCCCTTCTCCACGGCGCCGGGTATCTACCAGCACCGCGAAGGTCACTGACACGTTCCAGCCACCGGGAGTTGCCGTGCCGGTGGCCACTCATATTCCGAGCACGGGCGAACGCCTGCGCCGGGTGCTGAATTTTGTCCTTGCCCTGCTGGGGCTCATTGTCGCGCTGCCGGTGATGCTGCTGGTGGCCCTGCTGATCCGGCTCACTTCACGCGGACCGGTCATCTACACCCAGACCCGCGTGGGGCTCGACCGTCGCAACCCGGCGCTCGACAATGCCAATCACCGGCGCCGCCAGGACATCGGCGGTAAGCCGTTCCTGATCTACAAATTCCGCACGATGACCGTCAACGCGGAGTCGGGCTCGGGTGCCATCTGGGCCCAGAACAACGATCCCCGCGTAACCTGGATCGGGCGCTACCTTCGCCAATACCGCCTCGATGAGCTGCCGCAGCTCTACAACGTCCTGCGGGGCGAGATGAACATCGTGGGACCCCGGCCGGAGCGGCCCACGATTTTCGCGCAGCTGCGCGAGCACATCGGCGAATATCCCCTGCGCCAGCGGGCCAAGCCCGGCATCACCGGGCTGGCGCAGATCAACCATCACTATGATCGCTGCATCGAGGACGTGAAAACCAAGGTCAGCTACGATCTCAAGTACATCGAGCGCCAGGGGATTTTCGAGGACCTCAAGATCATGCTCCAGACGATCCCGGTCATGCTGTTTCGACGGGGCGGCTGGTAATCCATGACGGCCACCGCCAAGCCGGTGCCCTCGCTGGTGAGCATCGCGCGCCGCCCCGCGCTGGCATTGCCAGTCGCGGTGGCGGTGGTGGCTTTCGTGGTGCTCTTCGCCAAGCCCGCCCAGCTGATGGTCCACGACTGGTGGACCAACCCCGAAGCAGGTCACGGCCTCCTGCTCGCCCCGCTGGCCGTCTGGCTCGGCTGGCGCCGGGGCCTGCGGACTGATCGCCGGCCGCAGGTCATGTCGGGCGTACTGCTGCTGGCGGCGGCAGTCCTGCTGCGCTACCTCTCGGGCCTCGCGGCCGAAGTGTTCACCATGCGCGTCTCCATGCTCATGGCACTCGCCGCGTTGGTGGTGTTCCTCTGGGGCTGGCGCCAGCTGCTGTACTGGTGGCTCTCGGTGGCGCTGCTCTTCCTGTCCATCCCGTGGCCGGCACTGATCACCAACGCCCTGGCCCTGCCCCTTCAGTTCCAGGCCTCCAGGATGGGGGCGGCGCTGCTCCGCTCGCGGGACATCCCCGTGCTGCTCTCGGGCAATGTGATCAACCTGCCCGGACACCAGCTCTTCGTCACCGAGGCATGCAGCGGCCTGCGGTCGCTCACGGCGCTCCTGTCGCTGGGCCTGCTGGTGGGCGGCCTCTGGCTGCGCACGCCGGTCGCCCGGGTCCTGCTGCTGCTGCTCGCCATTCCTGTCGCCATCGTGATCAACGCCATTCGCGTCTTCTTCACCGGCTTCCTGGTCTACTTCGTGGATCCCAAGCTGGGGGAAGGCTTCATGCACATGACGGAAGGGTGGCTCCTCTTTATCGTGGCATTCGGGCTGCTCGCGCTGCTCGCCTGGGCTGCGCGCGCCATCGAACACCGTCTTGGCAAGGAGCCGCTCGATGCGTGACTGGCACCGCTGGCTCCCGGCCGGCATCCTGGGGTGTGGCTGCCTCCTGCTCGTAAGTGTCCAGCGCCAGCAGGCCATGCCGCTGCGCGGCTCACTCGAGTCGCTGCCACGTCACCTCGGGGTCTATACCGGATATGACCAGAAGATCTCGGCGGATGAACAGGCGGTCGCCGGGATGTCGGATTACCTGCTGCGGATCTTCGCGACGCCGGACACCGTCTCGGCGTTTTCAGTCTACGTGGGCTATTACGAACAGCAGACGCAGGGACGCACCATCCACTCGCCCAAGAACTGCCTGCCGGGCGCCGGGTGGGAGCCGATCAGCTCCAGCCGCCAGCCGCTGGCCGTCGGCAGCGACACCGTGATGGTGAACCGCTACGAGCTGGTCAACAAGAACGCTCGCGCGCTCGTCTATTACTGGTACGAAGGCCGCGGGCGGGTGGAACCGAGTGAATACCGGGTGAAATGGGAACTGTTGCGAGATGCCGCCCTCACGGGCCGGTCCGAAGAAGCGCTGGTCCGGATCGTGGTGCCGATCACGGAGCAGATGACCAACCCCGATTCCGTCGCCACGAGCGTGGGCCAGATGCTGGTACCCGCGGTGCGGGAGCTGCTGCCGGAGCCGGCGTGAGGGAGTCGCAGGTCGTTGGCTGCTGGCTGCTGGCTGCTGCGTCGGATTGGTGTCGTTCGCGTAATATGGATGCCGCATCCCTCGTGGCATGCAGCATGTTAGTGCATCGGTAACTACCGCACCCTCGATGCCTGGAAAGCGAGCCGGTCGCTGGCGGTGAGCACGTACCGGGCGACGAGTCGATTTCCTCACGAAGAACGCTTCGGCCTGACGTCGCAGATGCGGAGGGCTGCCGTATCTGTCATGTCGAACATCGCCGAGGGCGCCGGGCGGGGCAGCGCTGCACAGTTCCGCACGTTCCTGTGCAGCGCCAGAGGCTCGCTCTACGAACTTGAAAGCCAGTGCATGCTCGCTCAGGAGCCTGGCTTCGGCACCGCCACCATCTTGGACGAAGTAATCGAGGCCATCGTACAGGCTGCCAAGCCGCTCCAGGGCTTGCCAAAGTCTATCAAAGCATCCCGACGGACCACGGACTCACGCTCCACGCCCCGCCAGTAGCCAGCAGCCACCGACCAGCAGCCACCGACCTACGACCGTCCCACAAACAGCCCTTCTCCTGCTTCCCGGCGAGTCACGCGGCGCGCGGCTGGCACCCGACTCACCACCATCCCCGTATAGCCCAGCACCGCCAGGGCAACGATCGACAGCAGCGCACTGACGCCGGCCCGCACGGTGGTCATGTCAAAGGAGTGCACCAGCTCGGGACGCACCATGCGCCGCAGCTGGATGTAGTCGAGCGCGAACCCAGCCGCGCCAAGGATGAACAGCACCGCGACGACCAGGGCCACAATGGCGGCAGTCCGCACCGCCAGGCGATGCCGCAGCAGGTACGCCGCGAGCATGATGACGCCCAAGCCGACGACAAACGTCGTCGCAAGCTGCTGGAAACTCCCGATGACGCCGAACCTCCACCCCACTTCGCCGAATCGAAGCGGCCACGCCGCGCTGATCACTTCGAGCGGCGGCTGGATGACCAGCAGCGCGCCAAGGCCGTAGAGGCCCAGGAGCCAGGGGCGGGCAGAGACAGATGAAGAGGTCATGGACGCGCTGGGTTAAGGAATGTCCAATAGTCACGCGAGCCGTGAGATTGCACAAGTGGGGCCAGAGGGGCCAGAAGGGGTCGCATGCATGCGGCCTCCACGGGGCCCACAAATGAATGGGGCGCCTTGCGGCGCCCCATGTCTGGCCAATCGGTCTGTACTGCGCGTGTTACACGTTCTTCTTGCGGCGACGCACGAGGCCAGCGCCGCCCATGCCGGCGAGGCCGGTGGCGAGCAGCGTCATGGTCACGGGCTCCGGCACCGCCGTCACGCCCTGAAGCGCGAAGATGGCGTCGTTGTAGTCCTCGTCACCACCACCGAGAATGTCTTCGAACCCGATGATGTACGTGTACTCGGGCGGGAAGAGCGTGGCGTCCAGCGCGCCAAACTGAGTCTCGTAATCCGCACGGGTCCAGACCTTGGTGTGCGGCGGGGTGTTGGCATCATCGCCCAGGGCACCGGCGGTGCCGCTGTAGTAAATGTGATCGCCGCTGGCGCAGCCGTCATGGCCGTCGTCCGTCCCGGCAACGTTGACGCAGAGGCCGAAGATGGCTTCATCGCCCACATTGAGGAACGAATCATCGGGATCAACTTCGTCGCCGGCGGCCGACGTGTGATTGTTGAACAGGAACGTGGCGGTGGAAAAATCGCCGACGTTCATCATGAACCAGAGGTCGTCATCGTAGAAAGCGTCGCTTCCTACGAACCGGACCTGAATGTCCCCGTGCTTGATCAGGGGCTGGCCGAGAACACCGTCGGCGCGCGCCGTGCCCGCGAACATCGCGAGCGAGGCTGCAACCAAAGCGCTCCGGCTCAGGAACGTGCCAAGCTTCATTGTCGAGCTCCTCGTGTGGGTTTCAGTGACCAACGACCAGACCAGCCGACCTGTCTCCGCTGCCTTCGACGTGTGCTTCGCGCGCCACTTTGAGACCGCCAAGGCCCAGCCAGACGGAAGCGATGGCGGCCAGCAAAGCGATCACGGCGGTCTTGACCGTGGCCGCATGAAATGCCGGCGTGACGCGCTCGCTGAGCTTGGCCGATATTCCGCCGAAGTCAACGAGAAAGGCGACGCCGCCCACCACGAGCACCAGCGCCAGCAGGAGGAACACCAGGGACACCACCATCAGCCCGCGGTACTGCCGTGCGATGAGCGCGGCGGCACCGGCCAGCGTGAGCCCGATGATCGGGGTCACGATGCTCCCGAACAGCAGGCCGACCGCTCCGTAACGCCAATCCGGGCTGCCAAAGCTGGCTGGCAGCATTTTGGGAACCGTGTCGAGCATCGGGACCAGGATCAGGAGCAGTGCGATCGGATAGCCCGCGAGGGCCATGGACCGGGCGGTCGTGGTATTGGCCTGGATGGTTCACTACCTCTCGTGATAAGCCGATCTCTGGATGAGCAATAAGCGTACTCAGTGCCAGAGTCCCGGACGGCCGAATTAAACAACCATGTTCCAATGACTTACGACAGCGACCACTCTTGGTGGCTCACCGTCTCGCAGCGGAACTTCGCCATCTGATGCGGAGGCACCACAACAGCTTGGGGGCTGAGACCCGGGACGGACGGCAGTATCTTGCCACCGCGCCGAGAACCGGGCATGCCGATTGCACCCCCGCCCGCAACCATGAGCATCCACCAAGGAATGCCATCTGTCAACCAGGACGCTCAAGATAGTCTTTGCCACCGACAATTTCGGGGTCGGCGGCACCGAACTTAATGCTGTCCGCACGGCGGAGCGACTGGAGCGGCGGCGGGTCTCGCTTGAGGTGGCGGCGATGCAGGCCGAGGGTCCACTGCGCGCGCGGTACGACGCGGCCGGGATCCCCGTGACCGGTTTTCCGCTGCGCAACCTGTACGGTCCCGGAGCATGGCGACAGGGGATGCGGCTGGCCGGCTGGCTGCGCCAGCGCCGGCCGGATGTGGTCCACTGCCATGACATCTACAGCAACATCTTCGTCGGCTTCTGGGCTCGCGTGGCCGGCGTCCGCAACGTCATCGCCAGCCGGCGCTGGGGCGCCGACTCGTCCCAGGCTCGCCTCGACCGCCTGAACGATTTCTTCTCGCGCCGCGCCACCCGGTTACTCGTCAATAGCGCGGCAGTCGCGGCGGACCTGGTACAGCAGCAGGGCTACCGTGCCGAGCGTATGACCGTGATTCCCAATTTTCTCGAGCCCGATGCGTTCGAGGAGGTCGAGCCCGTCGAGCAGCTGGTGCGCCGCACCGCGCTTGGGATCCCGGCCGGACGGTGGGTGGTTGGCATCGTGGCCCGCATCACGCCGGTAAAGAATCACCAGCTGCTGCTGAGGGCCGTGCGACGGCTCACGGCGGCCGGCCCATCCGTACATATTGTGATCGTGGGAGACGGGCCCGAGCGCGCGCGCCTGGAGCAACTGGTCCGCGAATGGGATCTGGGCGGAAGCGTCACCTTTACCGGCACCTTGCCCAATCGTCCCAATCCCCATGCGCTCTTCGACGTGTCGGCGCTGACGTCCCGCAGTGAAGGCTTCCCCAACGCCGTGGTCGAGGCGATGGCAGCCGGACGGCCGGTGGTCGCCACCGACGTGGGCGGCGTGCGGGACGCCGTCACCGATGGCGTGACCGGGCTCCTCGTGCCCGACGATGATGACGCCGCCTTTGCGGGCGCGCTCGAGCGGTTGCGCGACGAGGACGGCCTGGCAGCCGCGCTCGGCCGCGCGGGCCGGCGCGAAGCCGAGAACCGATTTTCGGAAGAGGTAGTTCTGAATCAGCTGATTGCGCTCTACCAGGAGATGGCGCGGTGAGGCGCCGGCAGGAGGGCTGGCGCACGCTGCGTTCCATGGCCGCCGCCCAGGAGGGGGAGCGGCTTGGCGTGCTCGAAGCGCCTGCCGCCCCGAGCGCGCCCGCGGCAGGGCCGCTGCGGCAGCGGGTCCGCGACGTCTGGCGTAGCCTGATTCAGCTCCGATCACGAGTAGGCGCCGTTACCTGGTCGCTCTCGTTCATAGGCATCCTTGGCTACCTCTTTGCCTCGGTCACGTACCGCCTGCCCATTGGCGAAGCATCCAGCATCCTGGGCCTGATAGGGTTGCTCCTCCTTCCCGGTGGCATCCGCTTTCCTGCTGGTGTCGGCTTGTTCGCGGTTTTTCTCATGTGGGCGGCGCTTGGGGTCGCCGTTTCCCCGTGGCGGCCAGTTGCCGCCGAATCCCTGCTCGATCTGGTGAAGGTGGGGCTCATCTACCTTGTGATCGTCAACGCCATCAGAACGCGCGCCCAGATCTGGATGTATATGGTGGCGTTCCTTGCGTTCTTTGGGTCGCATCCGGTTCGTGGCACGGTCATCAACTACCTCACGGGCAACACCTATTTCGGGCGTGCGGCGTGGTATAACGGGATATATCACAACCCGAATGACATGGCAGCGCTTACGCTGCTGCAGCTCTCCATGGCCGTGGCGCTTCTCCTGACGGAGCGCAAGGGAATCGTCCGACTCGGCCTGCTGGCGGCCGTGCTGATCCTGCCGTTTACGATTGTTGTCACTCAGTCACGCGCAGTTCTGGTGGCCCTCGCGGTGTTCGTCGTGGGAGCCATCTGGGGCCATCCCAAGAAGGCAAAGATCATCGGAATTCTGCTCCTGATCGGAGGCCTGGTGGTGGCGGTGTCGCCGCATGGCGCCTGGGATCGACTCAAGGGGCTGCGCTACGCGACATCGACTTCGACGCTGAATGAAGTGGACCAGGAGGGTTCCGCGGCCCAGCGCTGGGCCATTTGGAAGACCGGGTTCCGCATCTTCAAGGCGCATCCGGTCATGGGTGTCGGGCTTGGTGCCTATTCCTATGCCAACGGCTCCGTTTCGGATGTCCTCGGCAACCGGGATGCGCATAGCACGTACCTCACCCTGGCCGCGGAGAACGGCGTCCTCGGATTGCTGCTGTTCCTCACTCTCATTGGGGCCACGTTGGCTCGTTCGATGGCGGTGCGAAGACGAGTGAGAAAGGTCTATCGCGAAGGCGCGCTCCAGCTGCGCTACCTTGAGCTCGGGCTCATCTGCTTCCTCGTGGCCGGCATCTGGGGCAGTTATTCCAAGCTGACCTTCCTGTACCTTCACATCGCGCTGATCTGGGCGCTGGCGACCGTCTGTGAGCGCGAGGCCGCCGAGGCGCGGCGCATCGTACTCCGACCCGGGGCCTGACCATGTGCGGCATCGCCGGCTTTGCCGGGCTTGCGCTGGACGGCGCGGAGGCCGACGCCCTGCTCTCCAGGATGTGCGGCGCCATCCGCCACCGGGGCCCGGACGACGAGGGACATTTTGTGGCACCCGGCGTCGGCCTCGGCATGCGCCGGCTCAGCATCATCGATGTCGCCGGCGGCCAGCAGCCCATTGGTAATGAAGACGGTAGTGTGCAGATCGTGTTCAATGGGGAGATCTATAATCATCACGCTTTGCGCGGAAATCTGACGGCTGCGGGCCATACCTTCCGCACCCACGCGGACACCGAAGCCATCGTCCACGGCTACGAAGAGTGGGGCGATGAGGTGGTCACCCGTCTCAGGGGCATGTTCGCGTTCGCCATCTGGGACGCGCGCCGCCGGCGCCTGCTGGTTGCCCGCGACCGGTTGGGGATCAAGCCGCTCTACTACGAGGTCCGCGACGGGGTGTTCCGCTTCTGCAGTGAGCTGCGGTCGCTGCACGCCGGGGGCCTGGCGCCCGTCATTTCGGATGAAGCCATCGCATGGTACCTGGCGCTGGGCTACATCCCCGACCCGATGTCGGTCTACCAGGGTGTCTGCAAGCTGCCGCCCGGCCACGTCCTCACCTGGAGTGCGGACACACCCGACGCGGTGAATGTGAGCCGCTACTGGTCACCCGTCCGGCCGGAAATCTCCATCGGTGAGAACGAGGCGGTAGAGGAGATCCGCCGGCTGCTGGCGGACGCCGTGGCATCACACCTCGAGTCGGAAGTGCCCCTGGGTGCCTTTCTCTCCGGCGGCCTCGACAGTTCGACTGTCGTTGCGCTCATGGCACGCGAAGCGGCTGGCCGCGTCAGGACCTTCTCGATCGGCTTCGAGGAAATGGGCTACAACGAGGCGCCCCACGCCAAGCGGGTGGCGGCCGCGCTTGGCACTGACCACACCGAACTCATCCTTACCCCGGCGGCGGATCAGGTCATCGACGGCCTGGTGGCCCTTTTCGACGAGCCGTTCGCCGACTCCTCGGCCCTGCCAACCTATTTCGTGGCAGAGCTCGCCCGGCGCGACGTGACTGTGGCACTCTCCGGTGACGGCGGTGATGAACTCTTCGCCGGCTACACCCGTTACGCCGACGCAATCCGCCGGGGCACACTGCCGGCCGCCATCCGGCCGCTCCCCGCCTTCGCGGGCCTGATGCTGCCGCACGGGGCCTACGGGCGCAACCGGCTGCTGGACCTGGGACGATCATGGCAGGGACGCTATGCAACGACGGTGGCGCTCCCCATCCAGACAACCGCCGGGGGTGTGGCGCGGCAAGCGCTCGCCAGCCAGCTGCCTCCGTTCTCTCGGTTGCTGGGCCGCTGGTTTGCGGGAACCGAAGGACGGGACCGCATCACCGCCATGACCATGGTGGACATGCAGACCTATCTCCCGGGCGACATCCTGACCAAGGTGGACCGCACCAGCATGGCAGTGTCGCTCGAAGCCAGGGTGCCGCTGCTTGACCATCCACTGGTCGAGTTTGCCATGTCCCTGCCCGGAGCGCTCAAGCTCCGGGATGGAAGCGGCAAATGGATCTTTCGAAAGGCAATCCAGGGCCTGGTACCCGGGATCGTCCTCGACAAGCCGAAGCAGGGATTTGCCGTGCCCCTGGATCGCTGGTTCCGCTCGGAGCTTCGCGGCCGGATCGAGGCGCTCACGCACCAGAGTCCGGCACTTGAGTACGTGGATGAACGAGCGGTCGCCCGTCTGATCGGAGAGCATCTGCGCGGCCGGCGAGATCACAGCCACCAGCTCTGGCGCGTCCTGGCGCTTGACCTGTGGCTGAGGCGAGCTCGGTCGACGGGGTTCGCGGAAGCGAGTGGTCGGCTGGTTGCATCGCGCGCCTGACGCCGGACGTCTGACGCGCATCATCAAACTGTCTAACACATTACTGCCGCACGGTGTCAAGAAAATAGCCATCAGGCGCCGCTGATCTGCTTTTCTGCGGCGATTTTCTCGTGATTCGCCAGCTTTTCGCCGTGCATCTCCTTGCATTATCTTGTAACATATTATCCAGCAACATCTTATAAGTGCCTTGCAGATGGCAAGCTCATTGCCCCCTGCTCCGGCGCTGCTCAGAGCAAACCGGTGGAAACGCCGGGGCGCAGAGCTTCGGGGCTTCGGCGTTCACCGCCATGCCAGCCGGGCCGCCAGCGATACGCACCCCCGATAACAGGTGCGCCGTTGGCGGCCTGTTGCGTACCGGACACTCTGCGGAGCGCTCACGATGCCGTTCAAGCACAAGCTGTCTCGTCGTCTTGCCATGATCAGGGATACCTCCCTGGTCGGGCTTCTCGCCCTGGTGGCCGGCTGCATGGATGGCGGCCCCTTGGGCTCGGACCTGGACTCGCCCGGTACCGCGTCGCGAGTGGTCGGCATCCTGGCTACTTCCGACAATCCCACTATTGCCCCGGACCAGCCCACCCCGGTACGGGCCGTGGCCGTCACGGCTGACGGCGACCGGCTGCCGGTTGAAGCGGACTGGGTGGCGCTCGATGGTGGTGAGTTGCGCGACACAGTCGTCAATTCCAAGCACATGACCTACTTTTCGGCCAAGGAGCCGGGCGATTACCGTCTGGTGAGCTTTGACCGCGGGAAGAAGTTCCGCGACACCACGAGGGTCACCGTACCCAAGGCCAATAGCGTGAGCATTGCCAAGATCTACATCCTGCCGGCCGTCGTCTCACTGACCGTGGGTCAGGGCCAGCAGTTCTTCGTCTACGGCCGCACCTCGGCGGGCGACAGCGTCCCGGTGGTGGCGAGCCTCAAGGCCGCCGGCGGCACCGCCAGCGGGCTCTATTACGTGGCGGGTGATACGGTCGGCAGCTACACCGTGGTGGCGAGCGAGCACGGGGGCCCGCTGACCGACTCGGCGACCGTTCGTATCTC
Source organism: Gemmatimonadales bacterium (assembly GCA_035708725.1). Classification (GTDB taxonomy): domain Bacteria; phylum Gemmatimonadota; class Gemmatimonadetes; order Gemmatimonadales; family GWC2-71-9; genus CAMLHP01. Next base: position 33,512 of record DASTFH010000052.1, on the reverse strand, counting down.
GGCACCCTCGAGCGCGCCAGTTACCAGCCCCACCGCCGACCCGGTTGCGTCCAGTGATTCTGCACCCACCGCTCCGGCGCCGGTCGACACTGCCATCAGCGTGGCACCGCTTTCGCCCGTCCCAAGCAGCGGCTCGGTCGAACTGCCGCGCGTGACGGTCGATACGCGGTACGTCCCACCCACGGGCAACACGATCGTGGTGCCGGCGGGCGGCAATCTCCAGGCAGCGCTGAATGCCGCCGAGCGCGGTGATATCATCCAGCTGGCTGCGGGCGCAACCTTCACTGGCAACTTCGTGCTGCCGGCCAAGCCAGGCAGCGGCTGGATCACGATCACAACCGCCACGGCGCTGCCGCCCGCCGGCACCCGGGTGACGCCGCAGTCCGCGGGCAGCTTCGCGCGGCTCCAGAGCCCCAACGCGATGCCGACCGTCAAGACGGCATCGAGCGGTGACGCAAGCTTCTATCGGCTGATGGGCCTTGAAGTCGCCTCGACCGCCGACATGACCTACTCCCTGGTGCAGCTCTACAATGAGTCGGCCGGTGCGGTGAGCGACATTCCGCAGGGGATCATCCTCGACCGGGTCTACGTGCATGGCAATTCCAGCCAGACGCTCCAGCGCTGTGTGGTGCTCAATTCCCGAAACAGCGCTGTGGTGGACAGCTGGCTCTCGGACTGCCACGGCAAGGGTATGGACACCCAGGCCATCATCACCTGGGCCAGCCCGGGCCCGCTCGCGATCGAGAACAACTATCTCGAGGGCGCGGGTGAGAACATCATGTTCGGCGGCGCCGACCCGAATGTCAGTGGCGTGGTGCCGAGCGACATCACCATCCGCCGTAACTACGTGTACAAGCCGCTGTCCTGGCAGGGCGTCTGGACAGTGAAGAACCTGTTCGAAATCAAGAATGCCCAGCGGCTGCTGGTCGAGGCCAATGTCTTCGAGAACAACTGGGCCGACGGGCAGACCGGCTTCGCCTTCGTGCTCAAGTCGGCCAACCAGGGCGGTCACTGTGACTGGTGCGTGGCCCAGGACCTGACCATTCGGTCGAACCTGATCAAGAACTCGCCCGGTGGCTTCAACATCATGGACCGCCAGACCCTCAATGGAGGTACGGCGATCCCTGCCAACGACTTCCTGATCACGCAGAACGTGCTGGAGAACGTGGCGCAGACGGGCCAGGCGGGCACCCGCATCCTCTTCCAGCTGCTGGGTCGGGTGCAGAACATCACGATTGCGCACAATACCGGCTTCAGCGACGACAAGATCGTCCTGTTCGACGGCTCGCCGACCTCGGCCCTGGTGATACGCGACAACCTGTTCTCCCGCGGCACCTATGGCGTGTTCGGCAGCAACAAGGGTGAAGGCACGAGCGCGCTGAGCTACTATGCGCCGGACGGGATCTTCCGCGGCAACATCGTGGTCGCCGCCCCGGCCACCAAGTACCCGACGTCGAACTACTACCCGACCAGCTCCCTCGCGGTCGGGATGACGGACTACGCGAGCGGGTCGTATACGCTCACCAGCAGCAGCCCGTACTATTCGGGTGGCACTGACGGCGGAGCGCCGGGTGCAGACGTGAGCGCACTGGACGCCGCGATCAACGGCGTGAAGTAGTCCGCCACTCCTTCCAGAGAGAAACGCCCAGGCAGCGCCGCTGCCCGGGCGTTTCTAATTGAACAGCCTCGTCGACAATAAATGTGACGCACGTCACCGCCACAATGTGCAGTCAGCAGGAGATTGGGCAGGCTTCGATCCCCCCTCATCGTGGCCGGGAAGCAGCTTCACCGATTTCCCATCTGAACATGGCGTTGGTTCGGCCTCATCCGAGGCAGCGGCCAGTGCACTCCCCCGCGTAACGCCCTGCCGGCGCCGGCCGGACAGGCATGCACCCGAGGTACCAGCTCGATGGACTTTCCACGCTACTCGTGGAGCTCACCGGCCGCGCTGACGCGGTACGTCTTTCCCACCTTTCTCGGCGCCCTGGCGCTGGCAGCCTGTTCTGATTCCGCTGCGGGGCCTGATTCCCCGGATCTCCCAGCACCTCGTATAGCCGAGCAAGCCTCGCCGCAGCGAGGCCTGCACATCCGGGCGGACAACCCGACCGTCCTGGCGGGCGACTCTACGCCGCTGCGCGCCAGCGTGGCAGCCGCCAGGGGGAATGGGCGGGCCTCTGATGTCGTCTGGCGGACCTTGGATGGGGGAAGCCTCGTGCAAGGCGTGGTGGACTCGGAACCGGTCACCATGTTCACTGCGGGCGAGGCGGGGTCATATCGCCTGGTCGGGGTGAGTCCGTCGCTCGGGGCCACCGATACTATGGTGGTAACCATGGCGAGCGCGTCCGTGACCTCGACCATCACGTCGCTGGTGATGAAGCCGGCCCGGGCCACGATCCTGCCCAACGACACGTTGCGTTTCGTGGTGTGGGGAAAGACATCGGCCGGTGACAGCGTGCCGGCTCCCGTCGAGCTCTACCCCGACCGGGGCTACGTCCGCGGACTGGACTACTTCTGTCCCATCGAAGGCACCTTCCGCGTCCGCGCCGTGCTCAATGGCGTTGAAGCCGAGGCCTATGTGACGGTCTCGAAGACGGCGACTTCGACTCCGGGCAGCGCGACCAGCGGCAGCATTGTCCGCATCGTCATGACGCCGAGCCGCGACACGATTCCGCCGGGCGATACCCTGACCTTCCAGGTCAGGGGCGTCACGTCCACTGGGGCCACGGTACCGGTCAGAGCATCACTCGTCGCTGATCGCGGCTACGTTCGCGGCCTCGACTGGATCATGCCGGTGGAGGGCACCGTACGTATCCGGGCGGTCCAGTCCGGTGGCACGCTGGCGGATACCGCCTGGATCACGGTCAAGAGTGGCGCCGCGCCGTCCACCGGTGACGGGGCAACGGACGGCGGTGGCTCGACTGATGACGGCAGTGTGCAGGTGCCGAGCGATCCGTCGAAGGTGTCCACGCCGGCCCCGTCAGGCGAAGTGGCGGAGATGCCGCGCACGTACCTCGATACCCGGTACGTGGCGCCCACCGGCAAGACCATCAATGTGCCGGCAGGCGGCGATCTCCAGGCGGCCATCAACAACGCCGCGCGGGGTGATGTCATCCAGCTCGCGGCGGGGGCGCGTTTCGTTGGCAACTTCTACCTGCCGGCCAAGGCGGGCAGCGGATGGATTACCATCCGCTCAGCGACGACGCTTCCTGCCGAGGGCACCCGGGTGACGCCGTCCACGGCCGCGAGCTTCGCCAAGCTGGTGACGCCGAACTCGATGCCGGCGCTGTACACCCGCAGCAGCGCCAGCGCGAGCTACTACCGGATCATGGGCATCGAGCTGTCCAGCTCGGCCTCGATGACCTACGCCGTGGTAGACCTGGGAGATTACAGCAATTCAGCCGGAAGCGTCGCGGAGTACCCGCAGTTCATCGTGCTCGACCGGACCTACATCCATGGCACGCCGAGCATGAACCTGCAGCGCTGCGTGGCGCTCAACAGCCGCTCCAGCGCCGTGATCGACAGCTGGATCTCGGACTGTCATTATCGCTATCTCGACTCGCAGGCCATCGGCGCATGGGACGGGCCGGGGCCGTACAAGATCGTGAACAACCACCTCGAAGGGGCGAGCGAGAACGTGATGTTCGGCGGCGGCGACCCGCGCTTCAGTGGCGTGGTGCCAAGCGACATCGAGATCCGCCACAATCACTTCTACAAGCCGCTCAGCTGGAAGGGCGCGGGCTGGGCCATCAAGAATCTCTTTGAGCTCAAGAACGCCCGGCGCGTGCTGGTGGAAGGCAACGTTTTCGAGAACAACTGGGCGGAAGCGCAGACCGGCTTCGCCGTGGTGATGAAGACGGTGAACCAGGGTGGCGGCTGCAGCTGGTGCATCACGGCCGACGTGACCTGGCGCTACAACCGGATCATCAACTCCCCGGGCGGCTTCAACCTGATGGGCATCCAGAACCCGAACGGCGGCGGCGGCACGCCAGCGCGCCGGATTGTGGTGGAACACACCACCTTTGAGAAGGTGGGCCTCCTCAGCCAGCCCGGCACCCAGCGCATCTTCCAGATCCTGGGAGGGGTGACGTATCTCACCATCGCACACAACACCGCGATGGGCGAAAGCCACATCATCCTGTTCGATGGCGTGCCCGCCTCGCCGCCTAATTTCATCATCCGCGACAACCTGTTCAACCGGGGCAAGTGGGGCGTATTCGGGAGCGGCGTGGGCGAGGGCTCGGCGGCGCTCTCCCGCTTCTCTCCTGGCGGTACCTTCGCGGACAACGCCATCATCACCGCGCCCTCGGGAATCTATCCAACGGGAACGTACCGGCCCACGTCCAGCACGGTGGCCGGGCTGCTGAACCTGCTCTCAGGCAGTTACCTGCTGAGTTCCGGCAGCATCCTTTATCAGGCGGCCAGCGATGGCACGATGGTGGGGGCGGATGTCGCCAAGCTCAATAACATGACCAGCGGCATTCGCTGAGGCCAACTCAAGTGCACTGGGGCGTCCGCCTGCTGCGGGCGCCCCGTTGTCATTCTCGATTGTTCGCCGGACGCCTTCCGCACTGGCCTCGTGGATCAGGACTGAGCCACGTCTTCCTTGACGACCCCGATCCCATGCGCCCCGCCGGCTGGGCAGTGGCGCGATGCACGCGCGTGGCGCAGGGCCATCCTTTCCTGGATCGGCCGCTCAATGGCCAGGTAGCACAACGCTGAAGCGACGATACTCCCGCCAAGGCAGAGCAGCATCAAGCCCCAGTACATAATCGGGGTGATCGGCGGCCGGAGCCACAGAAAGAGCACGAACGCAAGCGCATTCACGACCAGCCCATGCAGCAGGTAGTAGGTGTAGCTGATGTTGCCGAGCCAGCGCAGGGGCTTCCAGCAAAGCGCACAATTCATCCTGCTTGAATTCACGAGCGCGAGCCACAGCAACAGGAAGCCTGCCAGACCGACCAGGCCCATGTGGACGACCAAGTGGGCGAAGGGAGACCACCGGGGATAGGACGGGAGGAACAGACCGGCCTCTACTACGCTGGCAAACGGAAGGCTCAAGAGGATGAAGGCGCCAGTTCCAAGTTCTGCACGACGGGAGACGGTGCCAACGTACCTCGCCGACTCCTTCCAGTCAAAGAGCAGCATGCCGGGCAGAAACATGGCAAGTGATGGCCGTGGAAACAGGTCGAGCCAACTCAGCGTAAAACAGATCACGGTCGCACCCAGCCAGAACTGAGCGCGCCTCGCCGCCGGCCATTCCCGCAACTTGAACATCACCACGATGATGGGAGCCAGCAGATAGAACGTCATCTCGTAGCTCAGCGACCATGCGACCGTGATGACGGGCTGGATATCAACCATGCCGGGTAACAGCGCCGCATTGGCCAGCAGGAACGCAGCCAGACCGTCATGTGGAAGCTTGCTCTTTTCCGGCACCGCCACCGAGAGCAGCAGGTACAATGCAAAGATCGAAAGGAAGACAGGATAAATGCGTTCAATGCGTCGGCGGAGAAAATGTCGATACGTACTCCGGCCTTTTATGATCCGCCCATAGATCAGGTAGCCGCTCAGGACAAAGAAGAGATCGACACCATAGTAGCCGAGATCGTGCAGGAATTGACCAGCTCGAGTGGAGAGGGTGTCATGACGGAGTAGCACACCGAAGAGGGCGAAGTAGTGAACGCAGAAGACGAGGAGTATCGCGACGCCGCGCACGCCATCCAGGGCCGGGATGCGCGAGTCGCCGCCGGCCTCGAACAAGTGCGCGATGCGTGAGCCGGTCACTGCCACTAGCGGTTCACTCCTAAACCATCACAGGCTGGCGTAAGCAGGCTGGCTCGTGCGAGGCCGCCCCCCTTTTGTGGCAGCTTCGACATCCAGAACTGGAACTGTGCCATTCCCACCGTGCGCCCAGGGCCGCCGGCCATGCTCGCGGCGACCCTCGCCTCCGCAAGATGCCTCAATTACGCCGGCAATTGCTGGGAAGGCAAGATCGCTCCCGGAAGGGCCATCGATCTGAGGAAACCAGGTCGCCTGAGAAGGAGCAGGTCGGAGAAGACGACACGGGCGACGGATCACTTTTCGTTCTTCGGGAGGCGGCGGAGGACGAACTGGTTGCAGCCAACCGACCCGCCGGCGGTGGCGAGCCGGGCGAGCGAAAAGCCGCGCTCGCGATAAAAATCAAAGATCACCTCGGGCTTGGCGTACTCGAACGGGTAGCCGCCGAGCCAGTCGAACCAGTCATGGGTCACCGACATGCCTCGATCGGTGCCGTAGTTCCGGTAGCGCGCCATCGGATTACGCCCCCAGACGACGTCGGCAGCCAGTCCGCGCAGCACCCAATACGGAATGATCGTGCCGCTCACCAGCGCCTTGCCCAGCGGCCCCGAGCAGTAGAATTGCTTGATCTTCTTCCACCGGCCTGACCAGCTGCCCTGGTCGTTGTAGATGGCGATAAACAGTGTGCCGCCGGGCTTCACGAGCGACGCCACCAGGTCGAGCGCCCGCCACATGTCGCCGGTGTGGTGCAGCACACCCCAGGAATAGACGATGTCGAAGGTGCCGAGGCGGCCAAGAAAATCGGCGTCGAGCGCCGAGCCGCGCTCGACCGTCCACGCCGGGTCGTCCGGGAAGTAGCGGCGCCGAAGCTCTTCGGTACAGGCCACCGACTGGGGATCGTAGTCGAAGGAGTGCACCGTGGCGCCGAGGCGGCGGGCCACGAGACTCGAAAGTCCGCTGCCGGAGCCGACATCGAGAAAGGTGCGCCCCGTGAGATCGGTCGCGCCGAGCATGTCGGTGAGGCCATCCTGCGCCTGCCGGATGCGATCGTCGTTCAGCACCTGCAGGAAGCGCTTCCAATTGGCGCCGAACTCGAAGCGCTCGCCGCGCCTCACTTCGGCGGCGTGATCGGGCGCGGGAGAGACGGCCGGGCCGCTCACCAGCAGATGCCCTGATACGAGGGACCATCAGAGGTACGCGCGCCGAAGGCGCGCACCAGGTCCACCACCGGCTGGTCGTCACGCAGGTGGCCCTGGATCTCCCGGAATTCGCCCGCGCTGTTGCCGATGATGACCGCGTCACTCGCGTCCAGCACCTCCCGGACGCTGCCGCGCATCAGCTCCCAGATATGGGGAATTTCCCGTTCGATGTACTCGCGGTTGGCGCCCATGAGACGGGAACTCGTCACATAGGGATCATAGATGGCGAGCTGGGTGCCCTTCCCGATCAGCCGCTCGATGAGCGCCACCATGGGCGACTCCCGCAGGTCGTCGGTGCCGGCCTTGAAGCTGAGGCCGAGGACCCCCACGCGCCGCTTGCCGGTAGCCATCACCATGTCGAAGGCCTTCTCGATCTGCAGGCGGTTGCTCTCCAGCGTCGCCTCGAGCACCGGGACCGGCACGTCGTGGGCCCGCGCGTTGTAGACCGTGGCGCGCAGGTCCTTGGGCAGGCAGGAACCGCCGAACGCATAGCCGGGGCGCAGGTAATACGGCGAGATGTTGAGCTTCCGGTCCTCACAGAAGATCCGCATCACCTCGTGGCTGTCCACGCCCACGGCCTTGCAGATGTTCCCGATTTCGTTGGCAAATGCCACCTTGAGCCCGTGAAAGCAGTTGCAGGAATACTTGACCATCTCCGCCGTCCGCACCGGGATGATATGCACCGGCGCCTCGATGCCATGGTACAGCGCGGCCACCACCTTGCCGGTTTCCGGATCGTCGGCGCCCACGAGCGTGAACGGCGGGTCGTAGAAATCACGGATCGAGGTGCCTTCGCGCAGGAATTCCGGATTGCCGCATACGCCAAAGTCGGTGCCGGCCTTCTTGCCGCTGGTGCGCTCCAGTGCGGGGATGACCACGTCGTGAATGGTGCCCGGCAGCACGGTGCTCCGGATGACGACCACATGACGACCCGCCTTGTTCCGCAACGCGGCACCGATCTGCTCCGACACGCGTTCGACGTAGCTCAGGTCCAGGCTGCCGTTGGGACGGCTCGGCGTACCCACGCACACCAGTGAGACGGCGGTTTCCCTGACCGCCTCTTCCACGCTCGTCGTGGCCCGGAGACGGCCCGACTGCGCCATCTCGTCCACCAGCTCGCCGATCCCAGCTTCCACGATGGTCGCCTTGCCGGCATTGATCATGTCCACCTTGGCCGGGTTCACGTCCACGCCGGTCACCGCATGACCTTCCTTGGCGAAACATGCTGCCGACACGCAGCCGACGTAGCCCAGGCCGAATACACTGATCGAAGTCGTCATCTTGCTCCCTTGGAAGTCACAGGTATCAGGCGTCGCCGAAGGCGATGCGCCGGACGCGCAGATATGCAGGCCCTGCTGCTCGTTTCAACAGCTTCTTGCCAGTCCACGCGAGGGCCGCGACACGCCGGGCGCTGCCACGACCGGTCGCGAAGGCGAGCGCCTGCGCAGCGGACGAACTGCGCCGAAGCGTGAAGCGTCCGACCACGGCGCAGTCACCGGTGGTGCTGACACGCGCACTCGGCTCCGAGGTGAACAGCCAGCGGATGCCGGCTTCGGCGGCGGTCGCAGCCACCGCGGCCGAATGGTATCCGCCCGGCACCGACGCCAGTCGCACGTCGGCACCGAGCACCGCTTCCAGCGCGGCGCGGCTCTCCCGCCATTCGCGCAGCATCTCCTCGCGCGTCAGCGCGCTGAAGCGCGCGGGGTGCGTGACCGAATGGCTGCCGATGGCATGCCCCCGCTCCGCCAGCTCACGCAGCTGTCCCGGCTCCAGGAAACCCGGCCTGCCGATCATGCCCGTGGTCATGAAAAAGATGCCGCGCATGCCATGGGATTCAAGGAGCGGCGCTGCTACCAGAAGCGCATCTGCCCCGCCGTCATCGAACGTCAGCAGGACCGCGTCGTGCGCCGGCACCTCACCACCGTGGGAAGGAAGCACCGCGGGCCGCACCGCCGCCAACAGCTCCAGGTGCGACGCAAAGCGCGCGCGATCCACCTTGTAGCTCGCAGCCGACGGACCAGGAAAGCCCGAGGCGTCGGGCCCGGCGCCAACGACATCGTGATACTCGAGCACGCCCAGGCGCGTGGGGATCTCAACCATGCGACGGGGCCCTGATCGGTTGCCTGACCGGCCGACGCCACCAGGCGGTGAGCCGCGGCTGGCCCCAGACGCCGGACTCGCGCCCGCTCACGTCCAGCGGCTGCGCGCGGCCCGCCACTACGTCACGCAGCCGCCGCATGATGGGCTCGAGATTTTCCAGTACCACCTGCTGCTGCAGCGCGATGGGCGACTCGCTCCAGCGTTCGGCAGGCAGGCTGAAGTAGCCGTACGCCGGTCCCGTATCCACGCCGTCATCGATCCGCAGCACCGTCATTCCCACCCGATCCCGGTCTCCCCGCGCCAATGCCCAGAAGCAGCCATGCGCATTCCGGTATTCGGGACAGATGCCCGGATGAAACACAAAGGTTCCATGCCGGGGTATGCCAAAGACCGCCGGCTTCAGGATGTGCTTGACCAGCGCGATCATGAGGTCGGCGTCCGCCTGCTTCATGAAGTCCTGCACCGGCTCACTGTTGGGCGAGCCAGTGCGCAGCACCGGGGCCGCCGGAGCGGCCGAGCCCGACGGGATGAGTCCGGCAAGGAGCCGCGCCCGCGTGCGTGCGGCCTCGCGCCCGAAACGCAGGCGGTGGTACAGGCGCCAGGCCAGCACGTCAGCAAGCCCCAGCGTTCCCGAGCGGCGCCATTCGCGCCGGATGCGCCGGCGCCGTGTTGGCCCGCTGTCAACTACGCGGATGAGGCCCACGAGCTGTTCATGCCGATCGAGCCAGCTCGCCACGCCATCGGCATACAACGCGTCTTCGTCGTGCGCCATCAGCACTACGCGCAACGGAGTCTCGCTCACGCCTGCTGTTCCTGTGGCGCAACGCCGGCCATCGAATCCGCTTCCGTGCACAACCGGGCAAACTCGCCGGCCACACGATCCCAGCCGAAGCTGGATCGAACGTATTCACCACCCGCCCGCGCCATCCGCCACGCTCCGGCGGGCGCCTGCAGCAGCCGCACACAGGCAGCGGCAAAGGCCGCCGCGTCGTCGGCGCGAAGGATGTGCTCGCCCTCTTCCAGCGGAAGCCCTTCAGCCCCGATCGTGGTGGAGACCACGGGCCGGTCCATTGACATCGCTTCGTAGATCTTGAGCCGGGTGCCACCACCCACGCGGAGCGGAACGACGACCAGCGACGCAGCCTCGAGATAGGGCCGCACGTCGGGGACGGTGCCAGTCACCGTGACGGCGCCCTCCGAATCCGCCAGTCGCCGGACCGCCGGCCCCGGGTTCCGCCCGACGATGGTCAAGTGGGCGCCGGGCACCCGCTCGCGAATGCGCGGTAGCACCTCACCCGCGAACCACTGAATGCCATCCTCGTTAGGCATCCAGTCCATGGCGCCGACGAACACAATCCTGCCGGGCTCTGCCAGCGCGGCGTCAGCGGGAGCAAACGCCGTGGTGTCCACCCCGGTCGGGACGGCGCGCACGCGCGGCAGGTCATACTGGGCCCGGAGCGCGGCGGCGTCCTCCTCGGACACGGCCACGACGACGTCGAAGCGCCGGCACTGCTCGCGCTCGAACCGTTCCATGCGCCGGAACTGGCTGGTGAAATAGGCCCGTGCCAGCCGGCTCGACTGCACCTCCACATGCCGGCGCCAGATGCTGGCCTCGACGTTGTGCTGGAAAAGCACGGTGCTGCACCGAAGGTGGTCGGGCACGTTCTGGGCCGGCATGAGGAAATCACAGACCAGAAGGTCTACTGTCCCGCTCGCCACGCGCTCCCTGATGACCGATCGCATGGGCGGCGAACGGTATTTCCCGATGGCGTAAGGCAGCGGAGACAGCAGATTGCGCGCAAGATCCTTCCAGAACGCGGCGGTGCGCCGCTGCGGCTCCGAATAGGGAATACGCACGAGCTCGTGGCAGTATTCCGAGGCGAGCGTCGCCGCCTCGGCTGGAGCCCGGCCGTTGTCCAGGGCCACATACGTGACGTGGTGATGCTGCTTGAGCGCGCGGAGCATGTGGTACGTGCGAATCTTCCCCCCACGATCGATCGGATGCAGCAGGTCGGTCTTGAGCCAGAGGATCCGCATCCTAGGCCGCCCCGGCCATGGCCTGCCGCCGTCCCGGGAGCGATTCCAGGGGCTCGCCGTCCAGATAGAGCCGCTGCCAGATCTCGAGGTTGATCAAGGCCCAGAGCCGCTCGTCGTGATTCGCCTCTCCCACCGCGTGTTCTGCCACGAGCTGGCGCACCGCGTCAGGCCGGAACAGGCCCCGCGCGAGCGCTCGTTCCGACAGCACGTACTGATCGAGCAGCGGACGGAACGCACCCTTGAGCCACGCTCCCACCGGCACGGGGAAGCCCATCTTGCCGCGCGAGAGTATCTCGGCCGGCAGCTTGTCCTTCATGATCTCGCGCAGGATCCACTTGGTGGTGCGGCCGCGCAGCTTGAGCCGCTCGGGCAGGCGCGCCGTGAATTCCACAAGCGGATGATCGAGGAACGGCACCCGGCTCTCGATCGAGGCCGCCATGCTCATCTGGTCCTGCTTCATCAACAGCTCATGCAGGTAGGTCTTGATATCCGCATAGAGCAACTGGTTGAGCAGGGTCGTCGCGTCGCCCCGCGCGATCGCGGCATGCGCCGAGGCGTAGGGATCCAGCCCGCCGAGCTCGGCCTGGAGTTCGGGCGATAGCATCTCGCGCTGGCGGGCGCGGCCGAAGACGGCAAAGTTGTCAAAATAGAGGGTGTCAAGATCGGCGTGCAGCGCCAGGCCAGTGCGCAGGAGTCGCTGGCGCAACCGCGACGTCCGCGGCAGCTGCTCCACCCCGGCGCGCACCGCGCGCTGGAGCGCGCCTGGCGCGAGTGACTGCCACCGGCGGCTCACCGCCAGGTTCATGACGGTGGTCCGGTAGCGCCCGTAGCCCGCCAGCGTCTCGTCGCTTCCCTCCCCCGTGAGGACCACCTTTACGTGCTGCGCCGCCAGGCGAGAGACGAAGTAGAGCGCGATACTCGAGGGATGCGCCAATGGTTCGTCCTCATGCCAGATGAGTGACGGCAGCGCGCCCCAGAACTCCTCCGGACTTACGATCACCTCGTGATGATCGGTGCGATACCGCTCGGCCACCAGCCTGGCGAAATAGAGCTCGTTGGCTTCCCGTTCACGGAACGCAACAGAGAATGTCTTGATGGGATCCTGCACCAGCGTGGCCATCGTGGCCGTGATGGCGGCCGAGTCGATGCCGCCGGAGAGGAACATGCCGAGGGGCACGTCAGCCATCAGCCGGAGCCGGACAGCCTCCCGGAAGCGCTCGGCGTACTCCGCCACCAGTTCGGCGTCGGAGCGCGTCTCGGTCGGGGCCGCAAAGGAGAGATCCCAGTAGGGGCGGATCGTGATGCGACCCGCGTTCCACGTCAGCGTGTGCCCGGGCAGCAGTCGCTTCACGCCGTTGAACAGCGTATCCTCACCGGACGGGGCGTGGTTGGCGAGATAATCGGGAAAGGCGCGACGGTTGAGCGCGGGCGTCACCGCGCCTGCCGCCAGCAGCGCCTTGATCTCGGAGGCGAAATAGAGCGCGCCATCCTCGGCGTGGACGTAGTAGAGCGGCTTGACGCCGAGGCGGTCGCGGGCGATGAACAGCTCGCGGGTCCGCGCATCCCAGATGGCAAGGGCAAACATGCCCCGGAGCTGCTCCGGCATGCGGGCGCCGTGCCGCAGGTAGAGGTGGAGCACCGTTTCGGTGTCACAGTGGGTGGCGTACTGTACCCCCTCCGCCTGCAAGGCCGGCATCAGCTCGGGGTGATTGTAGACCTCGCCATTGTAGACGATCTGCACGGCGCCGGCCGCCGCCGACATCGGCTGCGCGCCGTGCGCCACATCGACGATGCTCAGCCGGCGATGCCCCAGCGCAATTCCGCGATCGAGAAATTCCCCTGCCCCATCGGGACCGCGATGGGTGAGCTGGTCGCGCATGTGCACGAGCAGGTCCCGGTCGAGCCGGCGGGAGGAGCCATCAGGAAGGGCAATGCCGCAGATACCGCACATGAGCTTGCGTCAGTCTCCAAGAGAGTCGAGGGCCTGGCCATCGAGCCGCCAGCCCAGCGGGCCAACCGAGAGCTCGACAAGCCGGCCGTCGCGTTGAAGCGTCACGGTGGTCCCGGTAACGTCACGCGCCCAGGTGAACTCGCTGGGCCCCGCGCGCAGGATGGTCATCAATTCCATGCCCCGCGTCACCCGCACCGACAACGCCTGCACCGGCACGCGAGCGCCGTAGACCGGTGAATGCCAGGAATCGCGGACGGCCAGCGCGCACTGGTCAGCAAGAGCATCCAGCCGGAGCCGGTTCACGCCGGCATCACGAAACAGGGCCGTCTCGCGGCGCGTGGCGATGATGATGCCGGGCGCAGCATGGAAGTGCGCCTCAAACGCGGAGGCAACTCCCTCCACCCGGTCGCGAACGAACCAGCATCTCCACTCATGAAGCCACAGCACCTCTCGGCGGTGCGCCACGTCGGGGCCCAGCTCGCGGAACCCCTCCTGCCGCCCGGCCAGGAAGTCGAAGCGCTCCGATTGCTTCCATCGCTCGAAGCGGGCTTCGCTCCGATGGCGCCAGCGGAAGGGACCGGCAGGCACCGCCGCGCTGTGGCCGGCGATCGTGAGCGTCGAATGCGCCGCGCCGGCGCGGAAGGCATCGCGCTCGGCGGGATCCGCCACGTAGGTGAAGGTGCCGGCATCCTGCAGGACCGTCCTGCCCCCCACGGCGAGCTCGATCGCCAGCGCATCACTGTGCGCGTGTCCGCCGGCGAGCCCGCCGTGCGGGCCGGCCTCCATGAGGAGCCAATCGCCCTCCTCATTCCGCGTGACCGCGTAGCCACCATCGGGAAAGACGGCGAATCGGGGTGGCGGCGTGGTCCCCAGGGCGTCGAACGCGGCACGCGCACCCGGTCCCAGGAGCCACGCAAGCTCGGACGGGGAGCTGTTGCCGGGCAAGCAATATTCGCGCCTTCCGAGCACCACCGCGCCCAGCCCTAAGGTATCGTGGAAATCGTTCGGCTGTCGTGACTTGAGCCACACGAGCCGGCCCCCGTCTTCGTCACCGATCAGGGGCCACGTACCATCGGGGCGCACAATGGCGACCAGATAGTCGAGCAGGTGACCGAGAGTGACATCCAGCCAGCGGGGGCGCTGCGCGCCCTGCGCGCCGATCAGCAGGCCAAGGTGCAGGTAGAAATCGGTGGTGTAGCGGTGGTAATAGGTGGCCTGCTCGAAGTAGACCCCATCGGGCAGGATCTGGCGCCGCACTTCCTCCTCCAGGATGCGAAGCCCCGTCTCGCGCCACCGCTCACTGCGGCGAAACACCGGCAGGGCGCGGCCGAGGTAGACCAGGGCCAGTGCTTCGCCGGTGAGATGAGTGTTGGGGCTGAACCAGGTGGAGAGGTGCGATTCCAGGTGGCGGGCGTGGACATGGAGCATGCCCGCGCAACGCTGAACCAGCGACGGTGGCAGCGCATCACCCGCGAGCGCCAGCGTCCAGATCCAGCTGATCGCCCGGAACCCGATCTCGAGACTGCTCGCCCAGTTGATGCCGCGCTTGGGCGGGTTGTCATTCATCCACGCTTCGAGATGCGCGGCAATGGCGGCCGGAAATTTTTCGTCGCTCGTGAGCAGCCACGCCTGGGCCAGCGTCACCAGGTACTGCTGGCGGCTCAGCTCCCAGACAACCTTGTGGTCCCCGACGTCCGCGGCGTCGAGATAGCGGACCCGGCTCCAATGCACCGCTGCCGCGCGGCGCCCCAGCACCGGATCCAGCTGCCAATCGGGTGGCGAGCCGAAGTCGAGCCCTTCATAGCCAAGCAGGTCCATGCGCCCGCCGAGAATCTTCTCGGCGCGCGCGACAATCGCGGATGCATCGGCAGGCCAGTGTGCAGCAACCTCAGCCGCCGCATCGGCAGGGGCGGCGAGCCCCGGGACCGCGGATCGGCAGCCGAGGATGATGTCGCCCGCCAGGCGCGCGGGAGACGCGTCAAGGCTTGGTTCCAGCAGCTTCGAGAAGCGGCGATCCTCGGGCACTCGTGACGAGGGCAGCAGGCCCAGGCGTTCGGTGATGATCAGTGCCTGGCGCGCCGCACGACCGCGCAATTCCGGAAGCGAGCGCCCTCGAAGCCGGCCGATCATGTCGCACCTGATGGGGCGGGCGCGGAGGTGGCCGTATCCGGCATCGGTTCCGCCGTGAGCAGCGGCAGAAGCTCGGCCGCAAGCCGGCGGGCGTTGGTTGGCAGGTCGTAGTGCGTTACGACCTGCTCGCGCGCCGCTCCGGTCATGGCACGCGTGGCTTCCGGAGCGGTGAGCACCCGCGCAATGGCATCCGCTGCTTCAGCAACGTCGCCGGCGGTCACCAGATAGCCCGTCACACCATCCTCTATCAGCTCGGGCACTCCGGTCACGCGACTGGCCACACAGGGCACACCGAGCGCCATTGCTTCCATGAGCACAACGGGAATTCCCTCGGCGAAGCTCGTCAGCGCAAAGACCGACGCGCGCTCGAATCGACGCCGGGTTTCGATTGCGTTGAGCGCGCCGGTGAACTCCACCCGGTCCGAGATTCCGAGCTCGGCCGCGAGGCGCTCCAGTCGGTGTCGCTCGGGTCCCTGTCCAACGATGGTGAGGCCCAGATCGAATCCACGGGCAACGAGCTGATGCACCGCCTCGATCAGGACGGCGTGGCCCTTGATTGGCGCGAGCCGCCCTACGGTAAGTACCGTGGCGCGCGGGCCAGTGAACTGCCCTGCCCGCGGTGTGTACGTCGACGTATCGACGCCCAGCTGGACGACACGCACCTTGGGCCAGTCATCGAAGCGGGCGGTTCGAACAACCTGGGATCGGCCGAACTTGCTGATGGTGACAATCAATGCCGCGTGCCGCACCTTCTCCGACAACCCGAAGCGCGGCGTCTCGAATTCGGCGGGCCCGTGAATGGTGATCGAAAATGGGCATCCGGCCGCCACATGGGCCAGGAGCCCGACGGTCGACGCAAAATGGACGTGAAAGTGTGCCGCCCCGGTGCGAGTGAGATGATCGGCAACGATGACCGCCTCGGCCCAATAGAAGAGGTGCTTGCCCAGTGCGCCGAGGTCGAGCCCGCCCAGCCGGCAGGCCAGCGCCAGCGATCGTGCCAGCTTGCCCGGCGCGCTGAACAGCCGTCGGAGGAGCGCCGCGCCGAATCCAGTCGCACCCTGCCGCTTCACGTACCAGGTTGCCGCGCGCTCGGCCCGTTCGTCGGTCGTGAGGCGGTCCAGCGGTCGGTCATCGTCACGGATGGAGATCGTCGAGACGTTTACACCGGCCGCGCGCAGGGCCTGCACTTCACGCAGGATGAACGTGTGGTTGAATGCCGGGTATTCACTGATGAGGTAGGTGACCGCCGGCACTCATTGCCTCCAGACGTTCCAGCGGCCGGTGAGGCCGTTCATCGTTGCGACGGCAACAGCCGCCTGCATGGTCCAGAGCCACCGCAGGTACGTCATCAGCCTCCGTCGAAGGCCCAGCAATTCAGCCAGCAGGATGCCAAGGAGCGCCATCCCCGCCGCCATCGCCAGCGCCCACCAGCCCCACGCAGACATCGCGAGTCCCGCCAAGCCGACCAGCAGCGCCACACCGAGCCAGGGAGTGAGCAGCCGGAGCAATTTGTGCAGCAGGAAGCAGAGCCAGACGGGATTGCGCCATGGCAGCAGCACAGCCGGCAGCCAGGCGCAGAGCTGGAAGTTGCCGGTGAGCGTTCGCACCTTCCGCTGGAATTCCTGCTCCACCGCCGTGCGGCGGGAATCATGAGCGCGCGCCGACGAGTCGAACCCGACCCGGTGGCCGCCCAGGATCAGGCGCATCGGGATATAGAGGTCATCCAGGATGAGCCCCGCCGGAAGCGGGGACCAGAGCTCCCGGCGCATTGCGTAGATGGAGCCGCTGACGCCGATCGCGGAATGGAGCCGGGCCTCGCTCCGCCGCAGCCGGCGCTCAAAGCGCCAGTACTGCTCCACCAGGGAGCGATGCCCGGCTTCGGGCAGCTCCAGCTGGCCCGACACCGCGCCGAATGACCGATCGCCCAAGGCGCGAACCAGAGCACTGACGGCGTCCGGCTCAAAGCGCTGATGGGTGTCGCTGAAGACCAGTATCTCACCGCTGGCTGCCCGGACTCCCGCATTGAGGGCTGCTGCCTTTCCCCCCGGCGCATCGCCCTGCACGACGGTGGCGCGCGGCTCCCGGCACTCGATATCCTTCGGGTCGGTGCCGGCGGCATGGTCAATGGCCACCACCACGTTGAGGAGAGCAGCGGGATAGTCCGCCTTCAGGGCATCACGAACCCGGGCACAGACCAGGTCTCCGTCCTCGCGTGTGGCGACCACGACCGTCACGGTCGGCGGTGAATCGGGAAGCGGCGGTCTGCGGGCGGGACGCACTGACGCAAGTGCCTGTACCACAATGGGATAGACACCCCATGTGAGCAGCAGCAATGTGCCGGCAGCCAGGGTCAGCGCCAGCATCGGTTGCGTTCCTGCGTGAGATTCGGCAGCGGTGCCAGACTCGGTCTCCCGGTTGAGGTCGGAGGCCTGCTCGGCCCAAAAGTAGCCATCCCCCCAGTCCGGTGCCTTTCCCGGCGGTGCCACCGTGAGCGCAGGGTGCCGGGCGGGCAAGTTGCAAGCCATGGCTGAACGCCATCATGAGGGAAAGGAACCGGGTGCCACAAGTCAGTGTCGTAATCCCGGCATACAACTCGGCTGCCTATCTCGGCGAGGCCATTGCCTCGGTCGGGGCCCAGACCGTCCGGCCACTCGAAGTCCTGGTGGTGGACGACGGCTCCGCCGACGCCACGCGCACCATTGCCGAGCAGGCTGGCGCCAAGCTGCTGGAGACTGGCAGGAATGGTGGACCTGCCACTGCCAGGAATCTCGGCATCCGGCAGGCGCGGGGCGAGGTAATCGCCTTCCTCGACGCCGACGACGTGTGGGAGCCGGAGCAGCTCCAGGCCTGCGTCGGGCTGCTTGAACGCTATCCGGAAGCCGCCGTGGCCTTTTCGCTGGTCAACCAATTCGGTGCATCGGACCGGCCGCAGCCAGCTGTTCTGCCCGAGGGCGTGCCAGTGGCGGCGGCCGACTTCCTCTGGGAACAGAATCCCATCATCCAGAGTGCGGCGGTGGCCCGGAGGGATTCATTGCTTGCAGTTGGCGGCTATCGCGACGGAATGCGTCACGCCGAAGACTACGACCTCTGGTTGCGGCTGGCGCAGGCATACCCGTTCGTCTGCACCCATCGACGGCTGGTACGCTACCGGGTCCACCCGGCGCAACATTCCTCGCGCCTTGACCAGATGTTCCGCTCCGCCTGGCAGCTCCGGCATGACCTGTGGATGGCCGTCACGCCAGCACTGAGCGTGGAGACCAGGGCGAGCGGGCTGGCGGCATTGCATCGTGCATATGAATCGGACCTCAGGACGGCGTGGCACCAGCGTTCGGGCGCGCCGCTTCGGACGATCCTGGACCTGCATTCGCTGGTGCCCGGAGGCGAGGCCATCTACCTGCGCTGGCGCCGCCGCAGCCGACTGGTCCGCCCTGCCTGGAGAGCAGGTGCGTGGGTCTTTGACCATCTACCGGGCTCGTTGCGACACATCCTCCGCCCGCCCAGCCGGAGCACACGCAGCGCAGCAGGCAATTTCGTGGCCTCATCGTGACCTGCCTCACCGAAGCAACGCCCGCGACCGCATCGTTGCATCGCCTCCACGAATCTGTTGTATTTCCGCTGCGACACGCCCGAGTGGCATCGCGCGGTCATGGCACGCGTGCCGCACTTGTATCTTTGAGCGCATGAAAATTGCTCTCCGAGGCGCAGTCCAGACTTTAGCCGGGAGAATCGAATCGCGTGACTGATGCAGCAGGAGTGCTCGTACCCCACCGCCAAGGCCCCCTGGGCGATCTGCGCGAGGTGATCTCGGATCTCCGGTCGTTCCGCGAATTGATGTTCGAATTTGCCCGGCGTGACATCCGGATCCGGTACAAGCAGGCGGTCATGGGGTTCGGCTGGGCCATCTTCATGCCGATCCTCATCGTGATCTCCGGCGTGCTGATCCGGGTGGCCATGGGACAGGCCGCCGGCGCGGGCGTCGGACACGCGGACATTGCGGGCATTGCGCTCAAGGGCGTGGGCTGGGCGTTTTTCGCAGGCGCCGTCACCTTCGGCACCACGGTCCTCACCTCCAACCACAACCTCATTTCCAAGGTCTACTTTCCCCGTGAAGTGCTGCCGCTGGCCGCAATCCTGGCACAGACGTTCGACACGGGTATCGGCCTCCTCGCGCTCGTGGTGTTGCTCCCGTTCCTCGGCGTGACCGCGCACGTGACACTGCTCTGGGTGCCGGTCCTCCTGGCGCTGCTCTGGCTGCTGACGGCCGCGGTGGTGGTGTTCCTGAGCTGCGCCAACCTCTTCTTCCGCGACGTGAAGTACATCGTACAGGTCGTGCTCACCTTCGGCATCCTGTTCACGCCGGTCTTCTACGAGCCGGCCATGATGGGGCCCAAGGGTGCGCTGCTCATGTGGCTCAATCCACTCACGCCCATCCTCGAGGGGCTGCGCCTGGCGGTGGTCCAGGGCAACAGCCTGCTGCAGCCGCTCACCAGCGTCACGAAACAGGGCGTCGAGGTGGCGGTCTGGCACCCGGCCTCGCTCCTGTACACGGCCGCGTGGGCCGTGATCGGGCTCCTGATTGCCGTGATCATTTTTCATCGGTCCCAGCCGGCCTTCGCCGAAAATGTCTGATATCGAACCAGGTATCGAATTCGATCGCGTCTGGAAGAAGTTCCAGCGCGGCGAGCGGCATGACAGCCTGCGCGACCTCATCCCCGCAACCGTGCGGCGGCTGACGGGCCGCGCCTTGCGGCGCACCGAACTGGGGCAGGATCAGTTCTGGGCGGTGCGTGACGTGAGCTTCGAGGTGCGCTCGGGCGACGTCCTTGGCATCATCGGGCGCAACGGCGCCGGCAAGTCCACCATCCTCAAGACGCTCACCCGGATTCTTCCGCCTACGCTGGGGCGCGCCGAGGTGCGGGGCCGGGTGGGCGCGCTGATCGAGATCGCGGCGGGCTTCCACCAGGACCTCACGGGCCGGGAGAATGTCTTCCTGCAGGGCGCCATCATGGGCATGCCCAAGTCGCTGATCCGGCAGCGCTTTGATGACATCGTGGCGTTCGCCGGCATCGCGCCGTTCATCGACACGCCGGTCAAGCGCTACTCGAGCGGCATGAATGCGCGGCTTGGCTTCGCCATCGCGGCGCACCTGTCGCCCGATGTGCTCATCATTGATGAGGTCCTCGCGGTCGGCGACTTCGAGTTCCAGCAGCGCGCGTTCGGCCGCATGAAGGAACTGGCCCGGAGCGGCATCCCGGTCGTGGTCGTCTCGCACCAGCTCGACCGGATTGCGGAGCTCTGCACCGAGGCGCTCCTCATGGAGCGTGGCGAGCTCAAGTTTGCCGGGCCAACCAGCGAGGCCATCGAGCGCTACCTTGCCGTCGAGCAGGCGCCCAGCAATTCCGACAGCCCGGTGGTGCTGGAAAGCATCCGGGTCGCCACGGCGGGCGAAGTCCGCTCCGGCGGCGACGTACGAGTCATCGTGGGCGGGCATGTGAATGGCGAGCGCGCCACGGGCCGTGAGATCGTCACGCTGGCGCTCCGCAGCCTCGAGAACGGCAGGATGCTTTCCACCGTCACCACCGACCATGGCGAAGTGTCGCTCCCGCGCACGGGGCCGTTCGAGCTGGAGTTCGCGCTGGAGATGAATGTCCCGGCGGGACTTTACGGGCTCGATTCCAGCGTGCGCCTCAAGGAGCATCGCGGTGACATCGCGAGCGGGCCGGGCGCGCACCTCCAGGTGCTGGAAGGCCGCCCGTTCGACGGCGTGGTCCAGACCAATGCGCAGGTCTCGCTCGCCTCATCCCTGGCGGAACGCGCAGCCCCGCCACTCCAACCCACACGGTCAGGAACGGCCTGAATGGCGTCCACAGCTTCCGCCTGCCTGGTCACGGGCGGCGCGGGTTTCATCGGTTCCCATATTGTCCGGCAACTGCTGGAAGACGGTCGTGCTGTGACCGTGATCGACAACCTGAGCACCGGATCTCGCGATAACCTGGCCGACGTGATGGAGCGCATCACCTTCATCGAGGGCGACATCCGGAACAGCACCGATTGCGACCGCGCCTGCTGCGGCGTGGATACGGTGTTCCATGTGGCGGCGCTGCCGAGCGTGCCCCGTTCCATCAAGGATCCGGTGGCGTGCAATGACCACAACGTGAATGGCACCATCCAGGTGCTCGAGGCGGCCCGCCGGGCGGGCGCACGGCGCGTGGTCTATTCGAGCTCCAGCTCGGTGTACGGTGACACGGCCGTCCTGCCCAAGGTGGAAACCATGGAGCCGCTCTGCCGGTCTCCCTATGCAACGGCCAAGCTCGCCGGTGAGCAGTACGTGCTGGCGTATGCACGCGCAGGGCTGCTCGAGGGCGTCGCACTCCGCTACTTCAATGTTTTCGGCCCGCGCCAGAGTCCCACCAGCGCGTATGCCGCCGTCATCCCGGTGTTCCTGAATGCGGCGCAAACCGGCGAAACTGCGACAGTTTTTGGTGACGGGGATCAAACGCGCGATTTCACCTACGTCGCTAACGTAGTGAACGCGAACATGCTGGCTGCATTCGGGCCGGCCGAGCGCGTGAACGGGTGGGTCACAAATGCCGGAGCTGGCAGCCGTATTTCACTGAACCAGTTGCTGGACCTGGTGGAGTCGATCACCGGGCGCAGGGTGAAGCGGACCTACGGCCCACCGCGGGCCGGGGATGTCCGCGACTCGCAGGCAGGCCTCGAACGTGCAGCCCAGGTTCTCGGCTATCACCCAACGGTGGATGTGGAGGAGGGACTGCGGCGGACGTGGGAGTGGTTCAGCAGCTAGCGATTGAACTGGAAGCACCGCGATTGTCGCACCCCTTCCGTAAGTTTTCCGGTTCAGTCCCCAGCACTCATCCGCCGCCCGAACACCGCGCACCAGCGCGGGGTTCGCGTGCACTGGGGTCCCCAAGCCGAGGAGTGTGGGTGTGAGTGTGAGCAGGACAGCCGCTGGCCATCGCCGCACCGGCAACCCGTGGAAGTCGCGGTTTGTGCGAGCCAGTCTCCTGACCGATCCCCGTTATGTCCTCTGGCGCTTGCGCCGACGGCTCGCGCGTGGACGCGGCCAGCCAGTCCCGATGCCGGGACCGACGATGCATCCGCGAGTGCGCGCCCGCGCTTCCGACGAGCTGGCCCAGCTCGACGTGGACCTGGTCTACACCTGGGTCCACGGCCAGGATCCTTCGCATCGCGAGCTTCGCAACACCTGGGCACGCCGCTACGGGCTGGATCCGGTGGTCTTCAATCCCGACGTCCGCTACGTGGAGCATGATGAACTGCGGTACTCGCTGCGCTCCGTGGAGCGATTCGCTCCCTGGGTGCGGAAGATCTACATCGTGACTCCAGGCCAGACCCCCGGCTGGCTCAATGCCTCGCATCCCAGGATCACCGTGGTGCACCAGGACTCCATCATGGCCGATCCTGCCTGGGCCCCCGTGTTCAATTCGCTCGCCATTGAGGCCCAGCTGCATCGGATACCAGGACTCGCCGAGCATTTCATCTACTGCAATGACGACATGTTCCTGGGTCAGCGCTGCCACAAGAGCGACTTCTTCGCCGTGCTGCGGGGCTCACGCGCCCGGCGCGTCGGGATGAAGGTGATGCTCTCCGAACGGGATGATGACTGGATCGTGCCCTGGCAGAGCGTGTCCCATGACCGGCTCGCGCGGCTCTGGATGGCGCAGTGGAACAACGTGAAATTCGCCCTCGAGCTGCGCCGACCGTGGCGCAAGGTGCGGAAGCTCACCAATCACCAGGCGCAGAGCATGACGCGCTCGGCGCTGCGCCATGCCTCGGAGCGGTTGCGGCGTGACTGGGAACGCACCTGCACCAGCAAGTTCCGGGGGCCAGATGACCTCGAGTTCCTGGCCGTGGCGCGCTACCTGAGCCTGGCCAACGGCTCAGCGGTCCGCGGCTTCCTGCCGCACGAGGTCTTTGCCAGCGAGCGCGCACTCATTGCGCATGACAGGCCCTCGCTGCCGGCGCTGTTCTGCGTCAACGATGGCGCCGGTGAGGCCGACGAACACCACGTCAGGGAGCTTGAGCGCCTGTTCCCCGAGCCGTCCACGTTCGAGCGAACCCGCCCGGCTCAGGGCTTGGCCACCGCGGCACGATAGCTCCTGACGCGGCCACGATAAGTCGCGAATTCCCCGAAGCGTGGCAGCCACACGGTCACAGGTGACGCGAGCCGCGCGAGCCAGTAGCGCAATCTCGCCGTGGCATATTGGCGCCAGAGCCAGCTGGGCACGCCGGCCAGCTCGAAACGCCCCCGGACCGGCTTTTCGGTCCTGAACTGGGTCATGCCAAGCCCCTCGAAGTACCCTCGCAGGTAGCGAAGTGTCTGGCGTGTGCGAGGCAGAAGATGCTCGACGCCGGCGCCAGGTACCCACCAGCCGGTTGCGCCCGCCTGGAGCATGCGGGCCATGAAGGCGATCTCCTCCCCACCCACCATGCCCTTCCGGACCCTGCCGAGCACCGGATCGAAGCGATGCTGGCGCGCCTGGTCGAGCCGGAAGGCCATGTTGGCGCCGTATGGCAACTTGGCGGGCACGGGCTCCAGCCGGAACTCCCTGGGCCCGAGTTCGCGGACCGCATAAGCGCTCGCAACAAGCGGAAGGGACTGCACCAGCCAGGCGGGCGGCGTCCCGAGGAATCGCGCACGGATGGGACCGCCGAAGACGCCGGCATCCGGATGCGCGCGGAATGCTGCGCGATAGGCCTCGAGCCACCCTGGCCCCACGAGCACGTCATCGTCGATGTAGAGCAGGTGGGTTCCAGACGCCTCGTCGAGGGCACGGTTGCGGGCGGGGGAAATCCCCTGCTCCGACTCGTGCGCCATCCGGAGAGGCAGCCGATCCTTGTAGCGAGCCACCACATCGGGCGTGCCATCGGTCGAGCCATTGTCAACGACCAGGACCTCGCAGCCGCCGCTGAGCACGCCAGGCGCGCAGAGACGCTCCAGGGTCATGGCGAGCAGTGGCGCACGGTTCCAGGTGCAGATGGCGATCGTCAATGTCTCGTTCGGCGGCAGTCCAGCGGTCATGCGGTGGTCTCCGGAAGCACGGGTCGGCGGTCTTCGGTCGGCGGTCGTCAGTCAGCGGATGACCGACGACCGAGTGCACATTGGATAAGTCCAAAGATGGATCGCGGCGGTGACAGTCGTCACGGGACAAAAAAAGGGCGACCATTGGCCGCCCTTTGATGGTCCAGCTGACTGCGCGTCGCTACACGATTACGCCTTCTTGTTGCGACGACGGATCAGCCCGGCGCCGCCCATCCCGGCCAGGCCGGTGGCGAGCAGCGACATGGTGATCGGCTCCGGCACGGTGGTGGTGCCACCGCACTCGGCGCTGGGAGCGTCGATGGTGTTCACGCCGCCATTCGGGTCAATGAACAGCTTGGTGGAGCAGCCATTCGGACCGGCCTGGGAGTGAAGGGCGAACGTGGCGCCAGCCAGTGCCGGGTCACCATCAAACGTGAGGGTGAAGTGGTAGCTGTTTCCGTCGTTGCCGATGCCCTGGACGGCGGGGTTGCCGTTGGCAGCCTGCCAGCCGGCGCTCGCCTGGATGTCGGTCGGGCCGCCATCGACAAACGTCCAGCCAGTGAAGCCGCCGTCCACGCCGGTGGCAGAAACGCCGCTGGCGAGGTCACGGAAGCCAAAGGCGGTGAAGTAGTCGCCGTTGGTTGACGTGTTGGCAATGTCCACCGTCAGCGTGTTGGTGGTGCCGTCGAACCCGATGGTGACGGTGGCGCACGTCTCGAAATTGTCGCCCCCGCAGACATTGTAGGTGCCAGGGCTGATAGCCCACGCATTGCCGGCGACGGCGCCAAGCAGTGCGGCAGCGGCACCAATTCCGCGAATGACATGCTTCATACGGTACAGTCCTCTCAGGTGGAACGTGAAGGGTGACTCAATGGTGCGCTTACCGCTGAGCGCGTGCGTGACGTAATCCCTGCCAGCCGATCCAGAGAAACGCCACGGGATACAGGATGGCCTGCGCGACGGACTTGGCCACCGACTTCTTGAGGCCAAGCCGGGCAGCGGGTTCCTGCACCGACCTGAAGGCAAGCGGCAGGTTGAGCGCCCACAGCACTGCCGCCGCCAAGATCAACACTGCCAGGACGATTCCCAGGATGGCCCAAACCCGCATGCCCAGCACCCACCCGCGGGCCACCGCGGCTCCCAGCAGCAGTGCCAGGCCCAGCATGGGCACTGGCAGACTATTCAGCTGGGCACTTACCGTCCCGAACTCCCAATTCGGATTGCCGAACATCGGCGGGTAAAGCGCCAGGCCGAGATCGATCAATCCGATGATCAGCAGCACACCGCCCACCCAGCCCAGCAACTTCCAGCCAAAATCGGGCGCCGGCGGCCGCCAACTGCGCTTCCGGCCCTCCGAGTCCTCCCGCACCAGTACGCGAGGTGAAGTCATTGGCCCTCAGCACAATCGTTCAGGGTGAAGTATGCAGAAGTCAGGCCAGCACTTAGCCCGCTTCGGGGAACCGGCTATCTAATTTTCTGACAACAATTTATTCGACACTTCGCCGGGTCTCAAGCCTGAACATCCGGCACCATACCCACAGCAGTTGTGGCGGCCGCTCACCAGCTACCTTTCAGCACCATGCCCATGCTGCAACGCCTGCTGCAACGCCGCCTAGCGCTTGTGCTTACTGCGATCTGGCTCGCGGTCATTGCGGGTTTCACCCTGATACCGCTGCCCCGGCAGCTGGCGCAAGCGGCAGCAACCCCCTGGTACTGCGTGGTCTGCGGCGATCAGGGCACTGTGGATGTGCTGCTCAACGTAGCGCTCTTCGTGCCACTGGGCCTGGGCCTTGGCGTGCTCGGCGTCAGGCCCATCCGAGCGCTGCTGGCCGGCCTCGTCCTCGCCCTCGTTATCGAGTTGCTGCAGGCGACGTTAGTCACGGGCAGGGACCCAAGTCTGAGCGACGTCCTGACCAATGGCTGCGGCAGTTTTCTCGGCGCCGCCCTGGCCGTGTCGGCTCCCGGACTGTGGCGGCCATCTGTCGCATCAGCCCGGCAACTGGCCATCTCTGCCGCACTCGGGTGGCTCCTATTGATGGGGATCACCGGGTGGCTCCTGACTGAGGATAAGGCGGCAGGCCCCGTCCGGCTGGTCCAGGCACCCACCGAACCGTTCCTCGAGCGATTTTCCGGCTCCATTCAATCGGCGCGGGCAGATGAAGGATCCGGCGCGCGATCGCTCCACGCGTCAATCGTGACGGTGGGCATTACCGACCGACTCGCGCCGGTGCTCGAACTTCGCGATGCCGACCGGTATCCGCTGGCCCTCCTGGGCCAGCTGGGACAGAAGCCGGTCTTCTCCTGGCGGCTGCGCGCTACCCGGGCGCTCCTGCGAACACCAGCTGTCAGGGTCTATGGCGGGGTCTTCCCCGACGCTCCGGTACCGGCCAGCGTGGACGGTGGGAAGACGGGGCCGATGCTATGGGCTGCCGGCACGGTGGACGGCCGGCGACACACCGCCGAACTGGCGCTCACACCAGGACTCGGCTGGATGCTGCTCCTGCCGCTCAATTATCCATTTGACGTTCACAGCCGATGGACGTCGGCCGCCTGGCTGGCGCTGCCCCTGCTCCTGGTCGGATTCTGGGCGGGCCGGGCACGAATGCGATTCGCGCTACTTATCGTGGCTTCGGTGGCGTTGCTGCTGGCTGGTCTGGAAGGAACCGCGGCGATGTTTCACCTGGCCCGGGACGGGGCGCTGGCGTGGGGAGTGGGGCTTGCGGCGGTGATCGGGGCGTGGGGGCTAGGGCGTGAGGCGTACGGCATGGGGCGTAAGGCGTGAGGCTCACGCCCTCCCACTGCCCCACGCCCTACGCCTCCAGCTCCTCCACCAGAACCGACTCTCCCCCCAACGCCCGCAACGCGGCGTCACCATAGAAGAGCCGGATATACTTGGCCTGGGTGGCGGTGAGGCGCCGCACGGCCCACGACAGGTGCACAAAATGCGGCTCCACCGGCGGCGTGAGCGGATGCATGCCACACTCCGACGGAAGCCGGTTGCCCTTGCGGGTATTGCAGCTGCTGCACGCCGTCACGCAATTGCCCCAGTCGTTGCCGCCGCCGCGCGAGAGCGGGACCACGTGATCGCGCGTCAGGCACTCGCGCGAGCGCAGGTCATGCTGCCCTCGGTGGCAGTACATGCACCGGTAGCCGTCCCGCGCGAAGAGGAAGGTGTTGGTGACCTGGCGGCGGAATCGGCGGGGAACATGGATGAAGCGGACGAGGCGGATGATGGCAGGACGGGGATATTCCATCCTCGCACTTCGGACGACGTCATCGTCGTCCGCCTCCACGATCTCCGCCTTGCCCTCGATGACCAGACGAAGAGCACGCCGCACCGGAACCATGGTCAGCGGCTCGAAGGATGCGTTGAGCGCGAGACAGCGCACGGCATTCTCCTCGTATGGTTGAAAACGTCCCGCCACGCGACGTTGTAGGCTACTGTGACGTCCCCGTCGGGAGCAAGGGCTACTGGGGAACGCGAGTCGCGGGTCGCGGGACGCGCGTCACGGGTCCCGAGTCCCGACTCACGGGCTGCGGCACTCGAGCCGTCAGCGTGTCACGGGTTGTCGCGCCCGACGTATCCGGCGGCGGCCCAAAGCCAAACGGGCTCAGGATGCCCTGGGTGTGAATCGGGCAGTACTGAGTCGGCTCGGTTCCGGCAATGAACGACTCGATCTCGTGATCCTCGGCGGGACAGAACGCTGTGGCAAGGTAGCCGGTCGTATTGTCGATCTCGGCCACGGCCAGGTCGGATGGCCGTGCCCATGCCTTCGGAATGGGCCGCCGGGAATAGATCTCGTTCATCAGGCCGGTCCAGGCCGGAGCCGCGAGCCGACCGCCCTGGGCGTTGCTCATGATCTTGGTGGGCTGGTCGAAGCCCATCCACACCCCGGTCACCAGGTCCGGCGTGAAGCCGATGAACCAGACGTCGTTGTAGTCGTTGGTGGTGCCGGTCTTGCCGCCTGCCGGAAACCGGATCCTGGAGCCAACCGAGCCAGCCGCGGTGCCCTTCCGCACCACATCCCGAAGCACATCCACCATCAGCCAGGCCTGTTCGGGGCTCATCACCGGCACGAGGCGAGGCCTGGGCTCCCAGACGATGTTCCCATTCCGGTCTTCCACCCGCTCGATTGCAAACGGCTCGGCGCGTTCGCCAAGGTTGGCGAACGTCGTGTAGGCGCTGAACATCTCCAGCGGGATGACGTCGGCTGAGCCGATGGCAATGGACGGCACCGGCAGGATGCGCGAGGTGAGGCCGAAGCGCCGCGCCTCGCTGATGATCGCATCGGCCCCGATCTGGAGCCCGAGCTTGATGGCCGGGATGTTCCGGGACTGGTACAGGTTCCACCGAAGCGTGTGCGCACCGCTGTAGCTGAGCTCGTAGTTCTGCGGCTCCCACAAGCCCTGGCCGGGAATTTCCAGGCGGAAGGTGTCATCCACGATCACTTCCGAAAGCGGAATGCCGCTCCGGAGCGCAGCCGAGTAGACAAAGGGCTTGAAGGTCGAGCCCGGCTGCCGGAGTGCCTGGGTGGCGCGGTTGAACTTGCTGTCGTCGAAATCGCGACCACCGATCATGGCGCGGATGGCGCCGGTCTTCGCGTCGAGCGTCACCAGCAGCCCCTGCAGGTACGGGGAGTTGCCGATGCTGTCGTTGTCCGAAGATTCGTCGGCCTTGCGATTCTGGTACTCGGCGTACGTCTCGTGCCGGAAGCTCGGCATCTTCTCGATTTCGCGAAGCTGGTCTTCCAGCGACCGCTCGGCGGTAAGCTGCATGTCCAGATCGAGCGTGGTGTAGATCCGGTATCCCTCGCGATACAGATCGGAGCCGAACCGGGTCTGGAGAATCTGGCGCACGTACTCGACGAAATAGTCCGCCACGCCCGAGAAATCCGACCGCGCCGAAAGCCGGAGCGGGTATGCCTTCCAGCGCTCCGCTTCCTCGGCACCGAGCTTGTCGTTGTCCCGCATGAGGCCGATGACCAGGTTGCGGCGACGCACGCTGTTATCGGGATGCTGGCGTGGGTTGTACCGTGAGGGCGCCTTGGGAATGGCGGCGAGCGTCGCGGCCTCGGCCACGTTCAGGTCGCGCACCGACTTCCCGAAGTAGCGCTGGGAGGCCGCCTCCACGCCGAACGCCCGGTTGCCAAGATTGATCTGGTTGAGGTAGAGCTCGAGAATCTTGTCCTTGGGGTACTTCTTCTCGATCTCCAGCGCCACCTTGGCTTCCCGCAGCTTCCGCTGCAGCCCGCCAAAGCCCGACCGGTTGCGCCGGTCGATGGCATCCGGCCACAGGTTGCCCGCCAGCTGCATGGTGATAGTGGAGGCGCCGCTTGCGATCCGCCGCTCGAGGATCATGTCCTTGACGGCACCGAACACCCGCACCCAGTCGATGCCGTGATGCTGATAGAAGCGCTTGTCCTCGGTGCTCACGAACGCGGCGACGACAGCCGGCGACATTTCCGCGAGCGGGACCACGGTGCGCCGTTCCAGCCCAAGGTCCGTCAGGAGCCGCCCATCAGCGGCATAGACCTTGGCCGCCTGGTTGGGATCGTAGGAATCGAGGTTGGCGACGGACGGGCAGGAATTGCCGAGGCAGGCGGTGAACCAGAGTGCCAGCACCAGCGCCAGCCCCAGGGCAAACGCCGAGGCCACGCCGACCACCAGCCAGCGACGGGTGCGCGGAGTCCACCATCGGCGCGTTGAGGAGTTTCCTGTGCGCCCGGAACGGGATCCAGACCGGAAAGGCATATCGTGCAAACTAGTTATGGGAACGCATGGCGGCCACGGGGCCTGCTTGCCGCCGTCCCGCCTTGCACCTACTGTTGGCGCCTATGACCATGTTTCTCGATCATCTCGCTGCTCGTGGTTTTGTTCAGGATGCCACGCCAGGTGTCGCTGAGCGGCTGGCCGGGCGCCCCATCACGGCCTACGTCGGCTTTGATCCCACTGCTTCGTCACTGCATGTGGGCAACCTGGTGCCGGTCATGGGACTCGCCTGGCTGCAGCGGCTGGGCGGAACCCCGATTGCCCTGGTGGGCGGCGGTACGGCACTGGTCGGCGACCCGAGCGGCAAGCGCTCCGAGCGCCCAATGCTGTCCGAAGCAGAAATTCATAGCAACTCCGAGGCCATCGAGCGCCAGCTCCGATCCTTTCTTCGATTCGAGGGACCGTCGAGCGCCAGCGTCGTGAACAACGCGGCCTGGCTTGGCGAGCTTGCCCTGATGGAGTTCCTGCGTGAGACGGGGAAGCATTTCACCGTCAATTACATGCTGCAGAAGGAGTCGGTGAGGAGCCGCATGGAGTCGGGCATCTCCTTCACGGAGTTTGCCTACATGCTGGTCCAGGCGCATGACTTCTGGCATCTGTTCCGCACGGCCGACGTGGAACTCCAGATGGGCGGCAGTGACCAGTGGGGCAACATCACCGCCGGCATCGAGCTCATCTCGCGGAAGGAGGGCGCGGCGGCCCACGGGATTGTGTTTCCGTTACTGACCACCGCCTCAGGTGCCAAGTTCGGCAAGAGCGAGCAGGGCAACATCTGGCTCGATCCCGCGCGCACCAGCCCCTACGAGTTCTTCCAGTTCTGGCTGAACGCCGACGACCGCGACGTGGCGCGGTGGCTCAGCTTCTTCACGTTCCTGCCGCTGGATGAGATCAGCGCGATCGTGCGTGAGCATGAGATCGACCCCGGCAAACGGGTGGCCCAGCGGCGGCTGGCCCGCGAGGTCACGGCACTGGTGCACGGCGAGGAGGAGGCCGAGCGCGCCGCGCGGACCGGCCTCGCGGTCTTCGGAGGGGACAGTGCGCGGACTGATTACGGCGATCTGGCCAGCACGATGCCCAATTGCAGAGCGACCGTGACAGAGCTGGAAACCGGGTTGCCGCTGGTCGATGTCCTGGTACGCGCGGGCCTGGCGTCCTCCAAAGCAGACGCCCGGCGCGGGATTCAGGGGCGCGGATTCTCCGTGAATGACGTCCAGCAGGATGATGTCTCACGGCGGCTGACGGTCGCGGATCTCGAAGATGGGCGGTATATCCTCTTGAGGAAGGGGAAGAAGAATCACGTGATGGTGGTGGTGGGGACGTAGGGCGTGGGGCGTAGAACATAGGGCGTAGGGCGTAGGGCGCGAAGGTGGTCTCGGCGCGATGGGAATGGGGCGCTGGCTCCGGCAGGACCGATACCACCCCGCCCATCCCCTGTGCGGTCGTGCCTCCGCCAGCGCCCCATTCCCACCGCGCAACCCGATATCGATTTCAGCTCCACGCGCTCTGAGCTTGGGAAGACCACTACGCTGGCACGAGCTGATCGCGGCTTGAAGGGTGGCGTGGGACGGGCTGGGCGGTGACCTCGACGCAGGCACGACCGCACCGGGGCGGAGTGGGGCGGTATCGGTCCTGCCGGAGTCGAGGTCACCGCCCAGCCCGGCCCTGAAGGCGATGCTCTGGACGCGATGCTGAGGTGGCGCGAATGCGCACTGACTGGCCCAGACTGATCGCACCTTTCCTGCTGGCTGCCAGCCCGCTCGCGGCCCAGTCGCCGGCCGACCGGCTGGCGCTCGCGCAGGGAACGGCCGACTCTTCCACTTCCATTTCAGCCACCACGCAGCTCATCCAGCAGGGTCTGCAGCTTCTCCACACCGGCAAGGCGCAGGGCGAGCGCGAGGCGCTGTTCGACGCGCTCCGGGATTTCGATCAAGCTCGCCTCCGCGAGCCGGACTGGCCCTGGCCCCGCTTCGGGCTCGCGCTCGCCAAGCTGGCGCTCGACGAAGACGATGCCATCTCCCGCCCGGTCCTCGGCGGCCAGCTCACGGGCGAGAGTTATCGCCAGGGGTTCTGGCGGAGTCTGGAGGAAATGTTCGCCCGGGACTCGATGTTCGAGCCTGGGCTCCGCTTTGCGGTGGCACAAGTCGCCGAGCAGCGCGACCGCGTGCAGCCCCAGGGCATCGCGCGAGCCGTTGTGCGAGCAGTCCGCCACTGGCCCCGTGACACCCTGGCGCAACTGGCGGCGGGATACGTCTACCGCACTGCCCTGCGCTATGCCGATGCCGCGCGCGCGTTCAGGCTCTACGGCGAGCTTGGCGGGGATGCTGCGATTGCGTCGCTCGAGCAGGCCCGATCACTGGCAGGTGACTCGGCGCTGGGCCAGGCCGCGTCGCTCTACCGCCAAGGGTTGCAGCACCTCAGCGACTCGGCGCGAGCACGCTACCGCAATGATCTCTCGTGGGTCGCCACCCAGCGCGAACTGGGCGAATTCGACACCCTGCCCCTGGACTCGGTGCCCGCCTGGCTCACCCGCTTTTGGCAGCGACGGGACGCTCTCTCGCTTCGCGCACCCGGCGACCGGCTGGAGGAGCACCTGCGCCGCTGGGCGTATGTGTACCGGAGCTTCCGGGTAGATGCGCCGGAACGCTTCTCGGGATACGTGCGGGTCTGGGCGCCCAGACCCGGATTCGCCTACACCTGCAGCCGAGTGCTGCCTGACAGTCTCAACCAGGTCGTGTCGAGCGACGACCGGAGCCGGCTCGAGGATGCGCGGCAAAGCGAAGCGGTGCTCGATCACCGAGCCATCATCTACATGCGGCACGGTGAACCCGCCTGGGGCAATGCGGCGGAGCCGCTTCTTGCGGACACCGGCGTCAGGATGTCGATGGGCGCGCGCGGCAGGACGGACTCGGCGCTTGCGGCGAATAAGGCTGCTGACCAGACCCGGCGCTCCGTTGTCTGGGTGTACTGGATTCAGGGACGGCCTCGCGCGTACTACTTCGTGCCGGGCACGCTCGTCGCGCCGGGCGCACCGCCGGAGCTGGCCAGCGCCCTCGGGCCGCTGACGCTGTCGGCCACGCTGCCCGTTGGCCTGACGCCGTTCCTGGCCGAGCTTGATCCGGTGTATGACCACGCGGCACGCATGTACCGTTCCTACAACGACGGCCTGTCGCACGCCACACCGCTGCTGTGCTCGCCCGTTGTCCAGGCGATGACAATCCAGAGCGAGAAGGACGTAGAGACCGCGGTCCGCACCGACAGCTACACCCTGCTCTTCTCGCACCAGCTCAATGCACTGATGCAGGTCTACGCCGTGGGCAGCGCCGACCGCGGCAACGCCCGCCTGCTCGTGACGACGGCGATCCCGGGAGCCAGGCTGGACTCGCTGGCATCGCGGCGCGACGGATGGATCACGTGGCCGCTGCACATCCGGCTCACGGCTGTGGACACGTCCACCGGCAAGCTGGCCCGTTTGGACACGGTCCGGACC
>DASTFH010000051.1:0-3592 GCA_035708725.1 Gemmatimonadales bacterium | reverse complement strand
GCACTCGGCGATAGGCTGTGGTTGTTGCTCATCACCAGAGAGCAGAGGCAGGCCGTCGCGCCCGTACAGCCCAAGTGGGAGAACTCCCGGCGACGGGCGTCCGACGTTTTAGGAGGATGACGTGCGAGTTCGAGGGTTTGAGACACCCGACGATGCCGTCCTCGCAGCCACGGTGGCGCACCGTGCCTTAGTCCGGCGTCGGGAACAGCAGCCGGACACAGCCGACGCGGCCACGCTGCTCCCGCCAACTCCCGAAATGCCGGGAATCGGCGGCTGGGGTTTTAAGATCGCGCGGCTTCCCAGTGAGCGGGTCGAGGTCTTTGCCTTGGCGCGAGCCCGGGTCATATGGCGGGCACTCCAGGGGACCGGAGTTGCTCGGCGCATGCGGCAGTTCGCCAACGGTCTAGCGTCGGTTTGACAGTGGCGCGCTCCCGATTCTCGATTCGCTCGCCCAGCCGCTTTCTCCCGGTCCACTGGCTTCTCGCCAGCACCGCTATCATCCCCGTCGACTACTTCACCGGACCTTACCTCGACGCGATGGTCCTGCTGTATCCCATTCCGGCGGCCATGGCCGCCTGGAGTGGGTCTCCCCGGTGGAGCATGGCCCTCGCGGCCATGCTCCCGCCCCTACGCATGCTGATCTTCCACTACTGGGGCTGGCCGGCCCCCCCGTTCGACGCGGTGCTCGATACCACAGTGATCGTCCTGTTCTCCATCGCGATTGCCTTCCTCATTCTCCATCTCAGGCGGCAGGCGCTGACCCTTCGGGTCCTCGAGGGCATGCTGCCCATCTGCGGGTTCTGCAAGCGGATTCGCAACGGCCAGGCATGGGAGCCACTGGAAGGTTTCATCAGCGAACACTCCGAGGCCCTGTTCTCCCACACGTTTTGCGCTGAGTGCGGGGCCAAGCATTACGGCGACTACCTCGAGCCCGAGGACTTCCCCGATGACCGCCTGCCTGGCAGCGTACATCTTCAGGTAATCCCTCAGGATCACGGCGGCGTTGTGCTCGATATCGTGGGAGCTGAAGATCAGAGTGACCGGTCGGCGCGCGGCCTTCAGTAACGGCTGGAGCGACTCTTCGTGGGACCGGAGCTCGGCGAAGTATCGCTGGCGGAACCGGGGCCACTTCTCGGGATCATGCCCGAACCATTTCCGCAACCCCAAACCATGAACAAATGATGAAACCGTTGCGCTCATTGTGCGCCGCTGAGAGTGGTCGTCGGGTGCGAGCCCGCGTTCCGGCCTCCGAATATGCGAATGTACTGCGAGGCTACGAGCAGGCTCCCCGCCAGAATACCTGACGCACCGGCACGAGTGCCCGCCGGCGACATCAAGGCGGTCCCGGTCACAAGCACTATCACGCCGCCAGCGAGCAGCCCGAGCGCCGCCCATGCGGTGGGCTGGTGCACCAGCTTCGCCGCCGGACGCACTTGCGCACCATGCCGGCCGTAGAAGTGCAGCCAGATCAAAAAGGCGAAGAGCCGGTACCAGATCCCGGTGATGAAGATGACCAGCCAGCCCAGCAGGGTCAGCTCACCATAGATGATCCAACCGCGGGCTGACGTACCGGGAAGCACAAGCTGAGCAACGCCCACCGCCAGGCCCAGCACCAGGCAGCAGAACCCGACTAGCACGTGTCCGAAGGTGGGCTCGAGCCGGCGCACCAGCCGGCGGCGGAAGAACCAGGCGATCAAGCCAACGAACAGTGCAGCCGACCCTACGCCGACCACTGCCCCCAACCACACCGCCAACGGATAGCCGAAGAGCAGGCCGGCCGTGAGCGCGAGCAGCGACCCAACGGTGCCAGGTCCGATGAACCGCATGGGCCACTCCGGGCCGGCCCCGGCCACCAGGAACATGGGGATCATCCTGCCGCCGACGCCGGCTGCAGTCAGGCCGGCGAAGCCGAATGCTGCCAGGTGGAAGTGCGCCGCGATCATGCCGAGGCGGTCGATCTCCCACCAGCCCAGCGACGCACCGATCCTCGCGGCAGCCAGCAGAAGCACCAGGCCGAGCATCGAGTGCGCGGCGGAGACATAGGCCGCCGCTCGCCGCCCCTGGGACATGCGCCGGCGCTGTGGCAGCAGGTTCCATGCGACACAGCCGACGGCCAGAAAGAGTGCCCCCCACCCGGCTGCCTGGAGCCAGGGGCGCCAGAACCAGAACCCCGCCACCAGCAGAGCGACGCCCACCTGCAGAAGCCAGGCACCCACGACTCCGACGGGGATGCTCCGCGCGCCAGCCCCCAGCGACATCGGATAGAACTGGTACAGAGCCCCGAAGATCGACGTGACGATGACGCCGAGAGTGTAGAGGTGGGTGACGGCAAGCACTCGAGGCGACAGAAACCGACCCGCCGCGAGATCCGGCGCGACCGCAACGAGGCCTGCACCTCCGAGCAGGAGCCAGACGAGCGCCCCGGCGAAATGAGTACCCGGCAGGCGGAAAGGTGGAGCGCCGCTCATGGAATCAATGTAGCCCTCGAAAGCCTCGGCATCCACGTCGATGACACGTCGCTGGTCGTATCCGAGAACCATCTCACAGAGCTCGCCCCAGGATGTCACCGCGCTTGTGGATCCGCAGCGTGAGTCGTGACCGCCGGGCGCTTGTGATAGTCCTGGAATGCTGCATTCCGACACCTCGCACCAACATGCACGGATGCACCGCCTCGATGACTGGTCCTCTCCCCGTGAGCGGAGTCAGTCAGTAGGTTGGGAGTCCTAGTCTGCCGCGAGGCGGGAGGACTCATGAAAGCCAGTCGATTCACCGCCGAGCAGCCACCACTGGTGCCGGGGATCCCATACATTGACAGATGACCCTGACTGTGTGGACCGTGGGGCATTCTACGCGCCCCCTCCCGGACTTCCTTGCCGTCTTAGCGGCGTATCGGATCGAGGTAGTCGCCGATGTCCGGCGCTTTCCCGGCTCCCGCAGTCAGCCGCAGTATCGGCAGCCGGCACTTGAGTCCGCGCTCCACCGAGCGGGGATCGGTTACATGTGGCTTCCTGCCCTGGGGGGCCGCCGCCAACCCATCCCGGATACTCCGAACACGACCTGGCGACATCCGGCATTTCGGGGTTACGCGGACTATCTGGCGGGCGAAGAGTTTGCTACCGGTCTTTTCGAGCTTCTGACACTCGCATGGGGGCTTCGAACCGCGGTCATGTGCGCGGAGATCCTCTGGTGGCGCTGTCATCGGCGAATGATCGCCGATGTGCTGGTGTCACTTGGGGCACACGTCATCCATATCATGGATGCCAATACCGCTCAGACGCATCGGCTGAGGGCACCCGCGCGCCTCGTCCGCGGCGTGCTGAGCTACCTGCCTGAGGCTTAGCCGCCAGAAGCGCTTACGGTGACGGAGGGAGGTCCCCTCGAGTCTCCAGCCGCCCGAGCAGCAGGTGGTAGTACAGCATTCCCCGCTCCGGACCCAAGGTGTCCAGCAGCGTCTCGACGTCGGCCAGGGGCGGCCCCCCAATCAGCATCAGGTTACGCGCCACGCTGGTGTCGTTCGCGGGAAACACGTCGAGCCGGCCAAGTCCCCGCAGCAGGATGACCACGGCCGTCCACGGGCCGATCCCCTTGATGC
>DASTFH010000050.1:0-39968 GCA_035708725.1 Gemmatimonadales bacterium | reverse complement strand
TCCATGAAGCTGGCTTCGGACGTGAGCTTGTCACGCTCGACGCCGAGCTCCTCCACGATGATGTCCTTGACCTTCTCTTCAAGGTTGTCCATGTGTTCCTCGTGTTGGGAATTGAGAGCCCGCTCAGATGACCATGCCGCCATCCACCACCAGCACCTGCCCGGTGATGTAGGCCGCCAGCGCCGACGCCAGAAAAACTACCGTGCCCGCCACGTCATCCGGGGTGCCGAGCCGGCCCAGCGCAATGCTGTCTAATAACGCCTTCCGCGCCTCATCGGGCAAGGCATCGGTCATGTCGGTGGCGATATAGCCCGGCGCCACGCAATTGGCCGTGATGCCCCGGCTCGCATACTCCCGGGCCACCGACTTGGTAAAGCCGATCAGGCCGGCCTTGCTCGCGGCGTAGTTGGCCTGCCCCTTGTTGCCCGACAGTCCCACGATGCTGGTGATGTTGATGATCCGGCCCCGGCGGCGCCTCATCATCGGCTTGATGCATGCCCGAGTGGTCAGGAACGCGCCCTTGAGGTTGGCGTCCAGCACCGCGTCCCAGTCGTCCTCGCCCAGCCGCAGCAGGATATTGTCGCGCGTGACGCCGGCGTTGTTGACCAGGATGTCAACGCCGCCGAGGCCGGCTTCTGCCTCCTGGACAGCCTGCTCCACCTGCGCCGCATCCGCGACGTCGCAGGCGAGTGCCAGCGTACCTTCGCCGATATTGGCCGCGGCCGCTCGCGCACGGTCCAGGTCGCGCGCTGCAATGGCCACGCGCGCACCCGCGCCGTGCAGCGCCCGGGCGATGGCCAGTCCAATCCCGCGGCTTCCGCCGGTGACCAGCGCGCCCTGGCCGCTCAGGTCGATCTGGACCGTCATGCGGAATCACGAAAGGACGAAAGCCACGAAAGCACGCAAGCTCTCGACCGATCGGCGAAGCGCCCGGAGAGTATCATGACGGCGTTGAAGTCCCTTTCGTGTTTTCGTGTCCTGCGAGCTTTCGTGAAAATCAGGCTCGCTCCTGCAACCTGGCGACGTCTTCCGGGGTCCCCAGCGTCACCACTTCAGTCCCCGGCACGATTCGGCGCACGAGCCCTGCGAGCACCGAGCCTGGTCCCGCTTCGACGAAGCGTGCGCCAGGAACTTCACGCGCCAGGGTCTCCACGGTCGCCACCCATCGTACGGGTGCTGTCAGCTGTTCCAGCAGGCGCGCCCGCGCCTCTGCGGCCGTGTGCACGGGAGTCGCCGTGGCATTGGCCACTACCGGAAAGCGTGGATCCGCGAATGGCGTCGCCTCGAGCGCCGCGGCGAGCCCCGGCATGGCCGGCTCCATGAGCGGCGAGTGAAATGCGCCGCTCACCTTGAGCGGAATCACACGCCTGGCGCCCAGCTCCTTGCAACGCGCGCCGGCCCGATCGACTGCCTCGGGATCACCCGAGATCACGGTCTGGTCCGGCGCATTCTGGTTGGCGGCGACGACGATGCCGCCGCCATCCGATGATTCGGAGCAGGCCGTCGCCACCTCGGCCGTCGCGAGCCCGAGCACGGCAGCCATGGCACCCGGGCGCGCCTGCCCCGCTTCAAGCATCAGTTCGCCGCGGCGACGGACGAGCCGCGCGGCATCCTCTACCGTCAGCGACCCCGCTGCCACATAGGCCGAATATTCGCCAAGACTGTGGCCGGCAGCCATTGCCGGCGGTTCCAGCAAGCCGGTGGCGGCGGCGAGTGCAGCCACGGAGTGGGCAAGAATGGCAGGCTGGGCGTTGTGGGTGAGCGTCAGTTCGTCTTCCGGCCCTTCCCACATCAGCCGGCTGAGCGGCGGCGAGCCGAGTGCGGCATCCACGCGCTCAAAGACCTGCCTGGCGG
This sequence comes from Gemmatimonadales bacterium, assembly GCA_035708725.1. Lineage (GTDB taxonomy): Bacteria > Gemmatimonadota > Gemmatimonadetes > Gemmatimonadales > GWC2-71-9 > CAMLHP01. The sequence goes on along the minus strand of DASTFH010000050.1, from coordinate 38,114 downwards.
CCGGATACTGGTCCGCCAGGTCCCGGCCCATCCCGACCTTCTGGGAACCCTGGCCGGGACAGACGAGCACGTTCACCATCGGATGACCGAGCTGGCCCAGGTGAAACCGGCGCCGAACGCCACGAGGAGCACCACCGATCCAGGGCCGACGCGCCCCTCCGCTTCCGCCTGGGCGAGAGCGATCGGGATCGAGGCCGACGACGTATTGCCGTAGCGCTCGACGTTCACCATCACCTTGTCCATCGGAACCCCGGCATGGCGGGCAGTGGCGTCAATGATCCGCAGGTTGGCCTGGTGCGGCACCAGCAGGTCGATGTCCTCGCCGCGCAGCCCGGCGCGCTGCAGCGCGATGTCACACGCATCCGACATGGCGAGCACCGCGGCCTTGAATACCTCGCGGCCCTGCATCTTCATGAACTGGGATCGCTCCGCCACCACCTCATTGCTGATCGGATTCTTGGAGCCGCCCCCAGGCCGGTAGAGCAGGTCGGCCAGCCGCCCGTCGGACTTGAGATAGGACGAAAGAATCCCTCGTGGCGCGTCTCCCTCAGGCGAGGTAGCGCGAAGCACCACGGCGCCCGCGCCATCGCCGAAGAGCACCGCCGTGCTGCGATCCTCGAAATCGGTGATGGCGGTGAGCTTTTCCGCCCCGAGTACCAGGATGTTCTCGCCCTGGCCTGAAGCGATGAGTCCCTCACCCATGGAGAGCGCGAAGAGAAAGCCGGGACACGCGGCATCGATGTCCAGGGCAAACGCGTTAGTGGCGCCAAGGAGTGCCTGGAGGTCGCAGGCGGTAGCTGGCAGCAGGCGGTCCGGGGTGGCCGTGCCGAGCACGATGGCATCCAGGTCAGCGGCCACAAGGCCCGCCCTGCGGAGCGCCCCGGTTGCGGCCGTGGCGGAGAGGCTGGCTACGGTGTCGTCGGGACCGGCGAAGTGCCGTTCCCGGATCCCGGTGCGGTCCACGATCCACTGGTCCGACGTCTCCAGCCGTTCCTCGAACCAGCTGTTGGGCACGACGCGCTCCGGCACGGCAACGCCGAGACCCGCAATCCGGGCAAACGGACGACGCGGGCCTTTCACGCGCTGGCCGCCGTGGGCCGCTGGGCAAGCTCCTGGCGTATCCGCTCGCTCAGGTTCGCGCGGACCGCCTGCATGGCGACGCGGAGGGCGTTCTTGATGGCGTTCGGTCCCGAGGCGCCATGGGAGATGATGGATACCCCCTTGATCCCCAGCAGCGGGGCGCCGCCATACTCGGCGTAATCCAGGGTGCGAAAGACGCGGCGCACGTCCTCGCGCTCGAGGATGTCCGGCGCCTGTCGCTTGACGATGCGCACGATCAGCCGGGCGACGGACTCATAGAACTTGAGCACGATGTTTCCCACGAAGCCGTCGCACACCACGATATCCACGGCACCGTGCTTTTCATGGCCGGCGAGAATGTCGCGCCCTTCGATATTCCCGATGTAGCGGATGCCGGGCATGGCCCGCAGGAGCCGGTTGGCCTCCCGGACAACCGCGTTGCCCTTCTCTTCTTCTTCCCCGACGTTGAGCAGGCCGATGGCGGGGTTGGACCGGCCGAAGATCTCGCGCACGTAGACGGTGCCGAGGAGCGCGAAACCGGCAAGCTCGCGGGCGCTGCAGTCCACGTTGGCGCCGCCGTCGAGCAGGATCACCGGCTCATCAGCGGTGGGAAACAGCGTCGCCACGCTGGCGCGCTCGACGCCGTCGTGGAGGCCGAGGAGGATCGTGGAGGCGGCGAGCACCGCGCCCGTATTGCCGGCTGACAGAAACGCATCGGACTCACCCCGCTTCTGCAGGGTGAGTCCGACAACGATGGAGGAATCACGCTTGCTGCGCACGGCGGCAAGCGGCTTCTCGTCCATCCCGATGACCTGGCTGGCCGGCGTGATCACGAGCCGCGCGCCGGCGGCGGCCGCGCGATCGCCCAGCACCGCGCTCAGCGTGTCCGGCCGGCCAACCAGCTGGACTTGCAGGTCCGGGTACGCCTCGATTGCCTGCAACGCTCCGTCAATTTCCGCATGTGGAGCGTTGTCGCCCCCCATCGCGTCCAGCGCGACGCGGATCACGGCTACTGGTCCTCGACCTCGACCTGCTTCTTGCCACGGTAGTAGCCACAGGAATCGCAGACGCGATGCGACAACCTGGGTGAGCCGCAGCGCGGACAGGCCTGGCTCGCCACGGCGGCGGCGGCATGATGCCCGCGGCGGAGCCGCTTGCGGGACTTGGAGGTACGACGCTTCGGAACTGCCATTGAATCCTCAGACAGGTTCGGCGGAGGCCGCGCACCCGCACGGACCCGCATTCAAGTCTGCACCGCAACCGGGGCACAGACCGGCACATTCTTCCCGGCAGAGCGGGAAGGGCGAGACGGCCAGCGCAAGTTCCTCGCGCACCGCCTGGCCCAGCTCGAGCGCCGTGGCACTGGCATCCAGCGCGTAGACGCTGGGGTCATCCGCCGCGTCGGGATCGGCACTGAACAGGACGTCGGCGTCTACCGTGACGTCCTGCTCCACCGGCTTGAGGCAGCGGCGACACTCACCCGCGACACGCGCCGTGATGGTGCCGCGCCAGAGGTATTCGCCCTCGTCAGTAGCCTGAACCCGGCCCTGGACGCTCACCGGTGCCGCGAACTGGAGCAACAGCCCTTCCAGCATTGGATCGTCGACGGGTACTTCTGCGTCCGTGGTCACCGGACCCCGCCGAACGTCCCGCAAGTCTACTTGAAGCATAGCCATTAAAGCTAGACAACGACACAAGTTAGGTCAAGCCGACGTACCATGGAGGCTGGCCAGTTCACCTTCCGGAAAAAAGAAGGTGATTTCGCGCGATGCGTTTTCGTCGCTGTCGGAGCCGTGGACTGCATTGCGGCCCTTGGATTCGGCGTACAGGCGCCGGATGGTGCCCTCGGCGGCCTCGGCCGGGTCGGTCGCGCCGATGACCTGCCGGTAATGCGCGACGGCATTGTCACGCTCGAGCACGATCGGCATGCACGGCCCACTGGACATGAACTTCACCAGTTCGTCATAAAAAGGCCTGCCACGATGCACCGCGTAAAAGGCGCCGGCCGCCGCCACGGACATGCGAAGGAGCTGGGCGGCGCGCAGGACGAACCCCTCGCGCTCCAGGTGCGCGAGAATGGCGCCGGTCTTTCCGCCCTGTACGGCGTCAGGCTTGACGATGGCGAGGGTACGATTGCCGGGCATGGATTTTCGATTTCTCCCTTTCGGAGCCCTGTACGGGGGCATGCTCGCTGCCCTTACCGGGCCTTCTTGATCAGTTCGACCACATCGATGGGCCGCTTCATGACGGCGATGCCAGCATCGGCGAAGGCCGCCATCTTCTCTTCTGCGGTGCCACTCGAGCCCGAGATGATCGCACCAGCGTGACCCATGCGGCGGCCCTTGGGCGCCGTCTGGCCGGCGATGAAGCCCACGACGGGCTTCGACATCCTGTCCTTGACGAACTGCGCCGCATTCTGTTCGTCGGTGCCGCCGATCTCGCCAATCATGACGACGGCGTCCGTGTCCGGGTCGCTCTCGAACGCGCTGAGGCAATCGATGAAGTTGGTGCCGATGATGGGATCGCCCCCGATACCAACGCAACTGCTCTGGCCGATGCCGCGCTTCGTGAGATGATTCACGACCTCATAGGTGAGCGTGCCGCTGCGGGAGACAAGTCCCACTCGGCCGGGCGAGCAGATATTGCCCGGGATGATCCCCACCTTGCTCTGCCCCGGAGAGATCAGCCCAGGACAGTTGGGGCCGATGAGCCGGGCACCATGCTCGGCGACGTAGGGCATCACCCTGGTCATTTCCATGACCGGGACGCCCTCGGTGATGCAGACGATGAGCTTGATGCCGGCATCCGCCGCCTCCATGACGGCGCCAGCCGCGCCGGCGGGCGGCACGTAGATGACCGACGTGTTGGCGCCCGCGCCCGCCACGGCGTCAGCCACGGTGTTGAAGACCGGCACCTTGCCTTCGAATTTCTGCCCGCCCTTGCCGGGGGTCACGCCCGCCACGACGCGGGTGCCATATTCCATCATCTGCTTCGTATGGAACGACCCGTCGCGCCCCGTAATGCCCTGCACCACCAGCCGCGTGCCGTGGTTGATGAAGATGCTCACGCGGCCTCCTTCACGATGCCCACCACCTTTTCCACCGCCTCGTCCATGTCGCTGAGCGCCGTCATGCCAATGCCCTGGAGAATCTTCACCGCCTCCGCCTCGTTGGTGCCGGTAAGGCGCACCACGATGGGTACGTTGACCGGGAATTTTTCGAGCGCCGTCCGGATGCCGTTGGCGACGTCGTCCGTGCGGGTGATGCCGCCAAAAATGTTGAAGAGGATGGCCTTCACCGCGGGATCGGAGGTGATGATGCGCAGCGCGTTCACCACCTTGTCGGGATTGGAACTGCCGCCGATGTCAAGGAAGTTGGCGGGCTCACCCCCGTAATATTTCACGAGGTCCATGGTGGCCATGGCCAGCCCGGCGCCATTCACCACGCAACCGACGTTGCCATCGAGCTTGATAAAGGTGAGCCCTGCCTCGCGGGCCGCGACCTCACTCGGCGCCTCCGCGGAATCGTCGCGCAGCGCGGCCAGGTCGGGACGCCGCTCCAGCTCATTGTCGTCGATGGACACCTTGGCGTCGAGCGCGAGCACTTCGCCGGTGGGCGTCGAGACCAGCGGATTGATCTCCGCCAGCGAACAGCCGTTGGCCGTGAAGACCCGATACAGCTGCTGCATGATCCGCGCAGCGGTCTTGACCTGCGCATAGTCCTTGTACAGCGAGAAGGCGAGACCCATGGCCTGGTGCGGGAGCAGCCCGTACACCGGATCCACGGCGAGGCGCGTGATTTTTTCCGGCGACTTGGCCGCGACCTCCTCGATATCGACGCCACCCGCCGAACTCACCATGAACACCGGCCCCTGGCTTGCGCGGTCCATGATGAGGCCCACATACGCTTCGGTGGCAATCTCGGCCGCCGGCACCACCAGCACCTTGCTCACCACAAGGCCCTTGATTGTCATGCCGAGGATCGCGGCGGCATGCTCCCGCGCCTCTTCGGCCGACTTGGCGAGCTTGACACCGCCCGCCTTGCCGCGCCCACCGGAATGTACCTGCGCCTTGATCACCGTGGTCCCGCCAAGCTTGCGGGCGATTGCCTCCGCCTCGTCGGGTGAACTTGCGACGCCGCCATCAAACATCGGCACGCCGGCCGCCTTCAGCAGCTCTCGCGCCTGGTACTCATGAAGATTCACGTCTCCCTCACGATTGTGGTTCCGGTTTCACCCCGGAGGGCGGCCGGGCCATCGGCCAGCCGAGCGATGATCGCACGCCCGCCGCCCGCACGAACGAATCCAGCCGCAGCCTCGAGCTTGGGCCGCATGCTTCCTGCTGCCACACTCTCCGACCGCAGCATCATGTCGGCTTCGGCGAGCGTGAGCTGATGCACCGGCGCCTGGGCGGACGTGCCCCAGTCCCGGTACACCGCATCGACATCGGTGAGGATCATCAGCACTTCGGCGCCCAACTGCTCCGCCAGCAGCGCGGCCACCAGATCCTTGTCGACCACGGCGTCGAGCCCTTCGAGGCCCAGGAGCGAATGACGATAGACGGGCGGCCCGCCGCCGCCGGCGGCAATGACGATGACGCCAGCGTCGAGCAGGGTGCGCACCAGCGGCGCCTCGATCACGCCAAGCGGCCGCGGGCTTGCCGCCAGACGGCGCCAGTGGCCCGCGCCATCCTTCCCCACCGGGATGCCCGCCTTGCGCAGCGCATCGGCCCTGCTTTGCGGCATCTCGTGGCCGATCGGCTTGGTCGCCTGCTGCAGGCCGGGGTCGGCGGGGTCCACCTCGGTCTGGGTGATGAGCGTGCCCACTGCGCGATCAACCCCGGCGCCCGCCAGACCGTTCTCGAGCGACTGCTGCAGCATGTAGCCAATCCAGCCGGCGGTGCCCGCTACCAGGACGCCGAGCGGCAGCGGCTCAACCTCAGCCTTGCAACGTTCATGGCGCACCAGTTCGTCACCCACCTGCGGACCGTTGCCGTGCACGATGGCGATGCGCCACCCTTCTCGCGCCAGCTCAACGATGGGCGCCACGCTCTCGCGGGCATGCCGGAACTGGTTCGCGATAGTCGCCCGCTCACCGAAGTGAGACAGGGCGTTCCCACCGAGGGCGAGCACCGCTGTTCGCATCATCAAGAGAAGCCCCCGGCTTTGGGAGAGCCATGCAAGGTAGCCGGGAAGTGGAGGGAGGGACAAGCGTGGCCGGTCATCGGCTGTCGGTCGTCAGTCGTCTCGCAATTCCGACGACTGACGACCGTGAACCGACAACTAGCCTGCGTAGCAATACGAGCAGCCGAGCTCCTGCGCGCGGCCGACAGCCATCACACCCGACGGAACGACCTGGACACCCGGAAACAGGCCAGCCACCCACTCCTTCTTCACCGCCGCCGCGTCAAGATTCATCTTCTTGGCTGCCGCGCCACTGTAGACACCAAGCGCCGCGTTGCAGACACCGATCAGGACGCCGGACTTCAGCAGTTCGGCGATGCCGAGGCCGGGCAGCGGAAGATTGGTGATGGTGGCAAATGGATTGGCCATTGCGGGACCGTCCTTGCCCTGGATGCCGAACATCTCGCCAAAGTGATACTTGGCCCAGAGCGCATCCTGCATGGCGAGCGGAATGGCTTCGTGGCGGAGGATGACCATGGCGTTATCAGCTTCACCGGGATAGGTGCCGTCCATCGTGAGGAGGTATACGCGGGGCCAGATCGCGGCGAGGCCGCCGTTGGCAAACGGCGCATCGAAGACCTGCCGATGCTTGCCGGTCAGCTTGCCGAACCAGGCATCCAGTTCGGGATCAGTGCCGGCCGCACTCCGGGGCGCGCGCTCAGCGGCGAGCGCCGCTGGCGCCGAGCCACTCAATCCGAGTGCCGCGGCGGCGAGGGCCACACGGCCCAGGAATCCACGACGGGGGGTCGACGATTCATTGAGGGAGAACATGAGGGGGTCTCCTGCTGCATGGTGTGACGGGACCGGGACGGATGGGATTGAAGCTACGATCTGACTCCGGTTTGGAAAGGGGGGCTCAGTCGCCGGTCCGGAGCACACCCCGAAGCGACTCGAAGGCTCGACCGAACGCGCCCCAATCACCACTTCGGAGCGCCTCATCAGCGATGCGCATCCAGTGGCGGGCTTCCTCCAGGGTGCTTCCGCCCTGCCCGGGCGCCAGCGGGCTGGAATTGCCGAGCAGGTTCTGCCAGGCCGCAGACAAGGTGCGGCCGGCGCCAAGCCGGTCGGGCAAGGCCACCGAGACCCAGACAACAGCCGGACGCGCCCCCGGCCGCACCGCGGTCAGGACTTCCATCGCGGCGAGGCCCTGCGGCGAGCTCCAGAGATGCACATTGCCAGCCGTGATCTGGCCACCATCTCCCGCCACCGAATCCTCTATAGGGGCGAGGGTGGCGAACCGCCCCCACATTCGCTCAAGTGCCGAAGGCGATCCAAGTGGGGACGCGCCCTGCAACATGACCCGGGGCGGTCCGCTCGCTGGCATGATCAATATTGCAAAGAGGTGGTCCGAGCCCGACAGTGCGACCTGACGGACTTCCACGGGATGGGCAGCAGCCGTCCACGCCAGCTCGGGCTGCGCGCCATCCTTGGTCAGCAAGAGCGGATCGGTTCCCGTGGTCTCGGCGAGGCGGTCCACCAGCAACCGGGCCTGCACTTCAGCGAGCGCCAGTGGCGGGCCGGCCGCGTCGAGCAGGCCTCCCGGCAGGTCACCCAACGGGCGAACCACGCCCGATGCAATATCGGCCCAGGCATCTGCCAGTGCCCCGCCGTCGGGACGCACGTAGATAGTGGTCGCTCCGGTCTCCGGCTCGACGACCCCGATGAAGCCGGCCCGCAGCAGCCGGTCGAGTCCGCCCTGCCAGGCCTCCGACGACGTCAGTGGAAAGCGGCTGCTCGCCACGTAGCCGTCTGCCAACCAGAGCACGCGGCCATCCACAACCGCCGAGCGCGCCCCTGCCCACGCGGCGAATGGTGCCAGCCGTTCGAGCCGGGCGAGCGGATGCAGGGCCCAGTCCGTGCGCGCCGCAGTAAACGGCAGGCGCGACTGGATTGCCCACCCGAGCATGAGACGGCTGAGTAGTGAGCCCGAGGCCACGCCCCGCGACGCACCCACTTCGGCCGCCTCGGGAGCGCCTGGCCGAGCGGCCGCCTCCGAGAAGCTGACCAGGGGATAGAGCGTAGGATAGGCGAGTGAATCGCGCAGCCGGTACGCGAGCGCAGCACCACCGGCGCCGGTGGTGTCGGCCGCGATGGCGACAAGCGTCGCGGGACCGGCGGCTGGGTCAACGAGCGCAAGCCAGGCCGGTCGCTCGGCTCCGCCCACTGCGACACTTGCCGCAGAGACCTGATGCACCTGGGCGTCCGCTCCGAAGAGATGGGCGACTGCGGTGCGATCGAGCAGCGGCGCAGCCGCGAGGCGCACCGAGTCGCCAGCCGGGACGCTGCCCAGACCGAACGCGGAGTCCTGCAGCGCGTGCCTGGCGGCATCGGTCAGCTGGGTCGATTGCGTCGGGACCAGAAGCGGGACGCCCGTGCGTGCCACCAGTGAAGCGACGCCGAGGACTGCCCAACCGGCGGCAAGCAGGGCGTGGCGCCCGCGCAGCGCCCAGAGCGCTGACAGGGCGGCCACCATGAGCGCGGTGCCGGCAAGGGCTGGCCCGACCAGGGCACTGCGCCGGAACGACGCGATGGCGTCGGGCGATGGCGTGCCTGCCACCAGCACATCGGTCCGCAGCAGGAAGCCCCAGGCAATGACAAGCGCGAGCGTCGCGAGCAGGATGCCGAGGTGGCGACGGGCGTGGTCGTTGATCGCAGCCCGGCGTCGCTCGAGCCGGAGTGCGCCCATGATGGCATACAGCATCACGGCGGACAGGAGGGCGAGCAGTGCGAGCGCGAGCGCGAAGGTGTGCAGCAGTTCCCAGAGCGGGAGCCGAGCCACGTACCAGCCCGCGTCCCGCTGCAGCAGTGGCTCCGCGATGCCCATCTCCAGGCCGTGAAGTGCCAGCAGCACTGTCCTCCACTCCCCAGCCATCGCGCTGCCTGTCACGACGCCGAGACAGATCCCGGCCGCGAGGGCAAAGCCCTTGAGCGCGGTCGGCCGCACCACCTCGCGGAACTGGAGCCCGCCCACGTCGCGCAGGATCTGGACCGATCCCACGGCGCGGACGATGATGAGCATGTGGAGGACAAACCAGGCGGTCGCAAGGACGACCCCGGCTGTGCCGAGGCCCAAGTGCCAGAGGTGCCAGCGGGTGACGGCGCGCGTGGCGCCGTCAGAGAACTGCGCGGCCCACCACCGGTCCGCGAGCAGCTCGGCGAGAAAGCGGCCGGCGAAGAGGCAAAGGATGGCGATGCCGGCGGCACCGAGCACCCAGGCCCGGCGTCGCGTCATCGGTCAGGCGTGGACACCCTGCTCCGCGAGCCAATGCATCACTTCCTCGCGGTAGGCGTCGAGCATTTCGGGCCGCTTGGCTTCGAAGCGCAGCACCAGCACAGGCTGGGTATTGCTGGCACGGATCAGTCCCCAGCCTTCGGGAAAGGACATGCGGACGCCGTCGATGGTGTTGACGGGATATCGCGCGGAAAAGTACGCAGCGGCGGCGGCCACGATCCTGAACTTGCGATCCTCGGGGCACTCGACCCGGATCTCGGGCGTGGCGAATGTGGCGGGCACGTCCGACAGCAGCGCTGCGAGGCCATAGGGTGCCCGCGACACGATCTCGAGGAGCCGGGCCGCGGCGAAGAGCGCGTCGTCGAACCCGAAGTAGTCGCCGCCAAAGAAAATGTGACCGCTCATCTCGCCGGCGAGTGGCGCCCCCAGCTCCTTCATGCGCGCCTTGATGAGCGAATGGCCGGTCTTCCACATCTCCGGCTTCGCGCCTGCCTTGCGCAGCGCCTCCGGAAGCACGTCGGAGCACTTGACGTCAAAGATGACGGTCGTGCCCTTCCCGAACCGCTGCACGGCATCGCGGCCGAAGAGGATCAGCAGCTGGTCTCCGAACAGGACGCGGCCGCTTTCATCCACCGCGCCGATCCGGTCGCCATCCCCATCGAACGCGATCCCCAGTTCGGCCCCGCTTCGGCGCACTTCCGCCTGCAGGTCCACCAGGTTTGCCGGCACGGTCGGATCGGGATGGTGATTCGGGAAGGTTCCATCTGACTCGCAGAAGAGCGGGATCACGTCGGCGCCGGCCTGGCGGAGTGTCTGCTCGGCGACGACGCTCGCCACGCCGTTGCCGCAGTCCACCACGACACGCACCGGCCGCTCGAGCTTGTTGCGCTCACAGATGGCATCACGGTAGCGGCCAAGCACGGAGGAGTCGGCCCGCTCGGCGCCGGTTCCGGTGCGCCACCGCTCGGTTTCGATCAGCTCCCAGAGATGGAGAATTTCCCCGCCATGCAGCGACTCGCCCGCCGCGACCATCTTGAAGCCATTGAACTCGGGCGGGTTGTGGGAGCCGGTAACCTGCAGGCCGCCGTCGGCCTTGAGGGCGTGCACGCTGAGGTAGAGCGCGGGCGTCGGCACCATGCCGATGTCGATTGCCGTGGCACCGGCGTCCACGATACCCTGGCGGATGCCGGCCGCCAGCGCGTCGCCCGAGGGACGGTTGTCGCGCCCCACGGTCAGCACCGGCGCATGTCCCGCCCTGTCCCACGCGACCGTCGCAAACGCGCGGCCCAGGGCGCGGGCAAACTCGGGGGTCAGCTCGTCACCGACGATGCCACGGACATCGTACTCGCGAAAGACGGTCTTGGGCACCTTCATGGGATCATCGGCCGGCGCGAGGGATTTCGGTCCTCGCCAGCTGCCGCACGCTCTGCACCGCCACGTCGATGGCGCGGCGCGGCAGGACGCCGAAGACAACGAGCGCCACCACTGCGATGCCCGTGACCCAGGCCGCCGGCCGCGGCAGCCGAAGGCCATGCCACTCCGCTTCCTCACCTGGCTCACGCATGTACATCGCCATGATCACCGGCAGGTAGTAGCCGGCCGAGATGACGCTCGTGATCACGAGGATGACAGGCAGGATGTACTGGTGCGAGGCGACCACGGCCTGGATGATGTACCACTTGCCGATGAAGCCGAACGTCCCTGGGAATCCCAGCAGGCTCAGCATGCAGATGGCGAGCGCGATCGCCGTCCAGGGGCGTCGGCGCGCGAGGCCCGCGATGTCGTCGAAGCGGACGGCGCGTTCGCCGTTGCGGCCGAGCGAACCGAGGAGGATGAACGCGGCGAGGGTGGTGAGCGTGTAGGCGCCAAGGTAAAGCATGACCGCACTGGCGCCGAGATGCGTGCCGGGCCAGAGTGCCGCCAGCAGGTAGCCGGCGTGCGCGATGGAACTGTAGGCCAGCATCCGCTTCAGCGTCTTCTGTGCCAGCGCAATCAGGTTGCCAACCACCATGGTGGCAATCGCGAGCACCCCGATGACTGGTTGCCAGAACTGGTCCAGCGACGGGAATGCCTCGACGAGCAACCGGGTCAGGGCGATGAACGCGGCGACCTTGACCCCCGTCGCCATGTAACCGGCGATGGGCGTCGGCGACCCGTCATAGACGTCGGGAGCCCACATGTGGAACGGTACAGCCGCCACCTTGAAGCCCAGGCCGATCAGGAGCAGGCCGAGCCCCATGCGGGCCAGCAACGACGGCGCCCCCACCCCCAGCACCGCCCCGATAAGGGAGATGTTGGTCTGGCCGGTGGCGCCATAGGTGAGTGCGATGCCGTAGAGGAGAAATCCGGACGCAAAGGCACCGATGAGGAAATACTTGAGCGCCGCCTCGGCGGAAAAGACGTTCCGGCGGTCGTAGCCCGCCAGCACGTAGACCGCGACCGACATGACCTCCAGCCCGAGAAAGAGCACGATGAGGTCGGCGGCGCCCGCGAGGAACAGCATGCCCGCGGTGCCGAGAAGAATGAGCGGGTAGTACTCCGGCGCCAGCATCCCTTCGCGTTCGAGGTAGTGCAGTGAGACCAGTACGGTCGCAAGTGCCGAGACGAGAATGAGTGCGCCGGCGGCAAAGCGGAACGAGTCGAGCGCGATCATCTGCGCGAGGCCATCGGGCCGGGCATCGGTGGCCCAGAGCCAGGCGAGCCCGGCGCCTGATGCCACCAGTCCTGCTGCGCTGAGCCAGCCAGCCAGGCGGCTGTCTGCCGGAGTCCGGTGCCGCCACGCGACCACCAGCAGCACCACCAGCGCCGCGCCGGCCAGGATCAGTTCGGGCAGCAGTGCCTTGGCGATGCCCACCGGAGTCGTCAGGTCGATCGCGTTCACGGCTGCACCTCGACGCGGGCAGGGTTGATCGCGCTGGAGCGGCCCGGCTGGGCATACTCGATGAACTGCCGAGCCGACGCCTCCGTCCGGCGGAGCAGCGGACCGGGATAGAGTCCCATCCACACTATCCCGATCACCAGCGGCGCCAGGACGATCAGTTCGCGAAGCGAAAGATCGTGTATCGCCTCGTTCTCGGGCTTGTCCAGCCTGCCATAGATCATGCGTCCGATGGCCCAGAGCAGGTAGGCCGCAGCGAAGATCACCACCGTCGTGGCGATGCCGGTGGCCCACGGGTAGCGCCCGTAGCTCCCCAGCAGGACGAGGAACTCGCCGATGAAGCCGTTGAGGCCCGGCAACCCGATCGACGAAAAGGCCACGAGGGTGAGCAGGAGGCTCAGGATCGGCACACTGCGCGCGATGCCGCCGAAGGCCGCGATGTCCCGGCTGTGGCGCCGCTCGTACATCATGCCGATCAGGAGGAAGAGCGCACCGGTGGACAGCCCGTGCGCGATCATCACCATGAGCGCGCCCTGCACGCTCTGCAGCGTGAGGCCCCAGATTCCCAGCATCACGAAGCCCAGATGGCTCACGGAACTGTAGGCCACCAGCCGCTTGAAGTCCGGCTGGACCATGGCGACCAGCGCGCCGTACACGATTCCAATCACCGCCAGCACGACGAAGAGCGCCGAGATGGCCGGGCTCAGCGCCACCGATGGGAAGAATGGCACCGCAAAGCGGATGAAGCCGTACGTGCCAATCTTGAGCATGACGCTCGCCAGCATCACGCTGCCGGCGGTCGGCGCTTCGGTGTGCGCGTCCGGCAGCCAGGTATGGAGCGGGAACATCGGCACCTTGATGGCGAAGGCCAGTGCAAAGGCACCGAAGAGCCATGGCGCCGCATCGCCCGCGGCCGAGATGTGGCGGAGCACGTCGTCATAGGCAAACGAAAGCTTGCCCGTGACCGCCGCCACCTTCCAGACCAGTACCACGATCGCCACCAGCATCAGCAGCGAGCCGAGAAAGGTGTAGACGAAGAACTTGATGGCCGCGTAGAGCCGGCGGGTGCCGCCCCAGATCCCGATCAGGAAGTACATCGGGATCAGCATCAGCTCGAAGAAGACGTAGAAGACGAACAGGTCCAGGGCAATGAAGCAGCCGACCATGGCTGTAACCATGGCCAGCAGCAGGCAGTAGAACGCCCGCTCCCGCCGGGTGATGTACTTGTAGCTCCCCAGCACCGAGACCGGACCCAGCAGCGTCGTCAGCAACACCATGACCAGGCTGGTGCCGTCCATGCCCACGGTATAATTGATGCCCCACTGCGGCATCCAGGCGAGGGTCGAGCGATACTGCATGCCGGCAGCGGGGTCGAAATGCCACCAGAGGCCGAGCGACAGCACGAACTCCAGCGTGGCGACGACCATCGCGAGATGCTTGGCCAGGCGCTCGGGCGCGAGCAGGATCAGCGGCACGCCTGCCATCGGCAGCAGCACGAGCACGTGCAGGATCCAGCTGCCATACCCGATCGAGTCGAGGAACGCCGTCATGCTCAGCCCGCCATGACGCGCAGGATCCAGAGCGCGCCCACAAGGAAGACAATCACGTAGAAGCCCACCTGCCCGTTCTGCAGCAGGCTTCCCGCACGGCCCAGCACGCTGCGCGAAATCCAGGCGGAGCCGTTCACCACGGCGCCGTCAATGAGTCCCTTGTCCGTCGCCTTCCAGAGCAGGGCCCGCGACACCCAGACCAGTGGCCGCACGACCACGCGATCATAGAGCTCGTCCACCCAGTACTTGTTGAGCAGGACGCGCGCGACGCCGCGCTCCGGCGCCGCCGCCTCAGGCGTCGGCACGGGACGCGCGAGCGTGGTGCGGAACCCGATGACCAGCCCGATGATCCCCACCAGCACGGCGATGGCGACGAGCAGATATTCGGTCGACCCTTCGGGCAGGTGGAGTGACTGGCCGAAGACCGTCCCGCTGCCGGGCGCGAGTACAGGCTCCAGCCAGCGGTCGAGCCACTGGTGCCCCCCGACGAGGTGCGGCAGGTTGATGGCCCCCCCGATCACCGACAGCACCCCCAGCACAATGAGCGGTAACGTCATGCTCGGTGGCGAGTCATGGAGGTGCTTCTGCGCTTCCGTCCCGGTGCGATTTGATCCGAGGAAGGTCATGGCCATGAGGCGGGCCATGTAGATCGCCGTGAGCAGCGCCGCGAGCAGGCCGAACGCATAGACCACGTAATAGATCGGGTCCTGGCCTCCACGGGCAAAGGCGAGCGCCAGGATCTCATCCTTCGAGAAGAAGCCGGAGAAGGGCGGGATGCCCGCGATGGCCAGCGTGGCCAGCAGCATCATCCACCATGTGATGGGCAGCAGCGTCCTGAGCCCGCCCATGTTGCGCATGTCCTGCGCGTCGGCGTGGGAGTGGGTGGCGTGATAGGCCGCATGCATGGCGTGAATGACGGCACCTGCGCCAAGAAAGAGCAGCGCCTTGAAGAAGGCGTGCGTCACCAGGTGAAAGATGCCGGCCACGTAGGCACCGCTCCCCACGGCCACGAACATGTAGCCAAGCTGGGAGACGGTGGAGTAGGCCAGCACCTTCTTGATGTCGTACTGCCGCAGGCCGATGGTCGCGGCAAAGAGTGCCGTGAGCGCGCCGATCCCCGCGACCACGGCGCTCGCCGTCGGGCTCATGGCGAAGATGACGTTGCTGCGCACCACCAGGTAGACGCCGGCCGTCACCATCGTCGCCGCATGGATCAGCGCCGAGACGGGGGTCGGACCGGCCATGGCGTCGGGCAGCCACGTATAAAGCGGGATCTGGGCCGACTTGCCGGCGCAGCCCAGGAACATGAAGAGGGCGATCGCGGTGATGGCGCCGGAGCCGGCCAGCTCGGGATGCGCCGTTGCCCACGCGGTCACCGCGGTGAAAGTGAGCGTGCCCGCCGCGTGCCAGAGCATGAACATGGCCACCAGGAAGCCGAAATCGCCAATCCGGTTGACCAGGAACGCCTTGAGGCCCGCATCCGCATTGGCCTTGTCGCCGAACCAGAAGCCGATGAGCAGGTACGACGCGAGGCCCACACCCTCCCAGCCGATGAACAGCACCGGGTAGCTGGAGCCCAGCACCAGCACCAGCATTGCCACCACGAAGAAATTCAGGTATGCGAAGTAGCGTGCATAGCCCTCGTCGCTCCGCATGTAGCCGACGCTGTAGAGGTGAATGAGGCTGCCCACCCCGGTGATGACCAGCAGCATGATGGCGGAGAGCTGGTCGTACTGGAGCGCGAAGTCAATCTGGAAGTTGCCCACCGGCATCCAGCTCCACAGCGGCTGCACGATGGGCGCCTCCGCGTGAAGGCCCTGCAGCTGGATGAAGGCCGCGAGCGAGACCGCGAAGGCGCCGAACAGCACCGCCGGGCCAACGAACGACACGACCGCCTTTGTCCGCGAGCGGCGCACCGACAGCCAGCCGTTGATCAGGAAGCCGGCCAGCGGCAGCGCGATCGTCAGCCAGAGCCAGCCGATTGCGCCGCCAGGACTTGCCGAGTCGCCGGCCTGGGCCAGGAGGGAAAGCGTCATCAGCCCTTGAGCAGGTTGGTGTTCTGGAGGTCCACCGATTGCCGATGGCGGAAGATGGCAAGAATGATCGCGAGCCCGACGGCGGCCTCGGCGGCAGCCACGGTCATGACGAAGAAGACCATGATCTGACCACCGACGCCATGCAACTGCGCCAAAGCGATGAAGGCCAGGTTCACCGCGTTGAGCATGATCTCAACGCACATGAACACAATGATTGCGTTGCGGCGCAGCAGGACGCCGGCCACGCCGATGCTGAACAGGATGGCGCTGAGCGCCAGCGACGGCCCGATGAACGACGACTGGAGCATCAGATCCTCCGCTTGGCCAGCACCACGGCACCGACGAGTGCCGTGAGCAGCAGGAGCGAGGTGATCTCGAACGGGATCAGGTAGGTGCGGAACATCGGCTCCGCCAGGGCGCCCACAACGCCCTGCTGGCTCACCGCCACTTCCACCGCGGACTTGGCCGGCAGCGTGACGGTCATGCCGGCCGGAAGGCGGGCCAGCTCCGTGACGATCCGCTCCGGCGTGTAGCGCCAGAGGGCGATCAGCTCCACCAGCAGCAGTCCGCCGATGGCGATCGCGGCACCCACACCGCCAGGCCCGCGGACATCGCGCGCCTCACGATCCAGGTTGAGCAGCATGACCACGAACAGGAAGAGCACCAGCACCGCGCCCACATAGACCAGGATCTGCAGGATTCCGAGCAGCTCGGCGTGCAGGAAGATGAACAACGCCGCGAGCGAAAACATGGTGGACATGAGCCACATGGCCGAGGCCACCGCGCTTCGCTGCACCACGCAGAGTGCTGCGCCGATCACCGCTGCCACGGCAAAGAGGTAGAAGATGAACGTGGCCATCACTCCCCCGCCGGATCGGAGGGGTCCCAGAGCGTCGAGACCGCATGGGTCTGCGCGTGCAGCCGCTCCAGGTCGTAGACATGCCGGGACCGGCTGTACTCCGAGTTTTCATAGTGCTGGCCCACGTGGATCGCTTCCTCCGGGCAGACTTCCTGGCAATAGCCGCAGAAGATGCACCGGAACTCGTCGATCTCGTAGATGAGGGGATAGCGGTTGCCCTCCTCATCCTCGCCCGGCACCAATTTGATGCAGTTGGAGGGACAGATCTGGGGGCAGAGCCCGCAAGCCACGCACTTGGAGCGGCCCTGTTCGTCGGTGAGCATCCGGTGCGTGCCCCGCCAGCGCGGCGAGAGCGCCCAGGCGCCGCGCTCATCGCGCGTCGCCTTCTCCTCGGGGTACTGCATCGTCACCTTGGTCTCGAACATGTGCTTGAAGGTGAGGCGCAGCCCCTTGAGCGTGGCCCGGATGTAGCTGACTTCCGTCTCCGGGCGCTTCATGACCTTGACGCCTATTGCCATCAGCCAGCCACCGGCGCGTTCCCGCGCCCGACGAGAGTTGCGTTGGCCGTCGCCTTGGCCGCCTGGATGCGGAAGCGGCGCGACTCGGAGCCGGAGATGATCGCGCCGCGGTCCAGCAGCCGGAAGACCCAGACCGCGATGATCAGGTTCATGAGGGTAAGCAGCCCCATCCGGACCAGCTGGGGGGAGATCCCGAGGACGGCATCAAGCACCCAGATGGCGACGGCCGTGAGCATGATGTAGCCGAGGGCCAGCGGGATCATCACCTTCCAGCCCAGCGCCATGAGCTGGTCATAGCGGAAGCGCGGGAGCGTCCACCGGATCCACATGATGAAGAAGATCCAGAAGAACGTCTTGACGAAGAAGAAGAGGCCGCTCACCAGCACGGCGAGCCAGGTGCCCGACTCGTCCCAGTGCGTGAATGGGACATCCCAGCCGCCGAAGAACAGCGTCGCCACCATCGCGCTGACCGTCACCACATTGGCATACTCGGCGATGAAGAACATCGAGAACTTCATGGCGCTGTATTCGGTGTGGTAGCCGGCGATCAGCTCCGACTCCGCTTCCGGCAGGTCGAACGGCAGCCGGTTGGTCTCCGCAAACCCGGCGACGAGGAAGAGGAAGAACGAGAGAAACAGCGGCAACACGTACCAGAGCGTGTGCTGGCCCGCGATGATCTCGGAGAATGAGACGTTGCCGCTGAGCAGGAGCACCGGGATGAGGCTCATCCCCATGGCCACTTCGTAACTGACCATCTGCGCGCTGGCCCGGAGCCCGCCCAGCAGGCTGTACTTGCTGTTCGAGGCCCAGCCCGCGAGCGCGATCCCGTAGATGCCCATCGAGCTGATCGAGAGGACGAACAGGAAGCCGATCGGCAGGTCGGCCACCACCATGGGCACCGCCCCATGATGGACAAACCGGCCCAGCGGGCCAAGCGTGAAATCGAAGTGGAGGTTCAAGGGCGCGGCGAACGGGATGACCGCGCTCAGCATCAGCGCGGGAATGAACGAGAGCGCTGGCGCCAGGAGGAAGAGTCCGCGGCTGGATTGCGCGGGCATGGTCTCTTCCTTGAGGATGTTCTTCAGTCCATCGGCCGCCGGCTGCAGGAGCCCGGCCCAGCCGACCCGGTTGGGGCCCCGCCGGTTCTGCATCCAGGCCGACACCTTCCGCTCCATGAGCGTGAGCATGGCCACGCCCACCATCACCACGGTGAAGACGACGATCAGCTTGATGATGGAGAGGAGCAGAAAGCCCTTCATTTCCGGCGTCATGCGTGCACCCCCGCCCCGTTCTTCAGCGACCGCCCACTCCACCCGAGCGCGTCGTGGGTGAGGCCGTCGAGTGACGCCACGTCACGCGCCACCATCGCGAACGCCTCGGCGGCCGATGCCGGCGCATCCGCATCGGGGCCCTGCCCCGCCAGGATCTCGCCCGCGGCCCACCAGGCCGGTCGCGCCATGGCCGGCGGCGCCTTGGCCTGCTGGAAGCGCTGCGCCCGCTGGTCGCGATTGATGTAGACGCCGGTCTCTTCCACCATTGTGGTTACCGGCAGGACAACGGCTGCCTGCTCGTGCCAGTCGGCGATCAGCGTCGAGAACGCAATCACCTTCCCGGTCGCAGCCGAGAGGGCGTTCGCCTCCCCTGCGGAGAGATCGGCGTCGAGCACCACGACGACGGCTGCCGTCCGCGCCGCCTCGACCGCGGCATCCCACTCGGCGGTATATCCGAGCAGCCGTGCGCCATCGAGATTGGGCACCCGCTCGCGGCGAAGCGCAAGGCCTGGAATGCCGGCCAGCGGCGCCTCGTCACCCAGCGGTACCTTGACCGCCGCCGTGACGTCGAAACTGCTCACCAGTTTCCGCACCAGCCCGAGCGATTCCAGCGACGCACGCCCTGAGGCCAGGATGACGGCGCGGCCACCGGCCTGTTGCAAGAGCGCGCCGGCAGCATCCAGCGCATGATCCCAATCCGCTGCGGCGGTGGCGCCGGCGCCGTTCCGCACCAGCGGCGCCTCGACCCGGTCGCCCCGGTTCATCCAGCGATAGTCCAGCCGGCCGTGGTCGCACATGAAGTGACGATTCACGTCCATGTTGGGCCGGGGCTTGAGGCGCACCACCGCCTCGTCGCGCATGTCGATCGTGATGTTGCAGCCCTGGGTGCAGCCCGGGCAGATGCTGCCGGTCTTGTCGAGGTCCCAGACTCTCGCCTTGTGCAGGAAATCCTTGGACAGGAGCGAACCCACCGGGCAGAGATCCACCACGTTGCCCGACCAGGGATGGTCGAGCCGCTCGGCCTCGGCGATTCCGATAAATGCGCGGTCGCCGCGCTCGCTCACATTGAGGGTGGCCTCCTGTGCCACGTCGCTCATGAAGCGGACGCAGCGGGTGCACAGAATGCACCGGTTGGGCACATAGAGGATGTCCGGCCCGAAGTCTTCCACGGGGTTGTAGCGCTTGGCAAAGTCCGGCGTGTAGCGCGTCGCCGCGCGGCCTTCCTGGAAGGTGTAGTCCTGCAGCTCGCACTCCCCCGACTGGTCGCAGATGGGGCAATCGAGCGGGTGGTTGATGAGCAGGAACTCGAGGACTCCCTTCCGCTGCTCCAGCGCCCTTTCGCTCTGGACGTGCACCACCTGGCCATCGGCAACGGTGGTGACGCAGGCCGGCATCAGCTTGGGCGCCTTTTCCACTTCCACCAGGCACATCCGGCAGACCGCGGGCGCCGGGAGTGACGGGTGGTAGCAGTAATGGGGCACGAGCACACCGGCCTGCTTGGCGGCTTCGATGATGGTCGTACCCTTCGGCACGGACACGGCGATGCCGTCAATCGTGACGGTCACCATTTCCTGGCTCATGTCACCTCACGCAGGCCCGAGCGCGAGCGCCGGCTCGCGTTCGCGGCGGATATAAGCTTCAAATTCGCTGCGGAACTTCTGGATGCCGCTGACGATCGGCACCGCGCAGGAATCGCTGAGCACGCAGATCGTCGTGCCCGTCATGTTCTTCGAAAGATCCAGCAGCAGCTCGTAATCGGATTGCTTGCCCTCGCCCGCGAGAATGCGGCCGAGGATGCGCGTGGTCCACCCGGTGCCCTCACGGCACTGGGTGCACTGGGCGCAGCTCTCATGGGCGTAGAACCGGGCCAGCCGCCAGATCTGGTAAACCATGTCGGTGGTGTCGTCCATGACGATCATCCCGCCGGAGCCCAGCATGGAGCCGGCCTCGACCACGCCCTCATAGTCGGTGACGCAGGCCTCCGCCTCTTCGGCGGTGAGGATGGGCACCGAGGAGCCGCCTGGAATGACGGCCTTGAGCTTGCGGCCATCGCGCATGCCGCCGCACATGTCATAGATGAGATCCTTCATGGGCGTACCCATGGTGATCTCGTAGTTGCCGGGGCGCTGCACGTGGCCGCACACCGACATCAGCTTGGTCCCGGTGCTCTTGGGGTTCCCGAGGCACAGGCCCTTGTACCACTGGGCGCCGCGATTCAGGATGTGCGGCACGGCGGCCAGCGTTTCCACGTTGTTCACGGTTGTGGGCAGCCCGAACGCGCCCGCCTGTGCCGGAAATGGCGGCTTGACCCGTGGGTTGCCGCGCTTCCCCTCCAGCGAGTTGAGCATCGCGGTTTCTTCGCCGCAAATGTAGGCGCCGGCGCCACGATGGAGCGTGATGTCCACGCGCCTGCCGCTGCCGCAGGCATTCCCGCCCAGGATGCCCTGGGCGTAGGCCTCTTCCACCGCCCGGCTCATCACCGCCCACGGCTCCGTGAACTCGCCGCGGATGTAGATGTAGCAGCGCTCGGCCTGGATCGCGTAGGCGCCGATGGCACAGCCCTCGATGAGTGCGTGGGGCGTCCAGCGCATGATCTCGCGGTCCTTGAACGTGCCGGGCTCGGATTCGTCGGCGTTGCAGACCAGGAAATGCGGCTTGCCGTCGTCCTTCGGCATGAAGCTCCACTTCAGCCCGGTCGGGAAGCCGGCACCCCCACGCCCGCGGAGCCCGGACGCCTTCACTTCCTCGATGATGGCGCTCCGGTCCATGCCAAGCGCCTTGCGCAGCGCCTCATAGCCGCCGCGCTTGACCCAGCCGTCGTACGTGCGCGCTTCGGGGTCGCCGAAGTACCGTGACAGCACCACCGTTTCCCTGGGATGGCTCGGGTGAGGATATCCCATTACCGGTACCTCTCGAGCAGGGCGGGCACGGTCTCGGGCGCGACACTCTCGATGAACTCGTCATTCACCATCACCGGGGTCGCGAATCCGCAGGCACCGAGGCATTCCACCTCGATGACGGTGAAGCGGCCATCGGGGCTGGTCGCGCCGAGCTCGCCGCAGCCGGTGTGGAGCAGCAGCGCCTTCAGCGTTTCCTCCGCTCCGCACAGCCCACAAGGCGATGTGGTGCACACCTGGATGAAATACTTCCCCACCGGATGGGTGTGGTACATCGTGTAGAACGTCACGACACCCTTCACCAGGGCCGGCGTCAGCCCCAGCACCTGGGCCACCTCGCCGATCGCCTTTTCGCTGATCCAGCCTCGCTTCTCCTGCACCATCCAGAGCGCCGGCAGGAGCAGGGCCTGCTTCGTCGGATATTCGGCGTACTTGCGCTCGAGCGCCGCGAGCGTCTCGCCGGTGAACACCGGCTCGTAGGCTTCCTCTCCGTGAACGGTGACGCTCATCGGTCCACCTCGCCCATGACGATGTCCACGCTCGCGTTGATGGCGATCACGTCGGCCAGCAGGGCGCCCTCGCACATCTTGGGCAGGGCCGACAGGTTGATGAAGGCGGGTGGCCGGATGCGCCAGCGCACCGGCTTGGCCGTCCCGTCGGAAACCATGTAGTAGCCCAGCTCGCCCTTGGGGTTCTCGATCCCCATGTAGGCCTCGCCGGCGGGCGGCTTGACACCTTCCATGACCTGCTTGAAGTGATAGATCATCGCTTCCATGTCACCCATCGTGCGGGACTTGGGCGGCAGGATGACACGGGGGTCGTCCACATTGATGGGCCCTGGCTTCAGCCGGTCGAGCGCCTGCTCCATGATGCGCACCGACTGCGCCATCTCCTCCATCCGCACCCGGTACCGGTCGTACACGTCGCCGTGTTCGCCAATCGGCACGTCGAAGTCGTACGTCTCGTAGCCGAGGTAGGGCCGGTCCTTGCGCACGTCGTAGTCAACGCCGCTGGCCCGGAGCATCGGGCCGCTCATCGAGTAATTGATGGCTTCGTCGTAGGTGAGCACGCCCACGCCCTGCGTCCGCCCGCACCAGATGGCATTGCGGGTGAACATGGTGTCCACTTCCCGCAGCGTCTTGGGGAAGGTCCGGCAGAACTCGCGGAGGCCGTCCTCCCAGCCCGCCGGAATATCGGCCATCATGCCGCCGACGCGGGTGACGCTCGGGGTGAGCCGAGCGCCGGTCCACGCTTCCTGGAGGTTGTAGACCCGCTCACGCTCCTGGAACGACCAGAGGAACGGGGTGTAGGCGCCGAGATCGATGCCCGTGGTGCCCAGCCAGACCAGGTGCGAGATGACCCGGCTCATCTCGCAGGCAATCACCCGCAGGATCCGGCAGCGCTCGGTGATCTCGATGCCCATCAGCTTCTCGGCTGCCATGGCCAGGCAGACGTTGTTGGCCATTGGCGCCAGGTAGTCGGTACGATCGGTCAGCGCGATGATCTGGTTGTAGGTGCGATACTCGCCCTGCTTCTCGAACCCGGAGTGGAGATAGCCAACGTGCGGAATGCAGCGCTTGACCGTCTCGCCCTCGAGCTCCAGCACGAGGCGCAGCACCCCGTGCGTGGCCGGGTGCTGCGGCCCGATGTTGACCAGCAGGTGTTCCGCGCCGAATTCTTCATCGAAATCGCCGGCCATGTCGCCCGCCAGCCCCAGCGCCACGCGCTGTACCCGTCCGTCGGCGTCGAGGCCGGGCGTCGCGAGCGACATCTCGACGGTGCGTGTGCCGCTCACTTCAGGAACCCCCGCTCGCCCCGGGCGAGCCGCTCCTGCATGTCCTTCGGCAGTTCCCCGAACGCTTCGGCAATGGACAGCTCCTCGAGCGAGTAATGCGCTTCGGGATTGGCCGCGAGCGCCTGCCGGGTCTGCTCCGCCCGGCTGAAGTGCCCGCGCAACGGGAACGATTTCCGCAGCGGATATCCCTCGGCGTAGGTCTCCCACATCAGGATGCGCCGAAGATCGGGATGTCCGGTGAAGCGCACGCCGAACATGTCGAACACCTCGCGCTCGAGCCAGTTGGCTCCTTTCCAGAGATCCCACACGCTCAGCACCTCGAGCTGGTCCTCATCCGGCAGGGCGACCTTGATGCGCAGGTCCGCCTTGCGACGCAACGAACGGAGCTGATACACCACTTCCAGCGGCCGCTCGGGATCGCGGTAATCCACCGCGGTCAGGTCGGTCAGGTAGCCGAACTGCTGGCCCGGATCATCCTTGAGCCACTGCAGGATGTCGTGGGCGCGGTCACGCGAAACGTAGATGATGGTATCGCCGCACGAGACTTCCACCCGCTCGATGGCAACGCCGAACCGGGCGTGAAGGGCCGCGACCGAGGGCGACTCCGCCAGTGCGGGTGCGGTGGGAGCGGCCGTCATGAGGAGCGGGTCTGCGACACCGAGTTGCCGAACGGCTCCGAGAGCTCGTCAATGCGCTCGGGCGGCAGGAACAAGCCGTCGGGGCCCACCAGCTGCTCGTCGCGCAGCGTGGGGTCAGCCACGGATTCGCCCTTGATCTTCTTCTGCAAGAGGAGAATGCCGTAGAGCAGCCCCTCCGGCCGGGGCGGGCAACCGGGCACATAGACGTCCACCGGAATGATGGTGTCGATGCCCTGCACCATCGAATAATTGTCGAAGATGTTGCCGGTCGACGCGCATGCGCCCATCGAAATACACCACTTGGGCTGGGGCATCTGGTCCCAGATCCGGCGAATGACCGGCGCGAGCTTGAATGGCAGCCGCCCGGCGCAGATCAGCACATCCGCCTGGCGGGGCGAGAAGCTCTGGCGCTCCATGCCGAACCGGGCGATGTCGAAGCGGCTCGCCGCGGTGGCCATGTACTCGATGGCGCAGCAGGCGGTGCCGAAGGGCATGGGCCACAGGGAATTGGCGCGGGCCCAGTTGGTGAGGAAGTCCAGCCGCGTGGTCACCCAGTTGGGTGAGGCGATGGACATGGTGGTGCCGGCGTCCACCCGGCCGGGATTGCTCAATCCCATTCGAGTGCCCCCCGTTTCCAGATATAGATGTAGCCCACCGCCAGGATGACCACGAAGACCAGCATCTCGACGATGAGCAGTCCGGCGATGTCGCGAAGCTGCTGGAACGCCACGGCCCACGGAATCATGAAGACCGTCTCGATGTCGAAGATGATGAACATCATCGCGACGAGATAGAACTTGATCGAGAAGCGTTCGCGGGCGTCGCCCAGTACCGGCATGCCCGACTCGTACGGTGCCTGCTTGACCGGAGTCGGCCGGTACCACGACAGCACATGTGACAAGCCAAGCATGAGAATCGCGTTGGCGATCACGAAGGCGAACAACAGCAGGATGGGAATATAGGGCTGAAGCATGGGCCCGTTCGTGAGAATTTTCACAAGAAGCCTCCCGAATCTACACCGGCCCCGGGGCCGATTCAACCCAAGCCCCGACGTCACATGCCGTTACCGGACCGGCTATATTCCCCGCCTCACCGACCGCCCAGACCCGAGTCGAGGACCCCGATGTCCATCAAATCCGACCGCTGGATCCGCCGAATGGCGCGTCAACACCGGATGATCGAGCCGTTCGAGGAACAGCAGGTGCGGGACGTGGATGCCAAGGGCCGCCGCGCCATCTCGTACGGCGTGTCGTCCTACGGCTACGACATGCGGGTCGCCCCGGAATTCAAGATCTTCACCAACGTGCTCTCGGCGGTGGTCGATCCCAAGGAATTCGACGCCCGCAGCTTCGTGGAGTTCGAGGGTGAGATCTGCATCGTCCCACCCAACAGCTTTGCCCTGGCCCGGTCGGTGGAATATTTCCGAATTCCGAGAAATGTGCTCACCATTTGCGTGGGGAAGTCCACTTACGCCCGCTGCGGCATCATTACCAACGTCACCCCATTCGAGCCGGAGTGGGAAGGCCACGTTACCCTCGAAATCAGCAACACCACGCCGCTGCCCGCCCGCATCTATGCCAATGAGGGCATCTGCCAGGTGCTCTTCTTCGAGGCGGATGACGACGACATCTGCGAGACCAGCTACCGGGACAAGAAGGGCAAGTACCAGGGACAGCAGGGAGTCACCCTGCCCCGCCTCTGAGCTGAGCTGGCCGCGCCCCCGGCGCGCGGCCTTTCCAGGAAGGACGTATGCGCACCATCGCTCTCACCGGCGTAGCCGTTCTCTTTGCCACCGTGGCCGGCGCGCAGCAACCCACGCGTGCCGCCGCACCCAGCACGATCCACGCGGCCGTGCTCGATACCGGCATATTCGCCCACCTGCACCTGCGGCCGGGCGACCTCATCAGGACTGCGGACGGGCGGCCGGGACCGAACTACTGGCAGCAGAAAGTTTCCTACAACATCACGGCGACGCTCGATACGGCGGCCAAGCGACTCTCGGGCCACGAGCGGATTACGTACCAGAACAACTCGCCGCTGCCGCTCCGCCACATCTACATGCAGCTCGACCAGAACCTGTTCAAGCACGGATCCACCGGGTCGCTGATGTTTCCGGCCGGCTCACGCTTCGGCGGGCGGGATTTTGACGGCGGCTTTACAGTCACCAACATGACCCAGGGCACTCCGGCGCCGGCCAAGGGCAAGGCGCCTGCGGGCAAGCCTCTGAGCGGGCGGGTCGATGACACAATGATGTACATCGAGCTGGCCTCCGAGCTCGCACCGGGCGCCACCACGGTCATCTCGCTCGATTTTGCCTTCAACATTCCGGAACACGGCGCGGACCGGATGGGACGCGACGGAAGCCTGTACGAACTGGCGCAGTGGTATCCGCGGCTGGCGGTCTACGACGACGTGCGCGGCTGGAACACCGACCAGTATCAGGGCCAGGGCGAGTTCTACCTCGAGTACGGCGATTTCGACTACGCGGTGACAGTACCCGCCGGCTACATCGTGGCAGGCACCGGGCTGGTGACCAACCCAACCGAAGTGCTCGTGGCACAGACACGCGCACGGCTGGCAGCCGCGCGGACCAGCGATACCACGGTGCACATCGTGACCGAAGCCGAGCTGGCCAATGGCTCAGCCCGGCCGAAGAGAACCGGCACGCTCACCTGGCGATTCTCCGCGAAGAACGTGCGGGACGTGGCATGGGCCGCCTCCCCCGAGTTCCTCTGGGATGGCAAGGGTTATGATGGGCACTACGCGTTCGCCTACTACCGGCCCGGCGCGCAGGACCTGTGGCACGAAGCCGCGAAGATGGCGGCGTTCTCCATCGAGGAATACAGCAAGCGCTGGCTGCCGTATCCCTACCCGCAGATTTCCGCGGTGGAGGGGCCGATCTCCGGCATGGAATACCCGATGGTCGCCATGGAAACGCACAGCGATTCCCGGGAAGATCTCTACAACGTCGTGACGCACGAGATCGGCCACATGTGGTACCCCATGGTGGTGGGCTCGAACGAGCGCCTCTATGCGTGGATGGACGAGGGGTTCAACACCTTCATCAACACGTTCTCGGAAGAGGACTACTTCACGCGGGATGACTCGCGCGTGCGCGCCGGCGAGGAACAGTTCGTGATGGCGCTGGATCAGCAGGCGACGGCCCAGCCGATCATGACGGCCGCCAACCGTTACCGCAACAGCAACAACCTCGGCGAGCTCGCGTACGTGAAGCCCTCGATCGCGCTTCTCGCCCTCCGGAACCACGTCCTGGGTCCGGAGGTGTTCGACAAGGCGTTTGCCGAATACACCAGGCGCTGGGCGTTCAAGCACCCAACGCCCGCCGATTTCTTCCGGACCATGGAAGACATGTCGGGGCGCGACCTGAGCTGGTTCTGGAAGGGCTGGTTCTACTCGGCGGCGGGTCTCGACCAGGCGATCGCCGGCATACAGCAGGCTCCCGACTCGGCGGGCACCAACAACGTCTCCATCACGCTGAACAACCTCGGGCCGCAAGTCATGCCGGTCGAGCTTACCCTCACCCTCGCCGACAGCAGCACCCAGCGGGTCAAGCTGCCGGTCGACATCTGGTATTTTGGCAACACCTTCACCACCGATGTCACGACGCCGAAGCCGGTGGTCAGGGCGCAGCTCTGGGGCACAGACTGGTTCCACGACATGAACCAGCGAAATGATGTGTGGGTGGCGGGGCCGTGAGAGGGCGGATGAATGTGAGGTGCGGTGGGGGCGCAACGCGTTGTGCCCCTACCGCACCGCTGCCGTCACATCGAACACCATCATCGCCGGGCCTTCCGGTAACGGATCCCGCGCGGCAAAGACGTAATCCCGGCCATTGATGGTTGCGATCGTTCCGGTGTGCAGGCCACCCGATGGCGACGCCACCGGATAGCTCGCCAGCAACGCCGGCGCTAGCGGGCTGGCCAGTGAGTAGAGGTACAGCCCCGCTCCCGCGCCATATTCGGTCGTCACCGCCATCCAGGTGCCGTCGTCGCTCACCTGCAGATCGCTGATGGTCCGGACATCCTGGATCGCGACCGGCGTAGCCGCGACTGGGTTCCCTGAGCCGAGGTTCCAGACTTTCACCTCGTTGCCCGGCAAGGTACGAGTTCCCCAGGTGCCGCTGTAACCCACTCCCGCATGTACCCATAGGTCGGATGTGAACTGCTGCGCCACGTTATTCCCTCCGCCCAGCACGCTGAACTCGCCATTCTCGAGCTGCAGGTGCCAGAATCCGCTGAGCATGTCGGAGGTATAGAGTGAGCCATCCTCCGCCAACATGACGCCCCAGGTGTACGTGTTTCCCGCACCGCCGGGCCGGATTTCGGCGATCAGGCGATCCGAGAGATCGCCGCTCAGCGTGCCGGACACATCCAGCGCCACGACGCCCGCGTTATAGTAGGCGGCATAGAGGATTGCGTGCTGTTCATCCATCCAGAAATTGTGGACGCCGGCCGGCTGGCCATCCACCGGCCCATGATGGAAGAATGCCACCTCCACCGGATGGGCCAGGTCGGATACATCGACGACATGGATGTCGCCTCGGCTGCTGGTGCCAATGCCCCCCGGCCCTTCCTGGCCCACGAAGAGATAGCGCGCTTCGTTGGTGACAGGGTTGTGGAACCACCACCCGTTGTGGGCACTCGGATCGGTGGCGTCCACCGAGCCGTTCGTCACGAGTGAGCCGACCAGCGCGGGCGCGGCTGGTGACCCGCCTGCCATGCCGATCCCCACATCATAGATCCGCAGGCCCGTGTTCCACGCGAAGGCAAAGGCGAGGCCGTCGCGCACGTAGGTGTCGTGCATGCCGTAGTTGGCGGGAATGGGCACCGTGGCCACCAGCGTGATATCGTCGCTGGCGGCCGCCATGGCCGTCGCAGTGAAGACAACGGGCGATTCCGCCAGCCCGGTCACCGAAGCCTCGGCGCGCTGCGTTCCGCTCTGCCCGCCGAGGGTGAATGTCGTCGCGGCAATGCCGTCGGTGTCGGTCACGGACGACGCGGGAGACACGCTGCCACCGCCTTCCGCCACGCTCCACGTCACGGTCACGCCGGCGACAGGGTCGGCGTCCGCATCAGTGACCCTGACCCGAAGTGGCTGGGCGAGAGCAGTCCCCACCAAGGCCTGCTGATTATTCCCATCGAAGGCCGCAACGGCGGTCGGGGTCGGGTTGGGCGTCGGTCCAGCGGAATCGCTGCAGGCGGAGACAGCGAGCGCGAGCAGGGCGGCGGCAGCCGGCCAGCGTGTCAATGCATCATCTCGTGGTGTGGGCTGGCATCGCGCGCCGGCATTTCCGGCAGGGCCACGCCGTAGCGTCCCATGCGATGGAGACGCATGCCGAGGCCGATGCGCACACCGGCGGTGATGCTCCAGAACGTGTCGCGTCCATAGATCGCCACCGGGTCGAAGCTTGCCGGCGTCAGTGACCGGACCCGGCCCGCCGACAATTCCACGAACGGCGCCACCTTGAGCCCCGGCCAGTCGTCGGCGAGCACGGCGTCAAGCGCGATCGTATGGATGGACCAGCGGCTCCGTCCGAGGATCGAATTGTCGAGCTGCGGGCGCACGGTCCGGAATGGCTCTTCCGCGCGCTGCTCTTCCGGGCGCTCGGTGCGCTCAAATCGATACGCGAGCCCCAGTGTCCGGCCATGCAGCGCCGCCTCGGCCAGGACGCCGTGATAGGCAAACACCTCGCCGCCCTCCTCCGTGCGCGCCCATTCAATCATCCCATAGGCCTCGCCGATCGTGGTGGGTCGCTCGAATCGCGCGCTGGTACTCCACTTCGTCTGGTCCAGGCCCTGTCCGCCCTCGTGCTCCGGCGACTTCACCTCCGCGTAGGAGCCCTGGACTTCCACGCCATCCACCGGAAGCAGCGTGAGCCGCCCCGACCAGCTGTCGCCAAAGCGCGAAAGCTCAGGCCAGTCATCGGGGCCGGTGGGCTCATCACCGTTGAACACGCCCGCTTCCGCGATGACCGGCCCCGCGCGGAGCGCGACGACGGCAACGAGCCGCTCAAGGATCTGCGCGAGATGATGATTGACAGGGTAGGACAGAAATGGCCGCACCATCGGGTCATCACTGCCGAACGGCGCGAAGCCCTTGCCCATGGCAAAGGATGCTCCGTTTACCGTCTCCTCGGAGAAATACTGCTTCCCGGTGAGCATGAGCTCGTGCGCATAGGTGTGGGGATGGCGACGGTCCACGAATCCCTCACCCCATGCGCCCATGCTCGGCACGCCGTCGGGGATGGTCAGGCCCTCGAGGTTGGCCATGCCGCTGAGGCGAAGCTGGCCATTGAACGTCGAGGCGTCCACCATGACCCATGGAGCCACGACGTTCAGCTGGTTGACGGTGCCCTCGGGGCCCGGTGCCGGCAGGATGTGCGTAAAGGCAGGAGTAGCTGATGCACCGATGACGATTTCATCGGTCGACTGGGCCGAGGCCGTGCCGGCAGCGCACAGCAGTACCGCCGCCGCCAGGTTGGCGTACCTCAGGGAGACGGCTCGCCTGCGGTGAGGGCGGAGCGGAGGTAATCGGCATTCATCCGGGTGATGAAGTCGATGCTGATCTCCTTGGGACACGCTTCCATGCATTCACCGTACAGACTGCACCCGCCGAATCCTTCCGCATCCATCTGCTCGACCATCCGGGCGGCCCGCCGGCGCCGTTCGGCCTGCCCCTGCGGCAGGAGCCCCAGGTGCGAAATCTTGGCCGCGGTAAAGAGCGATGCCGAGCCATTGGGACACGCCGCCACGCAGGCGCCGCAGCCAATGCAGGCGGCCGCATCCATGGCACGATCGGCGTCATGCTTGGGCACCGGAATGGCGTTGCCATCCGGCGCGCTGCCTGTACGCGCGGAGATATAGCCACCGGCCGCGATGATGCGATCGAAGGCGGAGCGGTTGACGCAGAGATCCTTGATGACCGGAAAGGCCCGAGCCCGGAATGGCTCAATGAGGATCGTATCACCGTCCGTGAAGCTGCGCATGTGCAGCTGGCAGGTGGCGGTGCCTTTCATGGGGCCGTGCGCCACGCCGTTGATCATGAGCGAGCACATGCCACAAATGCCTTCTCGGCAGTCATGATCGAAGGCGATCGGCTCCTTGCCTGCCGCGATGAGCCCTTCGTTCACCATATCGAGCATCTCGAGGAACGACATGTCGGGCGAGATGTCGCGGGCCTGGTAGGTTTCCAGCCGGCCCTTTGCCTGGGTATTGGCCTGACGCCAGACGTGCAGGGTGAGATTCATCCGTTCTCCGTTGTAATTCGCGGCCGGTGCATGGACAAAGCCATGGCGTTGCCCTTGCATACCGCGGGCTACTTATATGACCGTTGTGCCAGGTGCACGTGCTCGAACGTGAGCGGCTCCTTGTGCAGCTCCGGCACGTGCCCGTCGCCGGTGTATTCCCACGCCGCCACATAGGCGAAGTGCTCGTCATCGCGGAGCGCTTCGCCGTCTGGGGTCTGGTATTCGACACGGAAGTGTCCGCCGCACGACTCGTTCCGGTGCAGTGCGTCGCGGCAGATCAGCTCCGCCAGCTCCAGGAAATCAGCTACCCGGCCAGCCTTTTCCAGCGACTGGTTCAGCTCCTCTCCGCTCCCCAGCACCCGGACATCCTTCCAGAACTGCTCACGCAGCAGCGGAATCTGCTCCAGCGCCTCCGACAATCCCTCCGCGGTGCGCGCCATGCCGCACTTGTCCCACATGATCTGGCCGAGCTCACGGTGGAAGGAATCGACGCTGCGGCTGCCGTTGACCGCCAGCAGCTTCCGGGTGCGTTCCCTGACCTGAGCGAGCGCGTCCACAAACGCAGGATGCTCCTGGTCGAGATCGGCGGCCGGCGTCTGCGCCAGGTAATTGCCGATCGTCATGGGAATCACGAAGTACCCGTCGGCCAGCCCCTGCATCAGCGCGCTGGCGCCCAGCCGGTTGGCACCATGGTCAGAGAAGTTGGCCTCGCCGATCACATGGAGCCCGGGCACCGTGCTCATGAGATTGTAGTCCACCCACAGCCCACCCATCGTGTAATGGACCGCCGGATAGATCCGCATTGGCACCTTGTACGGATCCTCATCGGTGATCCGCTCGTACATCTCGAAGAGGTTGCCGTAGCGCTCGCGGATCTTGTCCTCGCCGAGGCGCTGGATGGCGTCATGGAAATCGAGATAGACGCCGTAGCCGCCCGGGCCCACGCCGTGACCGCTGTCGCACTGCTCCTTGGCGGCACGAGACGCCACGTCACGGGGAACAAGGTTGCCGAAGCTGGGATAGCGGCGCTCGAGGTAGTAATCCCGCTCGTCGTGCGGAATCTCGTTGGGCGGCCGGGTGTCGCCCTTTTTCTTCGGCACCCAGACGCGCCCGTCGTTCCGCAGGGATTCGCTCATCAGCGTGAGCTTGGACTGATGATGTCCGCTCACCGGAATGCAGGTGGGATGAATCTGGGTGTAGCAGGGATTGGCGAACGCCGCACCGCGTTTGTATGCGCGCCAGATGGCGGTGCAGTTGGAGCCCTTGGCATTGGTGGAGAGGTAGAACACGTTGCCATAGCCACCAGTGCCAAGCACGACCGCGTCGCCGGCATGGGCCGAGATCTCGCCAGTCACCAGGTCACGGACGATGATGCCGCGGGCGCGGCCGTCCACCACCACGAGATCCAGCATTTCGGTGCGCGGGTACATCTCCACACCGCCTCGCGCCACTTCCTTTTCCAGCGCCTGGTACGCGCCCAGCAGGAGCTGCTGGCCCGTCTGCCCGCGGGCGTAGAACGTGCGCGAGACCTGCGCGCCGCCGAACGACCGGTTGTCCAGCAGCCCGCCGTATTCCCGCGCGAACGGCACGCCCTGCGCCACCGCCTGGTCTATGATACTAACGCTGATCTCGGCCAGCCGATACACGTTCGCCTCGCGGGAACGGAAATCCCCGCCCTTCACCGTGTCGTAGAACAGCCGATAGACACTGTCGCCGTCGTTCTGGTAATTCTTGGCCGCGTTGATTCCCCCCTGCGCTGCGATGCTGTGGGCCCGGCGCGGTGAGTCCTGGAAGCAGAAGCACTTCACGTGGTATCCCAGCTCACTCATGCTGGCCGCCGCCGAGGCACCGGCAAGTCCCGACCCGACGATGATCACGGTGTGCTTCCGCTTGTTGGCAGGATTCACCAGCTTCATCTCGAAGCGATGTCGGTCCCACTTCTTCTCGATGGGGCCGTCGGGAATCTTCGCGTCGAGTTCGATACTCATGGTACCCATCCGAAGAAGACAGCGAGCGGCACGACAGCGAATCCGACCGCGATGACGAGAGCGATGACGCCAGCCACGTTCCGGACCAGCGGCCGGGACGAGGGACCGCGCATCCCGGTCGTGCGGACCGAGCTCCAGGCGCCATGCCAGAGATGCAGACCCAGGAAGATCATGGCGACGGTGTAGAATGCCGTGACCCACCAGATCCGGAAGCTGCCGACGACATTGCCGAACACGTCGCCGTCGGCAACCGGGCCCGCCGGCTGGATGTCTCGGGTGGTGAAGTGCAGGATGTGGAAGACGATGAAGACCAGCAGCAGCACTCCGCCCCACCGCATGGTTTTCGAGGCGAG
The DNA here is from genome assembly GCA_035708725.1 of Gemmatimonadales bacterium. GTDB lineage: Bacteria > Gemmatimonadota > Gemmatimonadetes > Gemmatimonadales > GWC2-71-9 > CAMLHP01. Next base: position 4,572 of record DASTFH010000050.1, on the reverse strand, counting down.
CGTGGAAACCTGCGGCTCACGCTTCTCGTAGCCCACGGGGCGGGCCGCCCGATTTCGCATGGTGACCTGCCACGCCATCACGACGTGAAGCACGACCGCCACGATCAGCACCACACGCAGCACCCACAGCAGTTCGTTGGCCGGCCCGTGGAGGAAGTGGGCGTAGGTGTTGAGCTTGTCCGCGCCTTCGAAGACCTGGAGGTTGCCGGCCATGTGGACGATCAGGAAGGCGATCCCGATGATGCCGGTGACCGCCATGATGTTTCGCTTCCCGATGGTGGAGCGGTAGAACCGCAGCGGATTCATGGTCCTCTCGTCTGAAGGTTGCCTGTCCCGCTCTTACAGCGCGTCCACCGTGGCCTGGGTCTCCCGCACGGCCTCGGCCGACTTCTTGAGATCGGTCTTTTCCTGGTCGGTGAGCGTCACTTCGAGAATCTGCTCGAGCCCCTTCCGGCCCAGCTTGCAGGGCACGCCGCAGAACACGTCCTTGAGCCCGTACTCGCCGGTAAGCCACGCCGAGCAGGGCAGGATCCGTTTCCGATCAAGCGCGATGGCTTCCACCATCTGAATGGCAGCTGCGCTGGGCGCGTAGTACGCCGAGCCGGTCTTGAGGAACGCCACGATCTCGGCGCCGCCGCCGCGGGTGCGCTTCACGATCTCGTCCAACTTGTCCTTGGCCAGGAGCTGGGTGACGGGAATGCCGGAGACGGTGGTGTAGGAAATCAGCGGGACCATGGTGTCGCCGTGGCCGCCGAGGACCATGGCCTGGATGTCATCCATGGACACGTTCATGGCCTGGGCCAGGAAGGTGCGATAGCGCGCGGTATCGAGCACGCCCGCCATGCCGATCACCCGCTCGCGCGGGAAGCCACTCGCCTTCATGGCGACGTAGCACATCACGTCGAGCGGATTGGAGACGACCACGATGATGGACTTGGGCGCGGCCTTGGCGATGTTCTCGGCGACTGACCGGACGATGCCGGCGTTGGTGCGGACCAGATCGTCCCGGCTCATGCCGGGCTTCCGCGCGATGCCGGCGGTGACGACGAAGACGTCGGCGTCCTTGGCTTCATCGTAGCCCTGCGACCCGATGATCCGGGTGTCGAACCCCTCGATGGGGCCGCTCTGCCACTGGTCGAGCGCCTTGCCCTGCGGCACGCCCTCGACCACATCGATCAGGATCACCTCGCGGGCCAGGCTCTTTTCCGCCAGCCGCTGCGCCGCCGTGGCGCCCACATGCCCGGCACCGACCACCGCCACCTTGTTGAGCATATCCTCGGACTCGTCCTCAGGTAGGAGAAGAATAGAAAGGCGCCCCGGAAAATGCTTCTCGCGAGGCGCAGAAATCTATACGGGAAATGGGGTTAGGGCCAAGGGCTGGACTCGAGACGCGGGACGCAAGACACGGCTACTCCGATCCACACTATCCATCTTGAAAAACCACTGTGGTTGCGGATATAAAAAGGGGGGTGAATCGAAAGATTTGCTGGGAGGCGAGGGCTGCCGGGATCAAGTCGATCATCTCACGCAGAGCCCTGACCCGGCTTGTGATGTCGCGTGCACCTGGCCGATGACTGGGTTTGCGCCTCGCCACACTTCGGAGGCCGACGACAAGGCCCAATCTCGTGAGGACAACCAAAGGATCTTGCTCTAACGTGTGGAGAGGCCAGCGGGATTGTCTTCCCCGTTGCGGAGGCATTGCGGGAGGGATGAAGGCCGTTTTGCACCGAAGCCCAGCTAGAAGCTCGGTGTGCAGGGACCCATTGAGTCCCTGGTATCACCATACCTCTGGGCCACGAACTTCGACCATTGTTCATCGAAATCCAAACCATGGGATCGCAGTCGCTCATATGAGGCAGCAAAACCGTGTGCGCGAATGTCGTCGAACAGCCGCTGAACGCCGTCAACTCCACTTGCGTAGAATATGAACTCGAAGGTTGAAGCGTAGGCTGCGCGAGTTGCGGCTCCTGACGCCGGAGCGGCGGTCGCGCCGACCTGGAGCAAGTCGGCCATGTTGTGCAAACGCGCTTGTACTGTTGAACGCAGCTCACTTTGAGCCATACAATCGAATTGCCCGCTTGACCACTCTGCGTATCCCTCGTCGAACCAGAGTGGCAATGCCCGGAATGACACTGCTCTTGCTAATGCGATATGAGCAAGCTCATGCCTCAGAACCCGTTCAAGGTGCTCGCGCGGCCATGTAAGCGCGAGTTGGGCGGGGATGGTGATGCGGCTGAACTCCGGGATCGCTGCACCCTGAACGCCACGACCGGTAGGCGCGGCCAGAACGACTGAAATCGTGTCACCAGTGAATATGTCTCGCTGCACCCCAATGAACGGGAGCTGGTTTGATAGTAATGTGTCGATTCTTTCGCGAAGACCCGTTTGAAGGACGGATTGGTCGCGGGCCTCGATGGAAACGTTCAAGAAAAGCGTAGGCTGCTCGGTCTCACAGGCCGAACAGCCTACGCCCGTCATGCACGCAAGAACAGTACAGAATAGGCGCCAATGGGGATGTGCCGCTTGCGCCATTACCTCCCCGAGCCTCAAGTGATGGGCGGGGCCTCGAGGAACTCCTTCAGATCCTTCACTCCCAGACGCTTCAGCGCTGCCGCCTTACTGGGCTGAATGAAGACGATTACCTGTAGGCCCTTCTGATCACAACCTCCCTGGATGGCCACGAACCCGCGAGTGCCGCTAATGGCCATCCGGCCGCCATATTCTCGCACAACTGCTGGCAGGGCTGCAGTCTCGGCGTCGTTCAATGCGACGGCGATCATGTGCGCGGAGACGCCATCACTCTGAGACAATTGGCACTTGAGACAAGTGTTGTACTGGCAATAGTCGGTCCTGTATATCCCATGACAGCCCATACAGGTTCCCTGCCCAACCCACGCGTTGGTCCCCGCACCGCAGGACACGCAATCAATGCCGCACGCCTGTGCGTCGCCTTGCGTCGTAGCCTGCGCGTGCCCCGTCCCGCTCACAAGAGCCAACAACAGCAGCGGAAGCGAGAATAGAAATGCACTGCGAAGCACAGTTCTCATGGTACCCGACCTCCTGACTCGGCCAATCGGCCACTGGATGTTATCGTCCACACTACGAGCCACGGCACATCCTGCTCGTCGAGGCGATTCCCGTACATGCGGTCCTCGCCCAGAAAGCCTTCAACTCGTTCATCTAGTTCGCTCCTCGCCAGGATTTCGCCGCTAGCCAGATCAATCACCTCGACGGCTGTCGTGTACATTGACGCGTTCCCGCGCGTGGGTTGGTACGAAACTGTTCCATCCGGAAGCTCCACTTCGCGCATGTTGTCTTTCCAGTTTTCGCGCGGCACCCATGTGATCGTCCAGAGACGGTCGGCTTGGTCAACGCGCATCGCGACGAACAGGCCGCCGGGAGGCGACGATGGCCCCAATGGTTGAGGAACTCCATCCGGCGGCGGGTTCCACAGGCCGGGGCGCCTCCAACCAGATATTCTGCGACCCTGCTGCGTCCACGCCTCGACGACGTAATCGAAGTAGCCTGCGCTGAAGAACTCGCCAGATGGCGCTATCGCCAGTCTTCGCAATAATGGCAGGGTCGAGACCATCTGAAGACCCGACTGCTTCATGCCGAATGACTTGACGAGCTCCGCTCCGTGCGCGATATGCAATGGATAGCCGAGGAGATCAGCCGTATGAAACACTGCACTGACCAGGGAGAGCGGAGTGCCGGGAATTGGCAGTGCTTCGTACACCCAGCCTGGCGGAAGCGGGCCGTCTTTCACGAGCGAGAAATCTGGAGCAACAACGGATTCTCGTCGGTTTCTGGGATCGAGAACGTGGACATTCCCTGACGAGTCCGTAAATATCGGTCCGGCGGCCGCGAACTCGAGCGGTCCTTGGCCTGCGCGGCCCACCTTATGCTTGAATCTGCCGTCGCTCCCGTAGACCCTCGGCCCGTCCACGTCGCCAATCCAGTAATTTCCGAGGCTATCAACCGTGGCCCAGTGGGATTCATTGTGCATTCCGTCGCCTGCCGTGTCCCCTAGTTCGGCGATTTCAGTAAAGTGCAGACAGTCGTTGCAAGTCTCGGGCGTGGTGGCGACCTCACGCCAAGCAGAGCTGTCTTGCACCGCCCGCCAATCAGATTTGGCGGACTCTGTGCTACCACAACCAGCCGTCAGCGCAAGGACGACCGCCAGGACACTCCGAGGTACAGCTTTCACGCATCCTCCCGATGTACGGTACGGACGATCGAGGAGCGATTGGGAAGGTTTTCAGCGTACTACGCCGCCACTCACCTGTCGAGCGTGCCAGTTGTCCGTGAATCATGGACCAACTGAGTCGTGTGGGCGACGCATGCGTCGCCCCTACCTTCCACATGCCGGCCCCCTACCTCGTCTTCCCTAATCCCTCATACAGCACAATGCTCACCGCATTGGCCAGGTTGAGACTCCTGACCGATTCCTCCATGGGAATCCGGAAGCACTGGTCGGGGTGCTTCTCCAATATTCGAGCCGGCATCCCATCCACTTCATTCCCGAACAACAGCACGCTGTTCTTCCGGAATGGCGCCTCCCGGTAATCC
>DASTFH010000049.1:0-9041 GCA_035708725.1 Gemmatimonadales bacterium | reverse complement strand
TCCGCCGGCTTCTCGCACGATGAGCGTACCGGCGGCGATGTCCCACGCCGAGAGACTTAGCTCCCAGAATGCATCGTATTCGCCCGACGCAACGGAGCAGAGGTCGAGCGCCGCCGAGCCGGGACGGCGGATGCCCGCGGTTGCGGCGGCCACCTGCCTGAACTGCCCGACGTAGCGATTCATGTCGGTCAGATCCTTGAACGGAAAGCCGGTGCCGATGAGTGCCCGGCCAGGATCGCTGATCGTCGAGACGTGGATCGGTTCGTCATTACAGAACGCGCCCTGCCCGCGGACGGCGTGGAACAGGCGCCTATCGGGCACATGCACCACGGTGCCGGCGGCCAGAATGCCATCGATGGCAGCCGCGATGGAGACGGCATAGGCGGGATAGCCGTGCAGGAAGTTCGTGGTGCCATCGATCGGATCGACGATCCAGGTGGTGCCAGCGAGCGCGAGCTCGGGTCCGAGTTCCTCGCCAATGACATGTGTGCCGGGAGCCGCCTGCGCGATGTGTTCCCGGATGAGCTCCTCGGCGCCGCGGTCCACGTCGCTCACGAAATCGTGGGTCGACTTCTCGTCCCAGACGCTGGGCCCGCTGGGTCTCCCCGTGGTCCGGATATAGTCCGCAGCCGCCAGGGCGGCGTCCCGTGCGATGCGTACTAAGTCCAAGTCTGCCAGCATCTTGCGGTGCCCCTCCGGGATGGATACCTTGCGCGGCATGCCACGCATCTTTTCTGGAATTCAGCCCACCGGCGAGCTCCACATCGGCAACTGGCTCGGCGCCGTGCGCAACTGGGTGGAGCTACAGGATCAGTACGACTGCATCTTCTGCATCGTGGATCTGCACGCCATCACCGGCGCCTTCTACGATCCGGCGGAGCATGCGCGGCGCACCCGCGAGATGGCGGTGGGACTGCTCGCGTCAGGCATCGACCCCGAGCGGGCGGTGCTGTTCGTGCAATCGCACGTTCCCGAACACTCCGAGCTCATGTGGCTGCTCAATGCCGTGACACACGTCGGCGAGCTGGAGCGCATGACGCAGTTCAAAGATAAGTCCGCGGGGCACGAGGCCATCCCGGCGGGGTTGCTCAACTACCCCATCCTGATGGCGGCCGACATCCTCCTCTACCGCGCCGACAAGGTGCCGGTGGGCGAAGACCAGGTACAGCACCTCGAGCTCGCGCGCGACGTCGCGCGCCGCTGGAACAACACCTATGCCGGTGGCAAGGCCGTGCTGCCCGAGGCGGAGGCACTGCTCACCGAGGCCAAGCGCATCATCGGCCTTGACGGCGACTCCAAGATGTCGAAGAGCAAGGGCAACACGATCGGCATCCTCGACACGCCGGAAGAGATCTGGCAGAAGCTGCGAACGGCCAAGACGGATCCGGCGCGCAAGCGGCGCACCGATCCCGGCACGCCCGAGATCTGCAACATCTACCACCTGCACCGGTATTTCTCGCCGCCGGACACCGTCCAGCTGGTGGCCGACAACTGCCGGGGCGCCAAGTGGGGCTGCCTCGACTGCAAGCGGGTGCTGGCCGACAACATGAGCGCCGTGCTGGCGCCCATCCGGGAACGGGCGGCCGAGCTCAACGCGGCACCGGCGAAGGTGGATGAGATTCTCCACGCCGGGGCCAGGCGCGCCCGCGCGCTGGCAAGCGAGACGATGGCCATCGTGCACGATCACATGGGCTTCATGAGGCGGACATGAGCGAGGGCGAGCCGACCGCGGTACGCACCAGCATCGAGAAGATCATCGCGGCGGCGGTGCAGCGCGGCGCCTCGGACCTGCACATCAAGGCCGGCGACGTCTTCCGGGCGCGCATCAATGGCCGGCTGGTGGCGCTCACCAAGCAGCGCCTCACGCCCGACCAGACCCGCGCCATCGCCCTGCGGCTCCTGACCAGCGATGAGGACCGCGCCCGGCTCGATAGTCTCCGCGACTTCGACTGCTCGTGGGGCATGCCGGGCGTGGGACGATTCCGGGTCAACGTGCTGCGGCAGCGGTCGTCCTTCATGATCGTGATGCGGGTTATCCCGTTCGCCGTTCCCAGCTTCGAGTCGCTCCGGCTGCCCGAAGGCCTGGCGCGCGTGGCCGATGTCGAGCGCGGGCTCGTCCTGGTGGCGGGCATGGGCGGCAGCGGCCGCAGTTCCACCATCGCCGCCATGGTTCATCACATCAACGCCACCAAGCACAAGCACATCGTCACGATCGAGAACCCGATCGAGTTTCTGCATCGCGACCTCACGTCGTCAGTGACGCAGCGCGAGGTCGGTGTCGATACCGATTCGCCTTCCATTGGCCTGCAGGCAGCGCTCAGGCAGGATCCGGACGTGGTCGTGGTGGGCGATATCACCGATGCACCGACCTTGAGCACCACACTCAAGGCGGCGGAATCAGGCTTGCTGGTCATCGGCACCATGGCGACGCCGGACGTCGTCTCGACCGTGCAGCATTGCGTCGCCATGTTCCCGGCCGAGGAGCGGGAGATTGGCCGCATGCGCCTCGCGGAATCGCTGAGCGCGGTCGTGGCGCAGCAGCTCCTTCCGCGCAAGGATGGCGAGGGCCGGGTCGCCGCGGTGGAAATGCTGATCGTCACCGACAATGCGCGCGACCTGCTGCGGGGCAACCAGGCGCCCGGCAAGCTTCGGAAGCTGATGGCCGACTCCGAGCTCATGCAGACCTTTAGTGGTCACCTCGCGGAGCTGACCACGGATGGGCTCGTGGACGACGCGACGGCGCGTGCCGCACAGCGGGGCGCGGGTGCCGCCGGCTGATCCGGCGCCCAGCGGCACCGACGACGTCATCACCGCGCTGCTGGCGTTGAAGCGGGAGGCGGGAACGACCGAGGCGGCGGAGGCGCGCCGCCTCCTGTCGGATCACCTGCAGGCGCTGGGCTTCCGCGTGGACGTCCAGCGCTTTGCCTTTTCCACCGGTACCCTCAATGCCCTTCCGGTCTTCGGCGCCGGGCTTGGCTGGCTCACCATCCTCATGATCCCGCTTCTGCTCGTGGCCGGCGCGCCGTCGTGGGCTGCCCTGGCGGCCTGGGTGCCAGGCCTTGCCGCTCTTGGCACCGTGGCCAGCGGCATTGCGCTCGGCTGGGCGCCGGCGCGGGGCGAACAGCGGGAAGACGCCAATCTGATCATCCAGCGTCCCGACGCGCTGATTAACCGCTGGATCGTGGCGCACGTGGATACCAAGGCTCAACGGCAGAGCATGGCGGGGCGCCTGGTGGCAGTCGGCACCACGGTGCTTGGCGTGCTCGTGATGCTCGCGCTCGCGGTAGCGCGTGTCGCCGTGGTGCCGCCCGTCTGGCTGGTCTCGGCCGCCTCGGGACTCACGCTTGCCGCAAGTGTGCTGTGTTCGAGAGGTCGCCTCCGGGGTCGCACCGTGGGCGCGGTGGACAATGGTTCGGGGCTGGTCACTGCGCTCATCGCCGCCGAGACTTCTGATGATCGTACTGGCTTCATCCTCACCGGCGCCGAAGAGTTTGGCCTGGTGGGAGCGCGCATCCTGGCGCAGCAGATGCCCGAGCTGGTGCGGGGGCGCGACATGATCAACATCGACACTGTCGACGATGCCGGCATCGTGTCGATTGTCTCCCATGATCGGCTCGGCTCGCAGCTGGCGACACGAGCGGCGCAGACGCTGGTCCTGTCGGACGTGCAGGTTCGACGACGGGGCCTGCTCCCCGGCATCATGGTGGACAGCCAGGCGTTCGCGCGGGCGGGTGCTCGCGCGGTCACCATCGCTCGCCTGAACTGGGGCACGTTGCGTCGGGTGCACACCAGCCGCGACACGGCGAACGGAATGAACTTCCGCACGGCCCGCGCGATCGGGGCGTGGTTGGGGAGTGTAAGGTGAGCGAGAGCCGGACGCCTGGCGCCCAGCGTCCGGCGCCCGGATTTGACCCTCCATCCATCCCGACCTATCTTTACACGAGGATACATGAGCCCCCACCGGGGCTCTTTTTTTTGCCGAGACGAGGACCGGATGTTCGACGAGCGGACACGCTGCGCCGTGGTGGTTGGCGCCCAGTGGGGCGACGAGGGCAAGGGCAAGCTGGTGGATGTCCTGGCCGAGCAGGCCGACTTCGTCGTGCGCTACCAGGGCGGCGCCAACGCCGGCCACACGGTGGTCACGGGCGATTCGCAGTTCATCCTGCGGCAGATCCCCTCGGGGATTCTGCATTCGGGCGCCACCTGCGTCATCGGCAACGGGGTCGTGGTGGATCCAGCGACGCTCTTCGCGGAGCTCGACGCGCTGAGCGCGCGCGGCATCGCCACCGAGGGCCGCATGTTCGTGTCCGATCGCGCGCACCTGGTGCTTCCGTTCCACAAGCTGCTGGACGCCGCGAGCGAAAAGAGCCAGGGAATCGGCACCACCGGAAAGGGCATCGGGCCCGCGTACGAGGACAAGGTGGGCCGCCGGGGTGTGCGCGTCGGTGACCTCCGCGACATGGGCCGCCTGCACGCATTCCTGTCGGAGCGGGTGGCGCGAGCCAATCGCGTGCTGGAGATGATGGGCGCATCGGAGCGGGCCTCGCTGGAGGAGCACGTGGCGCTGCTCTCCGGCTACGCGCCGCGTCTCAGTGCGCTGACCGCCGATACGGGACTGCTCCTGCATCGTGCGCTCCGGGCCGGCAAGCGAGTCCTGCTCGAAGGCGCCCAGGGCTCGCTGCTCGACCTCGATCACGGCACCTATCCCTTCGTGACATCATCCAGCACAACGGCTGGTGGCGCGGCGGTCGGTGCCGGCATCGGGCCCACCAGCATCGACGGCGTGCTCGGCGTCGTGAAAGCCTACACCACCCGCGTGGGCAACGGGCCGCTCCCCTCGGCGGCGAGTGCCGCCGATGATGAGCGGCTGCGGACTGCCGGCGGCGAGTTCGGTGCGGTCACGGGCCGGCCCCGTCGCTGCGGCTGGTTCGATGCCATCGTGGTGCGATACGCAGTGCGCGTGAACGGGCTCACCGGTCTCGCCGTCACCAAGCTTGACGTACTCGATGCCTTCGAGCGGATTCCGGTCTGCGTGGGATATACGCTCGATGGCAAGCCCTGTGATGAATTTCCGGACGAGGTTGAGCTGCTCGAGCGCGTAAGGCCGGTCTACGAGGAGCTGGATGGCTGGCAGGCTTCCACGTCCGACGCACGCCGGCTCACCGACCTTCCGGCCGCCGCGCGCGCGTATCTCCACCGTCTCGAGACGCTGGCCGAGACGCCAATCCGATATGTGAGCGTGGGCACACGGCGGGACCAGATTATCGCGGTGAGCTGAAGCCGGGATGCGCCTGCTGCGCCGCACGCTGATCGCCATGCTGGTGATCGTGGCCCTGGCAGCACTTGCCGCGCTTCTCTGGCTGCAGTCAACCGTGCCGGCGGATCGCGGCACGGCACTCGTTGCGGCGCTGCACGACAGCTCGCTCGTCGTCTTCGACTCCCTGGGCATTCCCACCGTCACAGCCGCATCCGAGGCTGACCTCTACGCCGCGCTCGGCTATCTCCACGCGCGCGATCGCTTCTTCCAGATGGATCTCATGCGTCGTGCCGCGGAAGGGCGGCTGGCCGAACTGTTCGGTCGGCGTGCCGTGGTTGCGGATCGCGCAGCGCGCGACTGGGAACTCGGGGCACTGGCCCAGCGAGCGGATCGGACGACCCCGGCCGGACTGAAGCGACTGCTCGATGCGTATACCAGTGGCGTGAACGCATGGCTCGCGGAGGGCGAGTCCTCGCTCGAGCATCGGCTCCTTCGGCTCCCGGCCAAGTCTTGGCGAAACGAGGACACGTACGCCATCCTGCTCCTCGAGGCCAAGCAGCTGCACAATCTCGGCGATGAACGCCTTCGCGCCAACGCGGTACGGCTCTACGGGCCCGGTGCGGATTCGCTGATGGCGCCGGGCTGGCCGGTGGGAGCGCCGGTAGTGATTGAGACGAGGGACGAGGGACGAGAGTCGAGAGACGAACGCCAAACGCCAAACGGTGAACGCGGAACGGCGCACCCCGCGTCCCTCGTCCCTCGTCCCTCGTCCACCAAGGGTTCCAATTCCTGGGTCATCGCCGGCTCCCGCACCGCATCCGGGTTGCCGCTCCTCGCCAACGATCCACATCTGCCCCTCGGGGTTCCCTCCATCTGGTATCTCGCGGTGCTGCATGCGCCGGGCATTGACGCCGAGGGGGCGTCTATCCCGGGCGTGCCGGGCATCGTGATCGGGCGCAACCGCGACATCGCGTGGGGGATGACGGCGTCGTATGTCGACGATGCGGACGAGGTGCTGGAGGAGTTCTCGCCCGACACCATGCGCGTACGCCGTCCCGGGGGCTGGGCCCCGGTTGTCGTGGTGGCTGAAACACTTCGGGTGAAGAATGATTCCGCGCTGATCTACCAGCGCCGGCGCACCAGCAATGGCCCGATCGTCCACTGGATCGCAGGGACTCCGCTGACGGGCATTGTGCGTCGGTGGTCGGGCCAGGACGCCACGCCCGGCGGCCTCCTGGCGTCGCTTGGGCTCGTGAAGGCGCGCGACTGGAGCAGCTTCCGCGCCGCGCTCGCTGACGTGAAAGCCCCGACGCTGGGAATGACGTACGCTGACCGAGGCGGCCACATCGGATACACGGTTGCGGGTGGTATTCCGGTGCGCTCGAGTTCAGCCTTTGGTGCATCCGGTCCGGGTTCGACGGTGGATTCAGCATGGCACGGCTATGTGAAGCCAGGAGAGGTGCCGTTCGCCCTGGACGGCGCTCCGTTCTTCGTGACGTCCAACAACAGGATTATTGACGACACGTATCCGTACTTCCTCTCCACTGCCTGGGCATCGCCGTACCGCGCGGAGCGCATCCAGGCCATGCTCATGGCGGACTCTTCAGTCTCGGTCGCCGACGCAGCGATGATGCAGATGGACGTGGGCAGTGTCTTCGCGAAGCGCATGAAGGCCGTGGCGGCGCGGGCCGCGCTGAGCGCTGGCGATTCGGCCGCTGCGGCGATGCTGGATCGCTGGGACGGCTCCATGCGCGCCGATCTCGCGGCGCCGACGCTCTTCTGGCGCTGGAACGAAGCGGTTCGAACCGAGCTGCGACGACTGCCGTCGGCCAGTCCGTCCAGCTGGGCCGCCCAGCATCGCTGGATGCGCAGCGACACGATACGACTTGCCGATGGTCGCGTGATGGCGTTCGATACCATCAGTGTAAGCGCCATGCGTGCGGCAGTCGATGATCCGCGGGCGCGCTGGCTGTGGGGCAGGGCGCATCGTCTGATCGAGCGGCATCCCCTGGGTGAGGTGCCCGTGCTCGGACGATTGCTGCAGCTGAATCTCGGGCCCGTCGAGGCGCCCGGAGGTGATTACACCGTCAATCTGTGCACCTCAGGTGGCGACACGATTCCCTGGACCTGCACGGAAGGGCCTTCCATGCGGTTCATTGCGGACCTGGGAAGTGATGCCGGAGCCTGGTTTGTCCTGCCGGCGGGACAATCCGGCAATCCCCGCTCGCCCCATTATCGCGACCAGTTTCCGCTCTGGCGGGAGGGGAAGCTCGCCTGGCTGGGGCTGGCCTCGCCGCAGGCGGTCATTTCGCAGGGCGGGCTGTGGCTGGTGCCGCGCCGCTGAACCACCACCTGCTTGATTAGCCCCCCTCAGCGCCGGTATCTTCCGCCCCGCCATGGCTCAATCTGACAACGTGATGGAGAAGCTGGTCTCGCTCGCCAAGCGGCGGGGCTTTGTGTTCCAGTCGTCCGAGATCTACGGCGGTCTCGGCTCGGTCTGGGATTATGGCCCGCTGGGCGTCGAGCTCAAGAAGAACGTGAAGGATCGCTGGTGGCGCGCCATGGTGCATGCCCGCGATGACATCGAGGGTATTGACGCGGCGATCCTCATGCATCCCCGCGTGTGGGAAGCATCGGGCCATGTCGCCGGCTTCACCGACCCGCTGGTGGACTGCCGTACCTGCAAGTCCCGCTTCCGTGCCGACCAGCTGGCGACGGCGGCCTGTCCCCAGAAGCCCAGCAAGCATCCAGGCGAACACACGACCTGTGATCTCACCGAGCCGCGCTTGTTCAACCTCATGTTCAAGACGTTCATGGGACCGGTGGAAGAGCAGGCTGCGGTGATCTACCTGCGGCCGGAAACGGCGCAGGGGATCTACGTCAATTACCTGAACGTGCTGCAGGCGTCCCGCCAGAAGGTACCATTCGGCATCGCGCAGATCGGCAAGGCATTCCGCAACGAGATCACGCCCGGCAACTTCATCTTCCGGACGCGCGAGTTCGAGCAGATGGAGATGCAGTTCTTCGTGAAGCCCGGCACCGACGCCGAGTGGTTCGAGCGCTGGCGCGAATGGCGGATGGAGTGGCACGAGGGCCTGGGTCTCGATCCGCGACGACTGCGTTGGCATGCGCACGGTGAAGGCGAACTGGCCCACTACGCCAAGGCGGCCTTTGACATCGAGTACGAATTCCCCTTTGGCTGGAACGAGATCGAGGGCATCCACAACCGCACTGACTTCGACCTGCGGCGGCATCAGGAAGCGTCCGGCAAGAAGCTGGAGTACTTCGACCAGCCCACCAACGAGCGCTACCTGCCGTACATCGTGGAGACCTCGGCGGGTGCCGACCGGGTCACGCTCACGGTGCTGGTGGATGCATATCGCGAGGAGCAGGTGGAGGGCGAGACCCGCGTGGTGCTGGGCTTCGCTCCCGCGCTGGCGCCGATCAAGGTGGCGGTCCTGCCGCTCATGAAGAAGGACGGGATGCCCGAGGTAGCGGATCGCATCTACCGGGATGTCCGCGGCCATATGAACGCGTTCTACGATGACAGTGGCGCCATCGGGCGGCGTTACCGGCGGCAGGATGAGGCGGGAACGCCGTTCTGCGTCACCATCGACACCGACACGCTTTCCGATGGTACCGTCACCATCCGGGAGCGTGATAGCATGCAGCAAGTACGCGTCGCGGGGGATCAGGTGGCGGCGTGGATTGACGCGCACGTGTAGGGGCCCGGCTGCGGGACTCGGCAAGCCGGGCCGCTACACTATATTGGGGGCATCATGAT
>DASTFH010000048.1:0-5817 GCA_035708725.1 Gemmatimonadales bacterium | reverse complement strand
TGCTGTCGCCCTGGATCGACGTCGCCGCCAGCTTGCGGCGTGACCAGCACACCAACACCGCTCGGCGGCCCGAACTCGATGACGCGGTATCCAACTCGCTCCGCAAGCGATGGAATCAATCCCGCCTGGGCTACCTCGAGCTCGCCCCGCATCGCCATGGCGCGGAACGCGTCGGGATCCATGAGCGGACCGATAACGCCAAGCTCGCGCAGGATCGGCGCGCTCGTGGCCACGAGCAGGCCGCCGCGATAGAGGGCGAGGTCGGCATCCACGCGCTCGCTGAGCCCGCGCAGTGAGGCATCGAGCGGCGCGCCTGGTGTCCGCAGGATCGAGCCAGCGCCCTGTGCCGCGTCACGCAGCGTCTGGCGGATGAGCAGGTCCCGGCCTCGCTCGGCTTCGCTCGCGAAGTGCGAGAAGGCCCAAAGCGAGAAGGCAACGGTCGGCAGGACGAAGAAGAGTGCGAGCGCGAGCGCCACACGCAGCCGGAACGACCGGCCCAGCCGGCGCCAGCTCGGCGCAGCGCCCCACGTGCCACTCAGTGCCAACCCCGCGGCCCAGATGAGCAACAGCAGGACAACATCGAACACGGCGATGAGCGCGCCTCGCACCACCGCAGGCGCTGCGCCTAGCAACAGGACAGTCGCCTGAACCTCACGCGCACCGCCTGGCAGCGCCACGGCCCGGCTTGCCTGCAGCGTCCAGCCGCGCCGGCGCCAGGTGAGCGCCGACGCTGTGGCGCTGGCCGCAGGCGAACCGAGGACCAGGCGGTAGGTTGCCGCGCGCTGGGCGGCGGGAACGAGGAGCCGCCCGAGACGGTCAGGCGCTATCAGCGCCGACCGAGGACCGATCGCCGCCGTGACGATCAGGTCTGGCCCGCGACGCAGCGCCAGCACCTGGTGGATCCCGGGCACCGCCGGCACTGCCCGCAACTCCAGTGCGCCGGCCGAGTCGGGAAGACCGCGCGCGAGCGCGCCGAGCAGTGCCGATGGGATGGCCAGTGAATCCAGCGGAAGTTCCGCAACGGGCGCGCCGACACTGTCCCACAGGGCGAGCTGAACCGGATAGCCTTCAGCCTGCAGCGCCGATGACTGCCAGAGCGTGTAGAGCTCCGCCGCGCTTGACGGCGCCGGCGAAGCCATGATGCGCCGCGCGAACCGGCCGAGCAACGGCTGCACGAACGGATCCGCGTCGGTCCCAAGGCTGCCGATATCGCGCTCCGCCATGGCCATCCGGCTCGTCACGTCAGCGCGCCACACGAGTAGCGAAGCGAGCAATCCAAGGGTCGTCCCGATCCCTGCCAACGCGGCCGCACGCGACCGTGCCAGCATGGTGAGGAACAGCGGCAGCAGGAAGAGCAGCGGCAACGTGCGCGACCAGTCCTGCGAGGGCGACCAGGTCCAGAGTGCCGCTGCCGCCAGGAGCCCTGCGATGGCGGCTCCGGCCAGCGCGGGCCAGCCCGCGCTGAGGTGACCGGCGAGCGCGCGACCCAGGATCGCCGACGTCGCGCCTGCCAGGACGATGGCGCCGTGCCAGACGAGCCAGAGCGCAATGCCGACACCGCGCGACGGCGGCGTCACGTGCTGGGCAAACCGCCATACGATGGCGAGTGCCAGCAGCGCCATCAGGAACCCGGCCAGCCGGAGTGCCGGTGCCCTCGGCATGGACCGGTGCCAGAGACGGAGCGCGAGCATGGCCAGCACCGCACCCGTCAGTGCCAGCGCGGCCGACGACGAGGACAGCGGTCCGAGGAGCGGGTCAAAGAATGTCGCGGGCGAGAACACGTTGCCCAGACCAAGCAGCGCGTCGGCCGGCGCTCTCGCCGCGACCCAGAGCGGCCCGATGAGCAGCAGATAGCGCAGGGACGGCGCAGCGGCGAGCGGCAATCCCAGCAGGACGGCGAGCGCGATCAGCAGCAGGACGGCGCGTCCGCCCCGCGTGAACACGCGCTCGCGCGCTTCGTCCTGGGTGGGCGGCACCGGCTGGACACTGAAAAGCAGGCGCGGGCCGGCGGTGGTCGGCTCCGCGTAATCGAAGATGTCGGGGTTGTGCTCGGGAGCGGCACCGGGAGGATAGACATGGAGGCCCACTTCCGTCGCGCGCCTGAAACGCTCCGCCACGCTACGCGACCGGTCGGGCACGGCCGAATCCGCCCAGATGAGGACGTTCGCCACGACGACCCGCCCCGCCGAGTGGCGGCGCGTCTCCAGAACGACGTAATATCCACTGGTGCGGGCGTCGATGGAGTCGCCCTGCGCCTCGGGGGTCAGGCGATGGCGGCCCGCCCAGGCCCATGGAGCGCCCGAGGAGTCCAGGATGGCGATGCCGAGCTCCACACCGCCGGAGGGCACCGCGGCGGCGAGTGTTTCAAACGCGCCTTCCTGCGAGAGGCCGGCCGCGGCCACGGCGCGATCGGCCAGGCGGCTGGTGGCGCGGAGGGCCGAGCGCAGTTCCCCGCCCACTCGATCTCCGTACGCGGTGATGCGTGCCTCGCGCTGCGCGGGCCAGTCACTCGCATTGAGATGGAGCTGGCGCGCCGTCGCGAGCAACTCGAGCGCGAGCAGCAGCAGGGTAACGGCAAGCACCACGGCGGGAACCCGGCGCCAACGAACCAGCGACACGCCGGCGGCCAGCATTGCCAGCAGCGAAGCACACACAGCCCACGCGGCCGAAGGCGCATGCAGCCACTCGGCTGTGGCGATCACGGTCGCCAGCACAGCCACCAGCCACCACAGATCGCGATGCCTCACGACCAACATCCCTGGCGCTTGAAGGACATGACCCCTGGTGCTCTCCGGGAACGACTGGCGGAGCGAGCGGCCCTCATTGTGCCGGTGGGCACCACGGAACAGCATGGCCCCCACCTGCCGCTGGGCTGCGATTCGCTGATCGTGGAACGGCTGGCTGATGACCTGTCGGCGCTGTCGGGCGTTCCGCGCACACCCACCGTGGAATATGGCGTGCACACGCCAATTCCATCTTTTCCGGGTGGGGCTTCCCTCTCCCGAAAGACGCTGCACCGGGTCATGAACGAACTTATCGGGTCATGGGAGCTTGGGGCAGGCGTGAAGGAGTTCCTCATCCTCACGGCACAGGCCAACGACGCCCACCAGGAGGCGCTGAGCACCATCCGCACCGATACGGCGCGTGTCCTTGCCGTGGATATCTTCGATCTCGACTTTGGCGACCGGCTGGAACGGCCCGATGACCCGGTCCAGGGCGGAGAGCTGGACACCTCGCTGCTGCTCTTCATCGCGCCTGACCTGGTGCGCATGGACGTCGCGCAGGATTACACCCTGCCCGCCAATGAGCGTGAGTACCGCCCGGGCACCAGCCGGAGAATTCCCGAGGGATTTCCTGGCTCCGTCGGCTTCCCAAGTCTTGCGACCGCACAGAAGGGCGAACGGCTATATTCCTTCATATTGGAGCAGGTCCAGCACTGTCTCAATGCGTGCTGAAGTACCCGAACTCAGGCTCCGAGGTCCGGATGCGCGTTCTTGCACCCCTCGTGCTCTCCGTAATGGTCCTTCCGCTGCCCGCATTGGCTCAGCAGGGCGAGCCGATCACCTATTCCATTACTCGTGGTGGCTCCAGCATCGGTGAGGAAATTGCCACCCTCTCCGCTGGCGACGACCGCAATCCCGGCGGGACTACGCTTGTCGTCCGGGCGCATTATCCGGGCTCGCCGCGGGACTCCGCGCTGGAAGCAATGCTGCAGCGGGATGGCGCCAAACAGTTCGTCCTGTTCCAGCTGGATGTCCACGACGACGCTGGTGGCAGCACGATCCTGGCGGCGGGCTCGGGCGCGAGGGTGATCCTCCGGACCGACACCCCGGGAAGCAAGGCCGTGCGCGAGGTGCCGTCGGGCGATAACGTGGTCCTGCTCGATGATCACGTCCTGAGCCTCTATCAGGCCGTGGCGGATCTGGCCAGCCCGGCGGGAACGCGAATGGTGGGCCTCTACCCCCGTACCGGTCGCCGAGTGCAGTTCGAGGCACGCCGCGGCGACGGTGACCAGGCTCGGCGCATCACCCTCTCCGGCCAGCTCACCGGCACGCTGCTGGTCGATGCGGCCGGGCGTCTCGTCAGCGCCGAGCTTCCGGCCGGGCTCGTGGCCGCCGCCCGCTGATCAACCGCGTTCCAACCCGTTGTGATAGCGACAGTAGAGCCGGCATCGTCGCAAGCTGAAACTTGCGAAACTCCGGTTGCGTAAGAGCGTCTGTATCGCCACTTGAACGAGGAATCGTACATGCCGCGGATCACCGCCCTGCTGGTCGTCGCCTTGATTGCCACAGCTCCCCTCAACGCACAGGACACCACGCAGGCGGTGCCGATCCGGGCCACCCTGACACTGAGCGAGGCGCTCTCGCAAGCCCAGGCCAACAGCCCGGCGTATCGGCAGGTCCTTAATGACGCCGGCCCGGCACGGTGGGGCGTGCGCCAGGCCTACTCGCAGCTCTTCCTGCCGAATGCCGATGTCAGCATGGGTCTCGGGTACACTGGCGCCGGAAGCTCGACCTTCGGCGGCACCGAATTCCGTCAGTCCTCGCCGAGCTACAACTCCGACTACTCGATCAGCCTGGGCTGGAGGCTCGATGGGCAGACGCTGACGGCGCCGGGGCGTGCCAAGGCGTTGCAACGCGCCACGAACGAACAAATCGCCGCTGGAAGCGTCTCGCTCAAGGCCGACGTCACGACCCAGTACCTGTTGACCTTGCAGGCGGCGGCGCAGGTCGATGTTGCCGAGCAGCAGGTCAAGCGGAATGACGACTTCCTCAGGCTGGCGCAGGCACGCTACCAGGTGGGCCAGACCACCCTGCTCGACGTGCGCCAGGCCGAAGTCACCAAGGGCACGTCGGAAGTTGCGCTGCTGCGCGCCCGGCAAACCGCGAAC
Source organism: Gemmatimonadales bacterium (assembly GCA_035708725.1). Lineage (GTDB taxonomy): Bacteria > Gemmatimonadota > Gemmatimonadetes > Gemmatimonadales > GWC2-71-9 > CAMLHP01. The sequence goes on along the minus strand of DASTFH010000048.1, from coordinate 926 downwards.
GCGGCGAAGCTGGAGCTGTTCCGGCTCATGGGCGTCGAGCCGCCGGCGCCAGTCGCGCAGATTGCGCTCAGCGACAGCTTCCCGGTCACGGAACCACAGTTTGACCTGCCCACGCTGCTGGCGACGGCGGAGCAGCAGAACCCCAACTTGCGGGCGCTGCGGGCACAGGAAGACGCGGCGGGCTCAGCCGTCGCGGCCGCCAAGTCGCAGTACTTGCCGACCGTGAGCCTGAACGCGCGATGGAGCGGCTTCACCCAGGAATTCACGGACGAGAACCTGCTGCTGAGCCAGCAGCTCGCCGGGGCGCAGGCAGGCTACCAGTCGTGTCTCGACAACAATCAGATTCGGCTCAGCGCCGGCCTCCCGGTGAATACCACCAACTGTCTGGCTGCCAATGGCCTGCAGGACACCGGCACGCTCGACCCGGCGGTGGTCTCGGCGTTCCACGAGCGGAACAACGTGTTCCCCTTCAGCTTCTCCCGCCAGCCATTCGGCGCCAGCCTGAGCATCTCGCTGCCGATCTTCAACGGCTTCTCGCGCGAGTTCGATGTCTCGCAGCAGCAGGCGCAGCGCGAGGACGCAGAGGAGGCGGTGCGCGCCAACCGACTACTGGTCCGAAAGACGGTGGAGACCGACTACCTCGAGGTGCAGACCGCGTACAGCTCGATCGCGGTGCAGCAGGCTGCGCGTGACGCGGCGCGCGATCAGCTCCGCCTGGCCCAGGACCGTTACCGGCTCGGCAGCGGCACGGCGCTCGAACTCTCCGATGCACAGAATGCCGTGCAGGGCGCCGAGGGCGCGTACGTGAACGCCGTCTATGGTTACCACATCGCCGTCGCCGCGCTGGAAGCGGCGGTCGGCCGTCCCCTTCGCTAACAAGGACGTCTCATGTCGCGTGGGAAGAAGTTCGGGATCTTTGCCTTCGT
>DASTFH010000047.1:0-2728 GCA_035708725.1 Gemmatimonadales bacterium | reverse complement strand
CCCAGGGCGGTGATGGGCCGGATGGTTGCCAACGTCGTCATCGAGACGCTGGTCGGCGCCATCCCCGGCCTCGGCGACCTGTTCGATGCCAGCTTCAAGGCGAACCAGCGCAACCTGCGGCTACTGGAACGGCTGGTCGCCGAGCCGGAGGCGACCCATCATGCGAGCCGGAAATTCCTTGTCTGGATGGCCATCGGCATCCTGGTCCTGCTCCTCGCCATCGGCGTCCTCGCCGTGGTGATCGGGGTGATGATCGTGCAGGCAATCGTGCAGGGGCGGGGGCCGTTGGGGTAGGGGCCGGGGATTAGGGGATAGGGGTTAGGGCGGAAGGAGTGGCGCTCGCCTTCCCAACCCTAGCCCCTAGTCCCTGATCCCTAGCCCCTACTTGACGAACTCCCCCTCACACCATACCGTTGTCCGCCTCCGGGAAGCCCGGACGAACAAGGAGCCAGTTGTGCCATACAAGTTCCCACACCCTGATGCGCTTACGCCGCGCGCTGCTGTCCGAGCCGGACAGCGGGCGGGCATCGGCATGTCACAAGGTGTTGTGAAATTGCCTGGCACTGGCAGCGGGATGGTGGCGTTCGCGTAGCCACTCGCATCCCCACGCGTCCTCCGACGCCCCGCCTGTGCCAGCCACGGGTGGGGCTTTTCATTTTGGTCGCAGGTCGCAGGTCGCACGACGCGAGACTTGTGACCTGCGACTTGCGACCTCGAAACGGATTCTGACGGAACATGCAAGTGGTCAACGAATACTGGATGGTACGGACGGGGCGGTGCACCTGGCCGGTGAGCCGGGTCATGGCGCAGCACGTGGAGCGCGAGGCGGCGCGCCGGTGGCGGCGGCGCTGGCTCACGTTTGTGGACCTCACGGGCGCGCGCATCCGCATCCGGACCGATGCGGTCATGGTCGTCGAGCAGAGCGCGCCGGAGCACCGGGCCGGCTGGCGGGCCTGGTGCGACCAGCTCGACGCGGAGAGCGAGGAAACCGAGGAAGGAGGTGGGTCATGACAGAAATGGCGCACGGTGCCATATTCGGCACACACGACGACAAGACCCTGGCGCAGTTCGCGGATGTGGCTTCGCGTTCGGTGGCGGCCGCCCTCATGGCGGATGGCCATGTTGGCTACGTCATGCCGATCGGTGGTGTCGCCGCCTACGACGAGCGCGTGTCGGTGGTGGGCGTGGGGTTCGACATCGCCTGCGGCAACGCCGCCATCCGCACCGACCTGAGTCTTGCGCGGGATACGGATCTCGAGCACCGGCTGAGCGCCGCGGCGGACGAAATCCAGTCCAGCATGTCGTTTGGCGTGGGCCGCACCAACCGGGCCGACGATGCGCCGGTCACCGACCCGCTGTTCGACGACGAGGCGTGGGATGCGCTGCCCCGGCACGTGCGGGATGCGCTCCGCGAAAAGGCCCGCGCCCAGCTCGGCACCGTCGGCAGCGGCAACCACTACGTGGATGTCTTTGCCGATGAGGCCGGCGACATCTGGGTCGGGGTGCACTTCGGGAGCCGGGGGCTGGGACATACCATTGCGTCGGGCTTCCTGGCGCTTTCCCAGAACGCGCAGTGGGGCGCGCGCGTCCCCGAGCGCGAAACACTGCTGCCGCTGGCCGAGCCGCTGGGTCATGACTACTGGACGCTGATGAACCTGGCAGGGCGGTACGCCTACGCCGGCCGCGAGTGGGTGGCGCGGAAGGTGGTGTCCATCCTGGGCGGGCGCGAAGTGGAACTGGTGCACAACCACCATAACTTTGCGTGGCGCGAGGAGCACGGCGGGCGGACGCTGGTGGTGGTGCGGAAGGGTGCGACGCCGGCCTTTCCCGGCCAGCTGGGCTTCGTGGGTGGTTCGATGGGTGACAACGCCGTGATTCTCCGCGGTGCGGAGCCGTCTTCTGACCAGGAGCGTGCGCGCCAGCAGGCGGCGCTCTGCTCCACGGTGCATGGTGCGGGCCGCGTCATGAGCCGCAGCGAGGCGGCGGGGCCGCGTCGCTGGCGGAAGGACGGACCGCGCCCGCGCGGGAAAGTTTCCGAGGAGATGATGCTGCAGTGGGTGCGCAGCAAGGGCGTGATCCTCCGCGGCGGTGGCACCGACGAGAGCCCGCACGTGTATCGCCGGTTGCCCGAGGTGCTGGCCGCCCAGGGCGAGACCGTCGAGGTGTTGCACGAACTGCGTCCGCTCATCGTGGTCATGGCGGGTGCGAACGAGTATGATCCCTACAAGGATTGAACACCGAGGCCATCGTGCCGAATCCGCGTCTCCTGCTGCTCAGCAACTCCACCAGCCCGGGCGGGGCCTACCTCGCCTGGGCCGAGGCGCATCTCGGCGTATTCCTCGGCCGGGACGTTCGGCGCATTTTCTTTGTGCCGTACGCCTCGGTCGTCAGGCCGTACAGCGAGTACGCGGTCGCGGTGCGGAAGCCGCTGGGTTCGCTGGGCTACGAGGTGGTGGCGGCGCATGAGACCCCCAACCCGGTGGCCGAACTGGAGCGGGCGGATGCCGTGGCGGTCGGTGGCGGCAATACCTTCCACCTGCTGAAGCATCTTTATCACACGGGTCTCCTCCCCGCCATCCGGCACGCGGTACGACGTGGCATGCCGTATGTCGGCTGGAGCGCAGGCTCCAATGTGGCGTGCCCCACGATCCGCACCACCAACGACATGCCGATCGTGGACGTGCCCAGCCTGGCGGCGCTTGGCCTGATCCGGTTCCAGCTCAATGCA
>DASTFH010000046.1:0-4709 GCA_035708725.1 Gemmatimonadales bacterium | reverse complement strand
GTGACGACGGCGATCCCGGGAGCCAGGCTGGACTCGCTGGCATCGCGGCGCGACGGATGGATCACGTGGCCGCTGCACATCCGGCTCACGGCTGTGGACACGTCCACCGGCAAGCTGGCCCGTTTGGACACGGTCCGGACCTTCGGCCGGCGCGTGCCGTTCGGTCCCCGGGACTTCCTCGGTTTCACTACCGAGCTACCGGTCAGCGCGGGGCATTACGTGGCGCATGCCGCGGTATTCGACTCGACCGTCACGAGCGGCAGCGCCGCCGAGTGGGGAAATGTGATCGTTCGGCCTTCAGAGTTCAGCATGAGTGATGTTGTGCTGGGTACCGAACACGGGGGCGTGATGTGGGAGAATGACGGCGATCCGTTCCTGGTGAATGCGACCGGCGCCTATCGCGAAGGCCAATCCGCTCCCATTTATTACGAACTCTATGGTCGCGTGCCTGGCCGCTCCTACCACACGACCATTTCGCTGCGCGAGCGTGGCAAGCCGAAAGGAGGCCGAGTGGCCATCGAGTTCAGCCGAGAGGCAGACCGACCGGATGCCCACGTCCAGCTCACGCTCGACCTCTCCGGGCTCGACACGGGCCTCCACGAGGTGACAGTGGTGGTCAAGGATGAGGTGAGCGGAGCAGAAGTGCAGGCGGAACGGGTGGTGGAGATACGGGAGTAGGGCGTGGGGCGAGGGACCCCTCGCTGCGCTCAGGGTAAGCTACCGGACGAGAGACGAGAGACGAGGGACGAGAGACGAGGGTCGAGGCATCGACACTCGCCCGATCGTCACCCCGACGAACGTCGGGGTCTGGAAAGCGATCTCGGTGGGGCGTGTCAGGGACAACACGGCCATCGGCGCTGATGCGCGCTGCGCATATCGCGTCCTGGACCCCGACGTTCGTCGGGGTGACGGCCTGAGTGGGCTCCCGCCTCTCTTGCCCATCCTGCCCGTCCTGTTAAAACCAATTTCTCGTCCGCGTCGTCCGCCGGGCGGTGGTGCGCACGCCGAGCGCGCCGAGGACCCCGCGCACGAGAGCATTGCCGACGGCGCGACCGACTGAGGTGCCCAGCGCGCCCAGCACCCGCTTGGTGGAGGTCTGCATGGCGGTGTCTCGACTGGGCTTGACGGCTCGGCGCCTCGGCGCCTCGGCATCGCCCTCTACCTCCCGACCTCTCGACCCCTCGACCCGCTTCGCCAGCATTTCCCGCGCGCTCTCCCGGTCCACCGGAGTCCCGTATTCCCGCATCAGATCCGATTGCGAGAGCTCGGCCTTGAACTCGTCAGGTGTCAGCGTGTCCATCCGCGCGGCCGGCGGGATGAGCCGGCAGGCCACGACCGGCGTGGGCACGCCCTTCGGATTGAGCCCGCTTACCACGGCCTCACCGGTGCCCAGCGTCGTGAGCGTTTCCTCGAGATCGTAAAACTCCGTCTTCGGATAGGTGCGCGCGGTCGCACGCAGCGCCGCTTCGTCGTCTGGCGTGTGCGCCCGAAGCGCATGCTGCACCCGGTTCCCCAGCTGTGCCAGCACGTCGGACGGCACGTCCTTCGGTGTCTGGGTCACGAAGAAGATGCCCACGCCCTTGGAGCGGATGAGTCGCACCACCTGCTCCACCTGGTCGAGGAACGCCTTGGGCGCGTCGTCGAACAGGAGGTGGGCCTCATCAAAGAAGAAGGCGAGCTTGGGCTTGGGCAGGTCGCCCTCTTCCGGCAGCGTGTGATAGAGCTGGGCCAGCAGCCACATCATGAACGTCGAATAGAGTGCCGGCTTGTCCTGGATGTCGGCCACTTCGAGGCAGGTAATGATCCCGCGGCCGTCGGGCGCCGTGGCCAGGAGGTCGTGCACATCGAACTCGGGTTCGCCGAAGAACTGCTCGGCCCCCTGCTCCTCCAGCTGCACCATTTTCCGGAGCAGCACGCCCACGCTGGCGCGCGAGAGCGCACCGTAGTCGCGCAACTCGTCCTTGCCGTCGTCGGAGGTGAGGAACTGCAGCACCGCTCGCAGGTCGCTGAAGTCGAGCAGGAGGAGGCCCTGGTCATCGCAGTACTTGAACACCATGGCGAGTACGCTCGCCTGGGTCTCGTTGAGCTCCAGCACCTTGCTCAGCAGCAGCGGGCCGAAGCTGCTCACCGTGGCACGAAGCTGGGCGCCAAGTTTTCCCGTGAGACTGACGAATTCGACTGGCGAAGCGGCGGGCTTCCATTCGTAGCCAGTATCCGCCGCCCGGCTCGTGATCCGCTCGTTGCTTTCCCCCGGCACCGCCAGCCCCTGCAGGTCGCCCTTGATGTCAGAGATGAAGACCGGGACGCCGGCGTTGGAGAGCTGCTCAGCCATGAGTTGCAGGGTGCGGGTCTTCCCCGTACCCGTTGCGCCGGCCACAAGGCCGTGGCGGTTCATCATGGCGAGCGGAATCCGCACCTTGGGCTCGGGATGGGTGGTCCCGTGCTCGATGGCAGCGCCGAGCGTGATGGCGGGGTCAGTGAAGCCGTAGCCTGAGGCGAGGGTGTCGGAGAAGGTGGTCATGGCTCGATGAGTAGTGGTCAACGGTCGACGGTCTACGGTCGACCGTTGACCGTTGACCGTCGACCGCCCATCACCTCCACCACCCTCTCCATCTCATCCATCGAGTTGAACAGGTGCGGGGCGAAGCGGATGCCGCCTTCGCGGAAACTGGCGATCACATTCGCCTGGCGAAGTGCGTCGTACCTGGAGCGTGCGTCGTCGGGTGCGAGGCAGAGGATCGCCGAGCGGCGCTGATCGAGCGGGGACGTAATGGACACGCCGCGGTCGCGTGCCCAGCGAATGAGCGGTTCCTGCAATGTGTGCACGTGCTCCGCGATGCGCCCGACGCCGTGCTCGAGCACCAGTTCGAGGGAGCGATTGAGCGCGTCGAAATCCTGGTACGGCAAGGTGATGAGCTCATAGCGCCGGGCATTGTCGCGCAGCGTCTCGCTGTAGTCGGTCAGCCGGGTGAAGTCGTCGGTGCCTTCGTACGCCATCCAGTCGATCACTGGCGGCCGCAGCGACGCCAGCAGTTCGCGCCGCACGTAGGCGAATCCGGTGCCCCAGGGGCCGAGCAGCCATTTCTGCCCACCCACGGCGAGCACATCAACCGGCGTCTGCTTCAGGTCCACCGGCAGCTGCCCCACCCCCTGGATGCCATCCACTACCAGCCAAGTGTCCGTGGCCCGTGACTCCGCGGAGAGCCTGGCGAGGTCCACCGCATAGCCATTGCTGAACTGGACCAGCGACACGGCGACGACCCGCACCCTGGGGTCATGCATCCGCTCCACCAGCCGATCCTCATCGGGCCATCCTGATGCCGTCACCGGAACGCGCTCGGCGACGACACCGCGGTCGGCGAGCGAGAGCCAGGGATAGGCATTCGCCGGAAATTCCCGCTCGGAGAACACCACCACGTCGCCTCGCTCGAGCGGCAGGCCCATGGCGGCGATATTGATGCCGAAGGTGGTGTTGGGTGTGAGCGCGATCTCGTCGGCATCGGCATGCAGCAGCCGGGCGATGAGCGAGCGCGTCTGGTCCAGCATCGCGAAGACTTCGTCATCGGGCAGGAGGTGCGGCGCGCCCCGACGCTGATTGAAGATCTCGAGCGCCCGCCGGGACCGCTCCGGCAGCGGGCCGGTGCTGGCGCTGTTGAGATAGACGGTCTCGCCCAGTTCGGGGAACTCGGCTTCACGCAGTGCTCTCGGATCCCAGTGGGCTGGTGTCATCGCTCGCTCCGGAGCCGAGGATCGAAAATTTCGCGCAGGACTTCCCCCACGACGTTGAAGCCAAGGACCGCGAGCCCGATGGCGATGCCCGGGGCAAACGAGACCCAGGGAGCGGTCCGCAGGAGGTCGCGCCCGTCAGCCACCATGGCCCCCCAGCTTGGCGTGGGCGGCTGGGCGCCGAGGCCGACGAAGGAGAGTGCCGCTTCGGCCATGATGGCGCCACCGATGCCGAGAGTCGCTACGATGATCACCTGCGCCCGCACATTGGGCAGCAGGTGCTTGAGCAGGATGCGCCAGTCACGCGAACCCAGCGCCTGGGCGGCGATCACGAACTCGGTACGCTTGAGCGCAAGCACCTGGCTCCGGACGATGCGCGACATGGCGGCCCAGCCCACCGCGCCGATCACGACGAAAATCACCGGCAGCGACGGCCTGACCGCGGCGGCCACGGCGATGAGCAGCAGCAGCGTCGGAAACGCGAGCGTGATGTCGGCGAGCCGCATGACGAGGGCATCGACCCAGCGGCCGTAATAGCCGGCCAGCAGGCCCATGGTGACACCGAGGAGAATGGCCACGGCTTGCGAGATGACGCCGACGCTCACCGAGATGCGCGCGCCGTACAATACCCGGCTCAGGACATCGCGCCCCTGCGTGTCCGTGCCCAGCAGGTAGTGTGGCCCGGGATGCTGCAGGTACGCATTGCGCAGGTCACCCGAATAGGGATCGTGCGGCGCAAGCACGGGCGCGAAGATCGCGGCGACAAGCACCAGCGCCACCAGCACGAGGCCAAACTGGAAGAAGCGGTCACGGCGCAGGCGTTCGCGGAGGGGCGATCTGGGTCGCGAGAGGGACATTCCCGGTCAGATTAGATTCGGAATGATGGCGCCGCCTGCTCCGGGCGTCATGCGAGCGTCTCAAATAAGCCCTCATCATCATGGTGGAGCAAGCGGATGGCGGCACAGCCGGTAACGCTGGTGCTT
>DASTFH010000045.1:0-44044 GCA_035708725.1 Gemmatimonadales bacterium | reverse complement strand
TGGGAGATTAGATTCGGGATGACGGCGCCCGGCAGTGAGCGCCATGCGAGCGCCTCAAATAAGCCCTCATGATCATGGTGGAGCAAGCGGATGGCGGCACAGCCGGTAACGCTGGTGCTTGGTGGCGGTGGCCTCAAGGGGCTGGCGCATATCGGCGTACTGCGCGCCCTCGAGGAGCGAGCCATCGAGCCGCAGCTCGTCATCGGCAGCAGCATGGGCGCCCTGATCGGCGCCACGTGGGCCAGCGGCATGCCGACGCGCGAGATGGCCGTGCGGGCGCTGCACGTCAAGCGACGCAATGTGTTCCAGGTGGCGCACTACGACATGGCGTTCAAGCGCATGCGGAGCCCTGCCATCTACCGGGCGGAGCCCCTGGATGAGCTGGTCACCAGCCTGGTGGGCGGTGTGACCTTCGAGGCACTCCGGCGCCGCCTGCTGGTGAACACCGTTGACCTGCATTCCGGACGGCAACTTTTCTTCGGACTGCCAGGCACCCGCGCGACAACACTCTCGGACGCCGTCTTCGCATCGTGCGCATTACCCGGCATCTTCCCGCCGCGCGAGATCGCCAGCCGCGTCTACATCGACGGCGCCGTAGTGGACAATCTTCCGGTGCGCATCGCAACCTCGCTGAGCACCAACCCGATCATCGCCGTCGCGCTCACCGCACCCGGGGTCGAGCGCTCGCCGGCCGAAACCGACGGCTTCGCGGCCACCTACATCCGTGCGCTGGAAATCATGATGCAGTCGCAGCTGGCCACGTCGCTCCGCACCTGGGAGGGGCCGCCCGTCCTGCTGGTGGCGCCGGACGTGGCCCACGTGCCGATGTTCTCGTTCCGCCATACCGAACAGCTGATTGCCGAGGGCAAGCGCGCCACACTGGAGGCACTGGATGGACTGACCGGGCCACTGACCGAGCTGGCGCCAGGCGTCCATCCGCGCAGCGCCGTGCGCCTCAGCGTGAATCCCGCCGTCTGCATCGGATGCGGCCTCTGCGTGGAGCGGGCGCCATCCCTCTTCAAGATGGAGGGTGACAAGGCGGTCGCCATTTCACCGGAACAGACCTGGTCGCCGGTGGACGGCGGGATTGTGCAGGAGTGTCCGGTGGGGGCTATTGAGAGTCGCAAGTCGTAGGGGCCCAGCTTGCCGGGCGCGGCAAGCCGGGCCCCTACGCCCTACGCCCAAACTCTCCCTCGACTTCCCGCAACTCCCTCACCACCCGATCCCAGTTGTAATACCGCTCCACCTCGGCGCGGCCGGCACCGCCCAGCCGGCGCGCGAGCTCGGGATTGTCCAGCAGTCGTTCGATGGCCTGTACCAGCGGCCCGGTGCGCTCCGGGTCCACCAGCAACCCGGTCTCGCCGTCCCGCACCAGCTCGGGAATGCCACCACTGCGCCCTGCGATGACCGGCAGGCCCGCGGCGCCAGCCTCAGCCAGCGCGATGCCGAATCCTTCCACGCTGCGCCCCTCACGGCGGGAAACGCCGAGATAGATGCCGGCCGCGCGGTAGAGAGCCGGCAATTCCTCTTCCGTGACGTCCGGAATGAAGACCACGCGCTCGGCAACGCCATGCGCGTCAGCGAGCCGTCGAAGCGCCTCGGTATGCTGGCGCGCTCCCGCCACCGCATAGCGCAGGGAGGGCCGGCCCTTCTTCAGCTCGGCGAGGGCACGGAACGCGGTATCCACGCCCTTGTGCGGTGCACCGGCTCCGACGGTGAGCAGCCAGGTACCGTCCGCCAGGCCGTAGCGGAGGCGCACTGGTGCCGCGTCCACACCCGGGTGAAGGCGCGCCGGATCGGCACCCAGCGGCACCACCCGGATCGGGACGTCCACACCCAGCTCACCAGTCAGGGCCCGGGCCTGGTCGCGCGTCCACTCGCTCACCGCCACCAGGACCGCCGCCGAGCGAAGCAGCGCGGCCGCCGTCGCCCGCTGGATGGGCGAGCGGTGGATCTGGTGCTGCAAGGCGAGCAGGTCGTTGCCGTAAACCAGGATGCCATAGGGCACGTCGGTGCGCTCGCGTGCCCAGCGGGCGACGTAGGCAGCCGGCTTGAGCGAACCCGCCCAGACGAAGGGGGCATCGCGATCGCGGACCAGCGACGCGACGCGCCGACCCCAGAACAGGAGCCCGGGCACGACTCGGAGCTGGCGCACCGGGAAAGGCATGCGGTCAATCTCGACGCCATCTGGCGTCGTGACCGATGCGGACGCCGGCGCTCGGCCAGTGGATACCACCAGCGAGCCGGGCGAATAACGACGAGCCATCTCGTCCATCACGCGCGCAACACCGCCGCGCGCCGGCGGAAAGTCGTACGCCACGAGCACGCTCGGCGCCATGCGCTCAACCCCGTCTGGGCGTCAGCAGAGCAATCGGCAGCACGACCTCCTCGGGGGAGACGCCGCCGTGCAGGAAGGCACCGCGATAGCGCGCCTGATATTCACGCAGCTTGGTGGGATAGACAAAGAAGCGGTCGCCGGTGGCGAGCAGCAGCCGGGTGGAAGGCGTGCGGGCCGGCAGCCCGAAGCTCGGGAGGTCCTCTACCAGCACGGCAGCTTCGGGATCCTGGGCCTTGAGGTCTTCGCCAAACTTGTAGCGCAGGTTGCTGGTCGTGTCCCGCTTGGCAAAGACGGTAGCCGGCGAATGACAGTGAATCGAGCCATGGTCAGTGGTCAGCAGCACCGGCACCGACCGCCTCTCGGCTTCGCGGAGCGCATCCCAGAGCGCCGAGCGCTCGAACCAGGTGCGCGTCAGGGTGCGGAGTGCGGTGGTGTCCCGCGCCACCTCGAACAGCGTCGAGTTCTCGGTCCGGCCGTGGGTCAGCTGGTCAATGAAATTGAACACCAGTGCCGTGACGCCCTGGCGGGAGAGCGCGGCGGGCAGCCGCTTGAGCAGCGCCTCGCCATCCGCGGCGGTGAAAACCTTCTCATAGTGAACCGGCACCGTTTGACCGGTCAGCTCGCGCAGCTGCTCGCCCAGCAGTTCGGCCTCGTGGGCGTTGAGGCTGGCCTCGTCGTACTCGGCCCACCACTGCGGATGGCGCGACTTGATCTCCAGCGGGAAGAGCCCGCTGAAGATGGCGTTGCGCGCAAACGGCGTGGCCGTGGGCAGGATCGAGAAATAATGCGCCGTCTCGACATCGAACCGTTCGGTCACGATGGGGCGGATCATGGCCCACTGGTCGAGCCGCAGGCAGTCCACCACCACGAATAGCACCCGACCATGCGCCTCGAGCACGGGCCGGAGAAATTCGGCGCCGACATCCACGGAAAGCGGCGGGCGATCGGCGCGGCTGTCGTTGATCCAGCCAGCGTAGTGCTGGCCCAGGAATCGGCCAAAGTCGTCGCGCACGCTGGCCTGCAGCGTTCTCAGCGCGTCCTGCAGCCCCGGTTCGTCCGCCTGCCCCAGCCGCACCTCCCATTCGGCGAGTTCGACCACCAGCTCCACCCAGTCGCGCCAGGCGAGGTCGATGCCCCGGCGCGACTCCAGTTCCCGGAACCGGGTTGCGAAGTCGCGCGAGAGGCGCTGCTGGCGGATCCGGTCGCCTTCGAGCAGGCGGGTCACGACGGAGAGGATCTGGCGGGGATTGACCGGCTTGACGAGGTAGTCCGAAATCTCCGAGCCGATGGCGTCCTTGAGCGTGTCCGGCTCTTCGCTCTTGGTCACCATGACAACCGGCGTCGAGAGGTCGAGCCCCCGGATGGCACGGAAGATTTCCATTCCGCGGCGGCCCGGCATCTGCTCGTCCAGCAGCACCACGCCATACGGCTGGCGCTGAAGCAGCACGAGTGCGTCATCGCCGTTGGCGGCGGTTTCCACCGCAAACCCCTGCTCTTCAAGGAACAGCACGTGCGACGTGAGGCTTGCCACCTCGTCGTCCACCCACAGGATGCTTCTCGGACGCGGCATGAGAGGAAGGTTAGGGCAGCGACAGGCAGGTGGCAACGCGGTGGCGGCATTGGCCGAGGCCCGGTACATTGGCGCCGGTGAACCCTGCCACGGTCGCCGAAGATGCCCGCGCGGAAGACCGGCTGCTGGAGCTGGTTGCCGCCAGTGTCCGGGGGCCCAGACGGGATGGGCTCTTTGCCCTCTGGCTGCTGCTGCGCGTACTCGTGGACCTGCGGCTGACGCCCTATCCCGAACGCCTCCAGCGCCGGCGCATCGCGGCGCTGGAGCAGCGCCTGTCCACCTTCACGCTCCCTGCCCCATTCCGGCGAGCCGTGACATCGGCCATGGCCGCGCTGGCAGACCCGGCGACCGCCAATCCCGCCGTGATCCTGGCGCAACTGGTGGCGCCGGTGCGGGAATCAGTAAATGCGGAAGCGGGGGAGGTGGTGGAAGCGCTGAGCGCCAAGCGCTGAGTGCTCAGCGCGGTCTCAGCGAGTTGCTCGAATCCTTCGCTGCCGCTGAGCGCCGGACATAGCTGCTGTCGCGGGTGGGAACCGCGCCCGTCAGCTCGATGCGGGTGCCGCCCTCATTGGGCACGATCCGGACCCACATCGGCTGGTTCGTGGCAGTCCAGTCCACATACATCGCGATCGCCCCGCCCGAATCGGTGAGGTCACTGACGATACTCCAGCCTGGCCGCGAGAATTGCGCACGATAATAGTTCGCTATTTCGTCGGGCTTGGCGGTGGACTGGAAGACCAGCTGCAATGCGTCCGCGCCGCCGGACTTTGATTCAACCGAGGCCTCGGGCGGAATCGGGATGGTGGGGAACGCCTCGCCCGCCGTTGGCGGCTGGACATCTTGGGCGTCCTTGTGACAACCCGCCGCAAGGAACAGCAGGGCGCAGAACAGAGTGGCATGATGACGTGGCATAGGCGGGGAGACTAGCGGCCCGGATGGTTTGCCGCAAGATGCGCCGCCGCTTAACTTTCCAAGCGATTTCCGTGGCAATTCCGCAGGGCGAGGAGCACCATGGCAGGCCACAGCAAGTGGAAACAGATCAAGCGCAAGAAGGCGGTCACCGACTCGCGCCGGGCTTCGGCATGGACCAAGGTGATCCGCGAGATTACCGTCGCGGCCCGCGCCGGCGGCGGTGACCTGGGCGGCAACCCCCGGCTCCGCCTGGCCGTGGACGCCGCCCGCGCGGTCAACATGCCCAAGGAGAATATCGAGCGCGCCATCAAGAAGGGCACCGGCGAGCTCGAAGGCGAGGCCTACCAGGAACTCACTTACGAGGGATATGGCCCCGGCGGCGCCGCGGTGTTCATCGAGTCCACGACCGACAACCCGACCCGCACCGTGGCCGAGATCCGTCACGCCTTCAGCCGGAACGGCGGGAATCTTGGCGCCACGGGCTCGGTGGCCTGGATGTTCGATCACCTGGGCCAGATCGTGCTCGACGCTTCCCGGAGCCCTGAAGAGGCCACGCTCGACATGGCCCTCGAGGCCGGCGCCGATGACTTTGCCCGCGATGGCGACTATTACATCATCAGCACCACACCGGCCAGCTTCCACGCGGTGCAGGACGCGCTGAGGACCTCCGGCCTCGAGATCGAATCGGCCGAGGTGGCCATGGTGCCAAAGAACACGGTCAAGGTGGAGGGACCCGACGCCGACCGCCTCCTCCGGCTGGTGGAAGCGCTGGAAGAACTGGACGACGTCTCCAAGGTCTTCTCGAATTTTGACATTGACGCATCGCAGCTGGCGGAGGCCGACGCCTGACGCGGCGCCCGGCGTGAAAGTACTTGGCGTGGACCCGGGCACTGCGGTGCTCGGGTATGGAGTGGTGGAATCAGTCCCTCACCGGGCCGGACGCCTCCTGGAATGTGGCGTGGTGCGTACCAGCAGCCATGAGTCGCTGCCTGCCCGCCTTCGTATCATTCACGAAGCCATCGCGGATCTCATTGCCCGGCACCAGCCCGATACGCTGGCCATCGAAAAGGCGTTCCATGGCCGGAACGTGCACACGACGATGGTCCTGAGCCACGCCCGTGGCGTCATCCTGCTTGCGGCCGAGCAGGCAGGGCTCACGATTGGCGAGTATGCGCCAGCCGTGATCAAGAAGACCATCGTGGGCCGGGGCGCGGCCATGAAGCCGCAGGTTGGATACATGGTGCAGCAGCTGCTTCACCTCACGGCGGCACCCGAGCCGGCAGACGCCGCCGATGGTGTGGCCATCGCCTTGACCCACCTGCTGCTCGCAGGGAGCAGGGTGCCGGCCGCGCGATGATCGCCCTCGTGAGCGGGACGCTGGTGGCGCGTGACGGTGACACTATCACCGTCGAGACCGGTGGCGGCGTGGGTTACTCCCTGACTGTTCCGACGGGGACCATGGCGCGGTTGCCGGCCATTGGCCAGGCGGTGCGGCTGCACACCGAACTCGTCGTGCGCGAAGACGGCTGGCTGCTGTTCGGCTTTGACGAGCCGGCTGACCGGGCAGTGTTCCGCCGGCTGCTCGGTGCCAGCGGCTTCGGGCCCCGGCTCGCGCTGGGGCTGCTGGCCGAGCTGGGCGCCGAGCGGGCGGTGCGCGCCATCCGCGCACGTGACCTTGCCGTCCTCTCGAGCGTGAGCGGCATTGGGCGCAAGAAGGCGGAGCGACTGGCACTCGAACTCTCCGACCGCTTCGATGACCTGGAATTTGCCGCGGCACCGGTGCCGGTGCGCGGCTCGGAAGAGGCGGTCCGCGCCCTCGTGGCCCTGGGCTACACGCCGGCCGCCGCCGATGACGCCGTGCGGCTGGCCGCGCGCGAGGTCGCCCTGGAAGACACACCGCAACTGATCCGGCGGGCCCTGGCCCAGCTCGCCGGCGCACGTTCTGGGAGGACGCTCTGATGACCGTCGCCGCGCTGACCGCCGAGTGGCTCTGCACCCGCTGCGGAACATCCAACCGCAAGCTCGTGATGGACGAGACCGACCGGGCGGTGGACCGATGCCAGCACTGCGGTGCGCGGCATGTGATCCGGCCTGGCCTGCGCCGGGTGCGCTGGGAGTCGGAGCTGGATGATTGACGTGAATCGCCTCGATGTGACCACGCCAGCAGAATTGCCGGAAGAGACCGGTGCCGACGCCGCACTGCGTCCGTCACGGCTGGAGGACTTCGTCGGCCAGGATCAGGTCAAGACTTCGCTTCGTATTGCCGTGGACGCCGCCCGGCAGCGACACGAGGCGCTGGACCATGCGCTGTTCTTTGGACCGCCGGGCCTCGGCAAGACGACCCTCGCCATGCTGCTCGCGCGGGAGATGGGCGTGCAGCTGCGGACCACGTCGGGCCCGGTGCTGGAGAAACCAGGCGACCTCGTCGGGCTGCTCACCGGGCTGGGTCCGGGCGACATCCTCTTCATCGACGAAGTGCACCGCCTGCGTCCCGCGCTGGAAGAGTTCCTGTATCCGGCGATGGAAGATTTCCGGGTGGACGTGCGCATCGCGGAAGGCCCTAATGCCCAGACCATCCCGATGGCGCTGGAGCGCTTCACGCTGATCGGCGCCACGACTCGCTTCGGATTGCTGACTCCGCCGATGCGGGCGCGCTTCGGGCTGGTGGAGCGGCTGTCCTTCTACCCCGCGGAAGACCTGGCCACGATCGTGGCGCGGAGCGCGTCCATCCTCGGCGTGCCCACCGATCCGGAAGGCGCCGTGGAAATTGCGCGCCGCAGTCGCGGCACACCCCGTGTCGCCAACCGGCTGCTGCGCCGGGTGCGCGACTATGCGCAGGTGCGCGCCCAGGGCCGGATCACGGTACCGGTTGCGCGGGAAGCGCTCGCACGCCTCAATGTCGATGAATTCGGGCTCGACGACATGGACGCCCGCATCCTCTCCACCATCATCGAGAAGTTCGGTGGCGGACCCGTGGGACTCGGCACCATCGCCGTGGCCGTCGGTGAGGATGCAGGCACGCTGCAGGATGTCTACGAGCCGTTCCTCATCCAGCAGGGCTTCCTGGAGCGTACCCAGCGCGGCCGGGTTGCCACCGCCAACGCCTACGCCCGCCTTGGGCTCACGCCGCCGGACCGTTCCGCTGATGGCTGACCGGCAGGGCACCGACCTTCGCACGTCCGACTTTGATTACACACTTCCCGCCGAGCTGATTGCGCAGCATCCGGTCGAGCGCCGCGGCAACAGCCGGCTGCTGATCGTGCGACGTGCCGACGGCGCCCTCACCGACGCCGAGTTCCCCGCCCTGATGGACCTCATACCCTCGGGTGATGTGCTGGCGCTCAACACCACGCGTGTGCGGCATGCCCGCTTCCTCGGTACCCGGTCCTCCGGTGCACCGGCCGAGGTGCTGCTGCTGCATCCCGGCCAGGATGACACGTGGATTGCGATGGGCCGCCCGGGCAGTGCCCTGCGGCCCGGCAAGCGGATCGACATCGGGCCGGCGGCGTGGGTCGAGACGGTGGGGGTACTCGAGGATGGGCTGCGCCAGGTGCGCTTCGGCGGGCTGGACGCGGAGACGGCCATCGAGCGGTTCGGCCGGCTGCCGCTGCCACCCTACATCACCCGCGATCCGGAGGCGGGCGATGAGGAGCGCTACCAGACGGTGTACGCCGAGCGCGAGGCGAGCGTCGCGGCACCGACGGCGGGACTCCACTTCACCGAGGAACATCTGGCGGCCCTCGCGGGAAGGGGCGTGACGCTCAGCCGGCTCGAGCTCGAAGTGGGGCCGGGAACGTTCAAGCCGGTGGACACCGAAGATCCGGCGGAGCATCCGATGCACGAGGAGCGGTTCGATGTTCCCGCCCGGGCGGCTGGGGAGATCAACGCCGCGCACGATCGAGATGCCAGCGTGTGGGCCGTGGGAACGACGGTGGTGCGCGCGCTGGAGAGCGCCGCTGATGAGCACGGCATGCTGCGCGCGGGTCACGGCGCCACCCGGCTCCTCATCACTCCCGGCTACCGCTTCCGTGCCGTGGATCGCCTGCTCACCAACTTTCACCTGCCGCGCTCGACACTGCTCATGCTGGTGGCGGCCTTTGCGGGCCATGAGCTCATGATGGCCGCCTATCGTCACGCGGTGAAGGCGCGCTATCGCTTTTATTCGTACGGCGACGCGATGCTCATCCTGTGAGCGCGTTTCACTTCACGCTGGAGCGGACGGACGGCGCGGCGCGCGCGGGGACGCTCGCGCTGCCGCATGGGGTCGTCCATACCCCTGCGTTCATGCCGGTGGGCACGCATGGCACCGTGCGCGGCCTTCATCCCGACGAAGTCCGTGGCGCGGGCGCTGAAATCATCCTCGGCAATACCTATCACCTGCACCTTCGCCCGGGCGAGGACGTCATTGCGGCGCTGGGTGGGCTGCAGCGCTTCACCCACTGGAACGGCCCGATGCTCACCGACTCGGGCGGGTTCCAGGTCTTTTCCCTCGAAACCCTCCGCACCATTTCCGAGGAAGGGGTGGCGTTCCAGAGCCATGTGGACGGCTCGTATCGCACCATCACGCCCGAGCGTTCCATGGAGATCCAGTGGACCCTCGGCGCCGACATCGCGATGCAGTTTGACCACGTGGTGCCAGGCCAGGCCGAGCACGCGCTGGCACGAGAAGGGATGGAGCGAAGCCTGCGCTGGCTGGCGCGGGGCGCGGCGCACCACGCCCTGCTCGCGGCGAACAGCAGCACGCCCTGCCAGACCCTCTGGCCTATCATTCAGGGTGGAACCCATGCGGACCTGCGGGCCGCGTCGCTGCGGGGCATTCTCGAGATGGGCGAGTGGACCGGCATTGCCATCGGGGGACTCTCGGTGGGAGAACCCAAGCCGGTCATGCGGCGTGTCCTGGAGGAACTGGAACCGTCGCTGCCACGAAGCACGCCCCGTTATCTTATGGGTGTCGGCTTTCCCGCGGATCTCATCGTGGGAATCGCGCGGGGCGTGGACCTCTTCGACTGCGTCGCCGCCACGCGCAACGGGCGGCATGGCACCGCCTGGACCTCAACGGGCCGGGTCAACGTGCGGGCCGCGGCCCACCGGCTGAGCGATGCCCCGCTCGACGCCGACTGCGATTGCGAAGCCTGCCGAACCGTCTCGCGGGCGTACCTGCGGCACCTGTTCGTCGGTGGTGAGATCCTGGGCCTCCGGCTGGTGTCGCTGCACAACATCCGCTTCCTGATCCGGCTCGCGGAACAGGCACGGGCTCACATTCTTGATGGCACCTTCGGCAGCTGGAGCGATGACTGGCTCGGGCGCCATCACCAACGGGGAACCACGTGACGCATTTCCTGCTCCTTGCATTGCAGCAGCCGGCGGGCGGCAGCAGCGGCGGGCTCATGATGCTGCTGCTGCAGGTTGTGGCCATCGGCGGCATCTTCTACTTCCTGATCCTTCGGCCGCAGGGCAAGGCGCGGAAGGAGCATGCCGCGCTGCTGGCCCAGCTCAAGCGGAATGACGAAGTGATGACGGCCGGCGGCATCGTCGGCAAGGTGAAGGAGATCAAGGACGTGGAATCGAACGGCGTGACCGAATCGCTGGTCACGGTCGAGTCCGGCACGTCGCAGCTGATCGTCGAGCGATCCCGCATCGTGCGCATCGGGGGCCCCACTCCGGGGCGGCGCTGATGGCCTTGCTCAAGCTGCACCTGCTGGGCTCACCGGTGCTCCGCCAGCGGAGCGGCGAGGTCTCCGAGATCACCGACGAGGTCCGGCAGTTCATCGCCGACATGTTCGCCACCATGGACGCGGCCAGGGGCGTCGGCCTCGCCGCCAATCAGGTGGGCGTGGACTGGCGCGTGGCCGTGGTCGATGCGGAAGGCACCCGCATCGCCCTGGTCAACCCGAAGATCATCGAGAGTGAAGGCCGGGCTACCCAGGAAGAGGGATGCCTTTCCATCCCCGATATCTTCGCTGACGTCACCCGACCCTCGGCCGTCACCCTCGAAGCGCTCGATGCGGAGGGTCAGCCCTATCGCATCGAGGCCACCGGCCTGCTGGCACGCGCCATCCAGCATGAGATTGACCACCTCGACGGGATTCTCTTTCTCGACCACCTCGGCCCGATGAAGCGGCGGATGCTGCTCTCCCGCTGGAAGAAGCAGCACCAGGATGATCCGTCGTACATCAAGGAGGTGGCGGCCGAATCGTCCGCCCGGGAGTAATGCGAATCATCTTCTTCGGGACCCCGGACTTCGCCGACGCGTCCCTTCAGGCGCTGCTCCGCGCCGGCCATGATGTCGTTGGCGTGGTGACCCAGCCGGATCGTCCGCAGGGTCGCTCCCGCAGTGCGCTCGTCCCCCCGCCGGTCAAGGTCTCCGCCCTCGATGCCCGTGTGCCGGTCCTGCAGCCCGAGCGGCCGGTTGGCGACCTGTTCGTCGCCGCGCTCCGCCGGCTGGAACCCGACCTGGGCGTCGTGGTGGCCTACGGCCACATCCTCCGCCCGGAGGTGCTGGCGCTGCCACGCCTCGGCCTGGTCAACGTCCATGCGTCCCTGCTGCCGAAACTGCGCGGTGCGGCGCCGATCCAGTGGGCCATCGCCAACGGGGATGCCGAAACCGGCGTGAGCATCATGCGCATGGATGCGGGCATGGATGCAGGCCCCGTCTATCTCCGCGTGCCGACGCCGATCACGGCCGACGATACCGGCGGCTCGCTGACGGCGCGCCTCGCGGAGCTCGGCACCCAGGCGCTGCTGGAGACGCTCAACGACCTGGTGCGCGGGAAGGCAGTCCCAGAGCCGCAGGATGCCGCGCTCGCCACCTTCGCGCCCAAGGTGACGCGCGAGACCGCCCGCGTCGACTGGACGCAGGATGCGGCCGCGGTGGCCCGGCGCATCCGTGCCTTCGATCCGGCCCCGGGCGCGTGGACCACCCTCGACGGTACTGACATGAAGCTCTTCGGCGCTCGCACGACGCCAGCGAGCGGCGTGCCGGGCACGGTGCTCGATGCCGGTGAGCGGCTGGTGATCGCCGCGGCGAGCGGCGCGGTGGACATTACCGAGGTGCAGCCCGCCGGACGCCGCCGCATGCCGGTAGCGCAATGGGCGCGAGGCCGCGGGGTGGAACCGGGACGACGCCTCGCGTGAGGCCGCTCGCGCGCGTGCACGCCGTGACGGACGCCGCGGTGCTCGCGCTCGATGATCTTGGCGTACGCGCGGCGGCGCTCGCCGCCGGTGGCAGCGCGGTGGCCCTGCACGCGCGCAACCACGGCGCACCCGCGGAGGAACTTGCCGGCGTTGCCTATCGTTTTGTAAAGCTTGCGCGTCCCGCTGAAGCGCAGGTGTTCGTCAACGGGCGGCCGGATATCGCTCGCGCCGTCGGTGCGCATGGTGTGCAGCTCGCCACTGACGATTTGGCCCCCGATGATGCCCGGCTGGTACTTGGTGAAGGCCTGGTCGGGCGGTCGGCACACTCGGCGGACGAGGTGCTGCGCGCACGCGATGAAGGCGCCGACTTCGTGATCCTGGGGCACATCTTCCAGACGCCCGGCCATGAAGGGCGGCCGCTGGGACTCGATGAGCTGCGGCGCGCCGTGGCCGGTGGTATTCCGGTCGTGGCCATCGGTGGCATTACACTGAAGAACGCCAGCAGTGTCCGCGACAGCGGCGCCTGGGGCGTGGCCGCCATCCGCGCACTCTGGTACTCCGCCAACCCGGCGGAGGCGGTGCGCCAGATGCTGGCGCCATGGACGGAGGGACATGATGAGCAATCTTGAACTGACCGTGACACTGAACGGCGAGCCACGGCAGCTCGCCGCTCCCCTGTCACTCGAGGGACTGCTGCAGCAGCTCGGACTGGATTCGCGTGCGGTGGTCGTCGAGCACAACCGGCGGATTGTCCGCCGGCCACAGCTCGCCGAGACCGCCGTGGCCCAGGGCGATGCCATTGAAGTCGTGCACTTTGTCGGAGGGGGATGAGATCATGACGGTGGACACACCGTTTGAGCTGGGCGGCCGGGAGTTCCAGTCCCGGCTGCTGGTGGGCACCGGCAAGTACCGGAGCAACCAGGAAATGGTGGACGCCATTGAGGCCTCGGGTGCCGAGGTGGTGACCGTGGCGGTGCGGCGGGTGGATCTCGATCGCACCAGCGAAGCGGGCATCCTTCATCATCTCTCGCCCGACCGGTTCTTCCTGCTGGCCAATACCGCCGGCTGCTACACCGCTGACGACGCCATTCGCTACGCCCGGCTCGCACGGGAGGCAGGATTCAACGAATGGGTCAAGCTTGAAGTGATCGGCGACCAGGAAACCCTGCTGCCCGATGCCGACGGACTGCTGGCGGCCACGAAGCAGCTGGTCTCGGAGGGTTTCAAGGTGCTCGCGTACACCAACGATGATCTCATCACCGCACTCCGGCTGGAGGATGCCGGTGCCACGGCAGTGATGCCGCTCGCGTCGCCCATCGGAAGCGGCCTCGGCCTCATCAACCCGTTCAGCATCCGCACCATCAAGCGGCGCTTGTCCGTGCCGGTCATCGTGGATGCCGGCGTGGGCACCGCATCCGATGCCTGCATCGTGATGGAGCAGGGTGTCGACGGGATCCTGATGAACACCGCGCTGGCCCAGGCCCGGGAACCCGTCGCGATGGCGCACGCCATGCGCCTGGCCGTGGAAGCGGGCCGCTCCGCCTGGCTCGCCGGCCGCATGCCGAAACGCGATGTGGCGATGCCGTCGACGCCGGAAGTCGGGATGCTGGCGTGAGGACAGTCGACGGTCCACGGTCAACAGTCGACGGTAGTCCGTTGACCGTGGACCATTGACCGTCGACCATCGCCGGATCTCACCCTGTCTACCAAGCCCCGTACCTCCGGCATCCCGCCCCGCCGAGCCGCGCTGACGATTCTTGCGCAGGTGCAGGAGGGGCGGCCGTTCGACCAGGCGCTCGAAGATGCCGTACGGCGGCTCGCCGATCCTGACCGCCGGCTGGCGCATGAGATTGCCGCCGGAGCCCTGCGGCGCCAGCGCGAGCTCGATGCCTCGCTCGCGCGGTTCGTCCCGCGCGGCTGGCAGGCCGTCTCCCCTTCCCTGCAGAATATTCTCCGCATTGGCGCATACCAGCTGAGCGCCCTCGATCGCGTCCCGGACCACGCGGCGGTGAGCACCACGGTCCAGCTCGCACGGGAAACGGGAGGCGTACGAAGCGCCGGCTTCGTGAATGCGGTGCTCCGGAAAGTCGCGGCGACTCCGGCGCCGCCTCCGGCCGAGGCGTTGCCCACGTCACTCGCGGAGCGGTACTCACACCCCGACTGGCTGGTGGAACGCTGGCTCCAGCGCTTCGGCGCCAAGGAAACCGAGCGGTTGCTGCGCTGGAACAACTCGCCGCCCGAGCTGGTGCTGCAGCCGGCGCGGTCATCTCTCGCTGATCTGGAAAAGCGCTGGTCACGCGCCGGCATTCCGGTGCGGCCTGCGCCGTGGGGCGCGGGACTGGTCACCGACCGGAGCAGGCCTGACGAACTGCCCGGCTTCGATGAAGGCGCCTTCTTTGTGCAGGATCCTGCCCAGGCACTGCTCACCTGGTTTGCCGATCCACCGGCGGATGCCACCGTGGCCGACCTCTGCGCCGCACCAGGTGGCAAGACGCTGGCGCTCGGCCGGCTGGTGACACGCCTCGCCGCCATGGAGAAGCATCCCCGCAGGGCGCAACGATTGATGAGCAACCTGGCCCGAGCCGGGAGCGGCCGTGAAGCGGTGCTGGTGGGGGATGCCCTGCAGCCGCCGCTTCGGCATGTCGACCTGGTACTCCTCGACGCCCCGTGCCTCGGCACCGGCACCTTTGCCCGTCATCCCGATGCCCGCTGGCGGGTGAGCCCGGACGCATTGACCTCGCTTGCGGAACATCAGTCACGACTGCTCGAAGCGGCATCGGCCATCGTCCGGCCCGGCGGGCTGTTAGTTTACGCGACGTGCTCACTCGAACCCGAAGAGAACGACCAGCAGATCGCGGCTTTCCTCGCGCGGCACCCGGAATTCCGGCGCGAGCCATCGGCCGATTTCCCGGCAGTGCTTACAAGCCCTGCCGGCGACCTGACCGTGCTGCCGCAGCGTCATGGGATGGACGGCGCCTACGCCGCCCGCCTCCGGCGCGAGTGAGACGCTGATGCGCTTTCGCCGACACATGCGGCCAGACATCGCATCGGCCCCCGTGGTAGAAGGGCCCGTCGAGGCACAGCCAAGGCGGCGGTCGGTGCTGCGTGACGTGCTGCTGGTGCTGCTGGTCGCGGTCGTGGGCTTCCTGGTGGCCGCGCTCTGGCTCTCGCCGGTCTCGCTCTTTGCCCATGACGATACCGTACCGCTGCTGATCGGCACCGGAGTGTCCGACGCGGAGGCACAGCTCGCCGGCCTGGGCTATCGTGTGCGTGTGGCGCCGGCGGTCGAAAGCCCTGAAGTGGAGCGCGGCAAGATCATGCGGCAGGACCCGCCGGCAGGCACGGTCGCCCCGCGCAGCACGGTAGTGGTGGTGACGCCGAGCGCCGGCCAGATGCCGGTCGCGGTACCTGACCTTGTGGGGCTGGAGATGAATCAGGCAATCAAGGTACTGGGAGCAGCAGGACTCAAGCCGGGCGGCGTCGATTCCGTCATCGACCGTGAGGAGGATGGCGGCGTGGTCCTCGGCACCCGGCCGTCGGCCGGAGCCGGCCGGATGCCCGGCAGCACCGTGGACCTGATCGTGAACGGAGCCAACCAGTGACGCTCCGGATAGCGCCAAGCGTGCTGAGCGCCGATCTCGGGCGCCTGCGCGAGGAAGTGCAGGCGGCACTCGATGGCGGCGCCGACTGGCTGCATGTGGACGTGATGGACGGCCACTTCGTTCCCAATCTTACGTTCGGGGCACCAATGATCCGGGCGCTCCGCGGCATGACCGACGCTCCCATCGACGTGCACCTCATGGTGGAGCGGCCGGAGATGTACATCGCACAATTCAAGGATGCCGGTGCCTCGTCGTTCACGTTCCATCCCGAGGCCACGGTGCACGTGCAGCGCCAGCTGGCCCAGGTGCGGGAGCATGGGATGCTTGCCGGCCTGGCGCTCAATCCGGCGACGCCGGTGGCGCACGTGACCGAGGTGCTGGATGACCTGGACCTGGTGCTCGTCATGTCGGTGAATCCGGGTTTCGGCGGCCAGCGCTACATCCCGGCCGCCACCGGCAAGATCGCCCGGCTCCGTTCACTGCTTGATGCGTTCCGTTCCCACGCCGCGCTTGAAGTGGATGGCGGCATCGATGCGGCAACCATTGCGCCGGCGTACGCGGCCGGCGCCGACACTTTTGTGGCCGGGACGGCGGTCTTCCGCCAGCCCGACATTACCCAGGCGGTGCGGGACCTCCGTGCGGCCTGCAGCGTGAAGGTGTGATCCCGTGAGCAGCGCTTCCCGCCAATGGCTCGTCGTTGTCCTCGTCCTGGCTGGTCTCGGCATCGGTGTCTGGGTGCTCACGCACGTGGGCCAGGAGACGGCGCGCGTCGAAGTGGGCGCCAAGGCGCCGGACATCGACGTGGTGAACCTCGCTACTGGCGATACCGTCGATCTCCGTGACCAGTACAAGGGCAAGGTGACCTTGCTCAACATCTGGGCCACCTGGTGCGTCCCCTGTCGCCAGGAGATGCCCTCCATGCAGAAGGCCTACGCCCGGCTCAAGCCCGAAGGCTTTGCCATCGCCGCGGTCAGCATCGATGAAGGCGGGCCGGACGACGTGCTCGCGTTTGCTCGGGAGTTCGGGCTCACGTTCGACATCCTGCACGACCGCAGCGGCCGCATCTCCACGCTCTACCAGACCACCGGCGTGCCGGAGAGTTTCCTGCTCGACAAGGACGGCGTGATCATCAAGCGCGTCATCGGCGCGCATGACTGGTCGTCGCCCGCCAACATCGCACTCATCGAGCGCCTGCTCGGCAAGGTCCGGCCCGCACCCGCCGACAGCGTGGTGGTGAGTCCGGAGGAGCGGCTCTGAGGCGCATCCTCGGTCTCGAGACTTCATGCGATGAGACCTCGGCCGCAGTGCTGGACCTGGATGGCACGGCGGCACCTGAGCTCAAGAGCCTCGTCATTCTCTCCCAGGATATTCATGCGGTGTTCGGCGGCGTGGTGCCGGAGCTGGCGAGCCGCGCCCATCTCGAGGCCGTGGGTCCCGTGGTGCGGCGCGCGCTGGAACAGGCCCGCACGGCGCTCGACGACGTGGACGGCATTGCCGTTACCGCGGGCCCGGGCCTGGTCGGCGCGCTGCTGGTGGGGCTCATGTACGGCAAGACGCTCGCCTGGAGCCGGAAAATTCCCCTGATCGGCGTGAACCATCTGGAAGGGCACCTCTTCGCGCCAACGCTGGAAGATTCCGAACTCGCGCCGCCCTTTGTGGCCCTCCTGGTGAGCGGCGGACACACGCTGCTGCTCGACGTCATGGAATGGGGGCGATACCGGCTGGTGGGCCGCACGTTGGATGATGCGGCCGGCGAGGCGTTCGACAAGGTGGCCAAGCTGCTGGGGCTGGAATATCCCGGGGGGCCCATCATTGAACGCCTTGCGGCAGGGGGCGAGCCCGGACGCTTCCAGTTTCCCCGCCCGATGCTCGGCGAGCTCGGCGAGCAGGGCCCCAATCGCTACAACTTCTCCTTCAGCGGGCTCAAGTCGGCCGTGCGGCGCGCGGTGCAGAAGAGCGAGGATCTCGAGCGGGACCGGGCGGACCTGGCGCGCGGCTTCCAGGATGCCGCGATCGAGGTGCTGGTCGCCAAGACGGCGGCGCTGGTGGACCAGCTGGGTTACAGGGCCGCCATCATTGGCGGAGGCGTCGCGTGCAACCGCGCGCTCGCCGACGCCCTCCGGACCAAGCTGGCGGGAGCGGCGCGGGTGAGCGTAGCTTCCCCTCGGCTCAACACCGACAACGCGGCGATGATCGCCGCGGCAGGAGCGTGGCGCCTGGCGCGAGGCGAGCGGAGCGACCTCTCGCTTGAGCCGCGTGACGACCTGCCGATTCCCGGACTCTCAGACGGGGCCTCCCGCTCATGACCGTATATCCGTTCATCATTCACCTGGGACCGCTGCCCATCACCGGCTACGGACTCATGATGATGGTGGGTTTCCTCATGGGCGGCTGGCTCATCACCCAGGAGCTCCGGCGGCGGCAGCTTCGCGAGGAGTACTCCGCCGACATCGTCCTCGCAGCGTTGGTAGGCGGCGTGGTTGGCGCCAAGCTCTGGTACTTTGCGCTCACCGGTAATCCGGCAACGCTGCTCGACCGCGGTGGGCTGGTCTGGTATGGCGGATTCATCGGCGGCGCGCTGGCCGTGATCCTCAACGGCTGGCGCCGACGCGTGCCGCTTCGATGGACAATGCAGCTGGCGGCGCCGGCGCTCGCCGCCGCCTATGCGCTGGGCCGGGTGGGGTGCTTTCTCATCAACGATGACTACGGCCGGCCCAGCTCGCTCCCATGGGCGGTCAAGTTTCCGCAGGGCTACCCGCCCTCTACCGCGGGCAATCTCGCTCACCTGGGCATCGCAAGCCCGCCGGGAACCGACCCGACGACAGTGCTCGCGGTGCATCCCACCCAACTCTATGAAGTGGCGATCATGCTGGTGGCGTTCGCATTCCTCTGGAAGTGGCGGAAGCTGGCGCGCCCGGCCGGATGGCTCTTTGGGGCCTACCTGGTCTGGGCCGGTGCCGAGCGTTTCTTCGTGGAGATCTTCCGGGCCAAGGATGACCGGTTCTTCGGGCCGTTCACCATTGCCCAGCTCGTAAGCGTGGCGCTCGTGCTCCTCGGCGTGGCGCTGATGGCCAAGTGGCGCCGAGGTGAGAGTCCGAATCCGGGGCCCTGGCTCAGTACCGTCAACATCGTGACGTCGTCAAATTGATTGACAGTGGCTTAAGTCGTTGAACAGCAGAGTGTTAGCCGAATCAGTCAAATATTGTCCATTTTTTTGACAGAAGTACCGGTGGGTCGTGAGCATGGCGCAGCTTCGTAACTCGTTGTCGACTTGTGACTTGAGACCTTCGACCATTCTGGCACATCCATTGCCTTATAAAGAACCGACAGCAGGATCCCAGGAAAAAGTGGTAGGTCGAAGAAGGGTGGAGCGGACACTTCGGTCCGTCTCCGTATACTCAGGGGGCGATCTACCACTCCTCGTACCGAAAGCTCGCCAGCGATGGCGGGCTTTTGGTTTATGGGGCGTGGGGCGTGGAGCCGAGCGCTACGTCCAGTGGTTGTCCTTGGTGCGGTACCGAAGCAGGCCGAAAAGCAATCGACCCGTCTGCTCAGCCTGGGCGTCCAGGTCCTTGAGAGCAGCTTCGGGCACCAGGTCCAGCTCCGCAGCGATCACGATCTGAGTCAGCAGTTCCTGCAGCGATCCCCGAGCGATCCTCACAAAGCGTGCGAATTCTCGATTGGTCTCCCGGGCAGCCCCTTCCGCAATATTCGAGGCGACGGATACCGACGCCCTCCGCAGCTGATCCCCGAGACCGAAGCGCTCCTGATTTGGCAGCCCACTGGTCAGCCTGTACGTGACGACGGCCAGTTGCCGCGCGCTCTTCCATGCGTCTAGCTGACGGTAGTCTCCCATGGCGCCAACGTACGTCCGCCTTCGGGAATCGTGGCACCAGCAAAACGCGAGGTGAATCGTTTTACCGCCTCACGCCTCACGCCCCATGCCTCAAGACCTCTTCTCCGCCCCCAGCCGCTCCCGCATCCGCTCCAGTTCCGCCCGTGCTTCCGCCAGGTCAGTGTCCACCCGCTCCAGCGAGCGAATGAGGTCATTTGATTCCTGTTCGCCTTCGACCGGAACCGGCGCCGCTTCAGCCCGAGTGCGCCGCTCGCGGGCCGGCACCACCAGGAAGATCCAGCAAAGCGCAATCAGGGCGAGTCCCAGCAGGATCCCCTGGGCGATCATCGTTTCGACCGTCGGGTACATGCCGAGCGGCGAGAAGTGCGGTGCGCCGGGCACATAGGTGATGGGAAGCACCCGGCCGGCCTGCAACTCCGCGATGCCCTTGCCGGCGAAGATGAACGCCATCACATAGAGGAAAATGCTGGTGCCCCCGAAGAAGGGCTTCAGCGGCAGGCGGATGCCGAACCGGTTGATGGCGACATAAACGCCGACGAGCGCGGCGATACCGGCCACGATTCCCAGTGCCAGCGGAGCCGCGTCGCCGATGCCGCCGGAGGCAAACAGCGCCTTGTAGAAGAGAATGGTCTCGAAACCCTCGCGGTATACGGCGAGAAATGCCGCGGACACGAGCGCGAGCGCCGATCCGCTGGTCACGGCACTCTGCACCCGGCTCTTCACGAAGCTGGTCCACTTGGTGACTTCCATCTTGGACAGCAGCCAGTAGCTCACGTAAAACAACACCGCCACCGCCACCAGCATGGTTCCGCCTTCCAGCGCCTCCTGGTGCGACGGCGAGAGCCGGAAGATGGTCTCGAGCCCGATCGCCGTGAGGATGCTGGCACCGATGGCGGCGGCCACCCCCCAGTGGATCTCCTTCCGCCGATGCCCCGCCCCCGCACGCGTCAGAAACGTGAGCAGCGCACCGACCACGAGGATCGCCTCGAGGCCCTCGCGCAGCATCAGCAGGAACGACTGGGTGAACAGCGCGGTCGGCGAGCTGCGGTCGGCAAAGACCTGCTCCGCCCGCTCGAGCCGGGTGTCGAGCGCGGCCTTGACGCTGGCCACATCGGAACCGCCCGATCCGGCGCGCGCGCGCAGGTCGGCGAAGGCGGCCTCGAGTTCCGCGGCGAGTCCCGGATCCTTGGCGCGGACGGTCCGCTCCACCTGCTCGAACGTGATGTAGGCGTCGAGCGCGCGGGCCTCGGCGTCGTCCAGCTGTCCCGCCGCCGCGAGCGCCACGCTGGAATCGATCCTGTTCCGCACTTCGGCAAAGACCAGCGATGCCATCTGCGCGTTCGGGCCCGAGGTGCCGGCGGCGCGAACGGCGGCGAGCCGGCTCAGCTCGGCCTGTGTCGGCGCGCCAGTCACGCCGAGGTCGGCGAGAATGCTGGCATCGGAGCGTACCGCCGTGGCCTGGAAGTTGGCGAGTGAATCCGGCACGGCGCCCTGCGGTTCCGGCAGGCGAAGCAGCGTGGCGTAGACGGCCACGGCCCAGCGATCGTCGGCAGGAAGCGTCGTCTCAAAGGAGGGCATCGCGGTGCCGGCGACACCGATGGTCACGCGGCGATAGAAATCGAGCGGTGACGCGTCGCGAAGGGCCGCATCGTCGGTGAGGTTGGCTGGCGGCGGATCGAGATTCTTGCCGGCAGCGCCATCGCCCAGACCCAGACTGCCATGGCACGAGGCGCAGGCGGCGGCGTAAATCTCCTTCCCGCGGGAAAGCAGCGGGGCCGCCACCGGAATCTCATCCATCGTGATGCCGAAGCGCAGGGCAATGCCGTCGGACATGCTGCGGGCGCGCCGGGCCAGGAGGGCCGGGCTCGCCGTGGCATTCACCAGCGAGAGCAGGCTGTCGAGGCTCGCCGCCACCCGACCGCGCTCGGGCTCCGTGAGCTTGGCCGTGGCCCGCCGCGCCTCTTCCAGGAAGAGCCGAGCTTCGTCCACCTCGCCGGCAGCGACGATCCGGCCGTTCTCCACCCCGACCGCATACTCCTGGGCCGCCAGCGCCGCCATCGAGGCGATCCGGCGCACCACGGGCGCCTGAGCCTGGAGAGGCACGGAGTCACCGGGAGCAAGGAGGGAGACAGCAAGGAGCGCGTGAATGAGAATCATTATCAGATAATTTCGTCAGAGACGAAATAAAGTAGAGTGCAATGGTAGGAATTGGAAGGCGGGACGGGCGGGATGGGCGGGATGGGCGGGATGGGCGGATCGAAGCTGAGCCGGTCTGTCGTTGCGAGGAGGGCCCGGTGGGCCCGACGAAGCAATCGAGTCGCCTGGATCGAGATGCCGGGGACCCGATTGCGTCGCCGCTTCGCGGCTCGCAATGACGTTCAATGGAGCTTTCGCCCCGCTTGCCCATCCGGCCCATCCTGCCCATCCCGCCTCTCCAGTACCGCCACCGCACAGGCCGTCAGGTGCGTATGTGTCAGCGACAGGTGAACCTGGAGCGGCCCGTGCGCGGCGATCGCCGAGGCGGCGAGACCATTGAGCACGACGGAGGGCTTGCCGGCCTCATCCCGCCAGACCTCGATCTCACGCCATCCGACGCCGCGGCAGCCGGGCAGCGCCTGCAGCGCCTTGTACACCGCTTCCTTGGCGGCGATCCTCGCGGCGATATGGGGCACCGGGTCGGTCCGGCTCTCGACGTAGGCACGCTCGGATTCACTCAGGAACCGGGCCATGGCCTGCTCCCGCCGCCGGGAGAGAATCCTCCGCACCCGGGCCAGCTCCACAAGATCGATCCCCACCCCGAGTACGCTCACGCGAGGTTCCACCACCATTGCGCCGCCGGCAGGAACCAGGAAGGCGAATCGATGAAGCCACCCAGCACCAGCGCCAGCCAGCCGAGGGCAGCCAGCACCACCGCAGTGATGAGCCAGAGCGGCCAGCGGGGCCGCCGCCAGGCGCGCACGTCGCCGATGTCTGCGCTCCATGCCGCTTCTTCGCCGGCGGCAGCGCGTTCGAGACTTGACCAGGCGGCCTCCAGCCGCCGGGCGACCGCGGCGAGCGCGTCCCGCCAGCTCGCGCCCGCCTCTCCGCGGCGCGCCATGGTGCGCACCGACTGTTCCATCTCATCGAGCGCGTCCACCAGGAGAGCGCCGCCGCTGCCGAGCCGCACCACGATGCCCCTCCGCTCGTCATCGGTGAGCAGGACCCGTCGAAGCTTGCGCTCGGGCAGTCGTGATTCGGCGGCCGCCGAGCGGAGGCGTCCCTCGATGCGCTCGGCGACGCGCGCCGCCGCAGCGGCAACGGCACGTTCCCACGCGGCGAGCCATCCATGACGATTGAGCGACTGCGCCGCCGAGGCCAGGTCGCCCGATTCGGCGAAGGAACGCGCGGCTCCCGCCAGTTCGAACAGGTCCGACACCAGCTGAAGGCGGATATCATCGAGCGGCACGATGCCGCGGGTGGCGCCCGCCGGTTCGGCGAGCCGCCCCAGCAGCGGCCCGAGCTCGGGAATGGCTGGCTCGCTCACCCGGGCCATGGCAGAGCCCCCGTCGGCACTCCGTCACTGCCGAGCACCGCGGTCTCACCGGTTCGCTGCTCAAAGCGCTTCACGAATGCGTCCAGCGATTCGGCCGTGAACTCGGCGCGCGCGATACCGGTGAGCCCAATAGCGGCTTCGATGGCTGTGGCGGTGCCGTCCACTTCAACCAGCGTATCCATCTTCGGATAGGTCTCGATGCGGATCATGGTGTCGGTAAGCGCATACTGGTCCACCCAGCGGTCGATCGCGTGCACCACGCTGTATCCCAGATGATCGAGGATGCCCGCCGGTGAGGCACCGGTGCACTGGCATTCGAGTTCCTCACGCTGCTTGTAGCCGCCGCTCGATCGGTGCACGGGCCCTTTCCAGCCCAGCACGACGCGCGGGGGCAGGTCCCGTGCGACAAACGTTCGCACCCGGAGCACCTCATCGCGGGACGCGAGTGTGCCATGCTGGTCGTAGCGTCGGTCATGCATGAGGCCGCTGAACGCGAGCTCGGCACCCGCGGCCCGGAGCCGCTGGTGCAGCGCGTCCACGTCCGGCACGACGGCCTTGAGTTCCAGCTCCGTGGCCACGCTTACTCCACGATGGCGCGCACGACCGCGTCGGTATCCGAGAGGTCCTCGAAGGCGGCGTACGGCCCGCACGCGAGCAGGTCGGCACGCGACCACCGGCCGGTGGCGACGGCGATGGCGCGTGCGCCGATGCCCGCACCGCACTGAACATCCGACGGCGTATCCCCGACGATCACCACTTCATGTCCAGCCGGCGCCCGGCCGCCGAAGAAGGGCCGCGCACGCTCGGCGGCGATGGCGGGAAGATTCGGACGGTGAGCGCTGTCGCTGCCGTAGGCACCGACCCTGAAGCTGGACGGATCGAGCCCGGCGGAGCGTAGCTTGAGCACGGCGCCGTTCACCAGGTTGCCGGTGAGCAGGCCGAGCACGAGCGAGGAGTCCTCGAGCAGTCGGCCGAGCAGCTCGCGGATGCCGGGCATGAGCACGGTGCCCGGTTCCGGATGCCGCAACTCGGTTTCGAGCAGCGAGACGTAGCGGCGGCAGAGTGCCTCGACTCGTTCCTGATCGTGGGGCGGAGCGTGGCCGGCAACATGGAGCAGTTCGGAGATGATCTGCGGATCGGTCTTGCCGTCGAAATGCACCTGCTGGAAACCGCTGATGTCGGTCACTTCCTCGGCGAGCGCCGCGGTGATGGCCCGGCGCCCCGCGCCGGCGGTGAGCAGCAGCGTTGCGTCGATATCGAACAGCACCAGCCGCCGTGCGGTCACCGGCCGAACCTCCGCGCCGAAACCAGCCGGGGTCGCAACGAAGCATGCGCGCGCGAGCCGGGGCTGAAGGATTCATGCACCACACCGCCACAGGCGATGGTGGAATGGACGAGCGTGTCATCGTCGGCGAGAAAGGCGACGTGCGTGATGCGGTCTGCCCCCGACTCGCTCCGGAAGAAGAGCAGGTCGCCAGGGCGGACGTGCTCGAGCGCCACGCTCTCGCCGCACTGCGCCTGCTGCGAGGCATCCCGCGGCACGGTGATACCGCGCATGAAGCAGGTCGTCTGCACCAGCCCGGAGCAGTCCACGCCCAGGGGTGAAATGCCGCCCCATTGATACGGCGTGCCGCGGAAGTGCTCCAGCGCCCACACGTCGGCCGGCGTGGCACGGGACGCTTCCACCGCGGCATCGGCCTCCCGGACGGTGCCGGCCAGCACCCGGCCCGCGCGGCCATCCGGCAAGGTCACGAGCCCATCCTCGAGTTCGAGCCGCGCGCCGACGGGCGCCATCACGAGATCCCGCCCCACGGTGAGCTGGGCGCCGTCGCTCAGCGCCCCGGCGCTGTCGCGCCAGGCCGACGCTTCCGCGGCGGTGAGTTCGCGGACATACCCGACGTTGATCCATCCTTCGTAGCCGTCGAGGTGACGCCGGACGGCAAGCCACTCGCCCTGGCGACCAGTGACCTCCGCGGTTTCCCCGAGCAGGAGCTGGGTCACCTGCTCCGCCCGCACCGAGGGTTCGGCCATCACCGGCGCGAGCGCCGACACGACGGCGACAGCGCTGCTCATGCGCTGTTGCCGAGGCGCTGGCACTCGGCGCAGTGCGTGACGCCGCGGAAGGTGCAGATGAGGCAGATGAAAGTGCCGCACCGCTCGCAGGGATACCCTTCGGAGGCGCGCTCCTCGTTGCCGCAGGCGCGGCAGATCATGGCGTCGCGCTCCCGGGGATCGTTGTGCCGCTGTGGGTCGTCAGCCATGGTGGTGCCTCAGCCGCTGATGCTGTAGCGCTTGATCTTGTTGATCAGGGTCGCGCGCGAGATGCCGAGCTCCATGGCGGCGCGGGTCCGGTTGCCGGCGTGGTGCTTGAGCGTACGGTCGATGTGCTGCCGCTCGAGATCTTCGAGACTGAGCGGCGTATGGCGCCGGTCGCCCGGGCCGGGGCGGGCGCGGAATTCACCGGGCAAATGCTCCACGCTGAGCATGGAGGTGCCTCGCCCCAGGATGAGCGCGCGCTCCAGGACGTTGCGCATCTCGCGGACGTTGCCGGGCCAGTTGTACTGGAGCAACCGCTCTACCGCCTCGGTGGTGAGGCCCTCGGGACCGTCCGGCAGCTGCCGGCGCAGGTCGGCGAGGATGCGGGTGATGAGGGCGAGTCGGTCCTCTCGGGCGCGGTCACGCACGGCGGGCAGCCGGAGCGGCATGACGCTCAGCCGGTAATACAGGTCTTCGCGGAAGCGCCCCTGCTCCACCAGGTCGTGCAGGTCGCGGTTGGTGGCGGCGATGAGTCGCACGTCCACGGTGAGCTCCCGGGTTCCGCCCAGGCGGCGGAAGGTCTTGGTCTCCAGCACCTTCAGCAGCTTGGGCTGGAGCTCGGGGGCGAGGTCGCCAATTTCATCGAGGAAGATGGTGCCGCGGTCGGCAATCTCGAACAGTCCCTGCTTCCGATCCTTGGCGTCGGTGAACGCGCCCTTCTCGTGGCCAAAGAGCTCGCTGTCGAGGAAGGTGGCGTTGAGGCCGGCGCAGTTCACCTCGACGAACGGCTCGCGGGCGCGCGGCCCCAGGTCGTGGATCATGCGCGCAACCCAGCCCTTGCCGGTGCCGCTCTCGCCGGTGAGGAGGACGGTAGTCCGGTCGCTCTGGGCGAGGAGGCCCACCTGGTGCGCGAGTTCGAGCATCTGCCCTGAGCCGCCGAGCGAATCGAGCCCGCGTCCCGCCGGCGCCTCGTGCATGACCAGCGTCTCGTTGACTCGCTTGAGCCGCACCTTGTCAGCGACGCGCTCGGTGGCGGCGGCCAGGTGCGCCATGTCCACCGGCTTGGTGAGGAAGTTCTCCGCGCCGAGCTGCATGGCGCGCACCGCCGTCTCGAGGTCGCTCTGGCCGGTCAGCAGGATGACGGCGGCGCCGCGCTGGCGCATGTGCTCCAGGACCTCCATGCCGTCCATTCCGGGCAGGCCGAGGTCGAGGATCACCACTTCGGGCCGCAGGCGGTCGAAGGTGGCGAGTCCCGCTTCGCCGCTCAGCTCGCGCGTAACTTCGTAGCCAAGCCGCTCGAAGTACGCGCCGATGGCGCGCAGGACATCGACGTCGTCGTCAATGAGGAGTACTGAATCTGCCATGAATGGAGCTCCGTGTCCGTCAAGCTTCGGTGTTTGGTCGACGGTCAACGGTCAACAGGCGACCGTTGAGCGTCGACCGTCGACCTACCATCACGCGCAAAGCGCCAGGTACGACTGTCGCCATGAAGGGCGTCTCGCCGTGCGGCTCGCCATCGAGCTGCACCGGCTCGACCGGCGTGCTCACGACCTTGATCTCCCTGCCCTGCCCGTAGGCCACGAACTCGTCGCGGCCGCGGGTGGGACCTTCGCTCACCAGGTCCCAGACCGCGCGCACGCTCTCGCTGAAGTTGGAGGCACGCACGGCGATCAGGTCGAGCAGGCCGTCATCGGGACGGATGCCCGACTTGAAGCGCACGAGGGGCGGGATCACCTCGGCGCAGTTGGCGATGATGAGCATGGCCGCGTCGGTCTCGTATTCCTCGCCGTCCACCGTGATGACGTGGTGCGCGGGTCGAAGCTGGTCGAGCAGCCGGATGGTGGTGGCGACATAGGCCGCGAATTTCCACTTGTGCTTCTGCGCCGCGCCGGTGGCCGCCATCACGCGCGCATCATAACCGGCTCCGCACGCCACCGCGAAGTATTGGGTATCCGCACCGCGCTCCATGCGGCCCAGGTCGATGCGCCGCTCCTGCCCGTGCACGATGGCCTGGGCGGCACGCACGGGAGACGCAGGGATCCGGAGGTTGCCCGCAAGAAGATTGCCGGTGCCACCAGGAATGACGCCGAGCGCGGTGTCGGTGCCGACCAGCGCTGCAGCCGCCTGCATGGTGGTGCCATCGCCGCCAAACACGGCGACTACGTCCACCCCATCGGCCACGCCCTGCTCGGCCAGGCGGCGCGCATCGCCGGTTCCGCAGGTGGCGAGCACCTCGGCCTGCCAGCCGCCCGTGCGAAACGCGGCCATGATCGCAGCCACCGTGCGCGCACGGGTGCGCGACGCCGCGGGGTTGGTGATGACCAGGGCACGCGCCATCAGAACTCGCGCTCCCAGAGGGCGTCGAAACCTACCTGATACGCCGTGTTGGGATCGAACCGGCCCAGCGAGCGGCAGGTACGGTAGGTTGGCTCGAACGAGGTCTGCAGCCGCCAGTCGGCGGAGAGGCGATAGTCGAGGCTCGCGCCGAGGCCCGCAAACCCGTCGGCCGAGCAGTAGCCGGCGTTGAGGCGGAGGAAGGTGCGCGGGCCGATCTGCCAGCCGGCGCCCAGCTGCAAGGCGCTCAGCTCGCGCGTGCCACCGGCGAGGACAGGGCGGATCTCGATGAGGTCCACCGGCAGGCCCATGTCATTCACGAGCGCCCGTTCCACGTCGCTCGAGATGGCGCTGGTGAGCATCGACGTCGCGTTGCTGACCAGCGCCTGGTCGCCCAGCCGGGCCTGGCTCGCCGGCACGCCAAGAATGAGATAGCTCACCAGGTCCACTTCCGACAGCGGCGGTTGCTCCGTGGGATCGGAGCGCAGGTCCAGGTCTGGGCGGCGCAGCGTGCCGCCAATGTGCGCGATGACGGGAACGTCCCGCCCGCTCGCGGCCCGCACCGTGTGCTCGGCGGTGATGTCGAGTGCGGCGTTCAGGTCGGGCGTGCCGAAATAGGTCACG
Source organism: Gemmatimonadales bacterium (assembly GCA_035708725.1). Taxonomy (GTDB): domain Bacteria; phylum Gemmatimonadota; class Gemmatimonadetes; order Gemmatimonadales; family GWC2-71-9; genus CAMLHP01. The sequence continues at coordinate 15,886 of DASTFH010000045.1, read as the reverse complement.
TTGCCGCGCTGCACCGTGAAGTCGCGCGAGACGGGGCCGATTTTCAGCGTGTAGTTGCCGGGCCCTGCTTCCAGCGTCCCGTCGAGGCGGTACTCCTTCCTCACCTTGTTGGTGCGCACCTCGCCGCTGAGCTTGATGTTGGCCTCGCTCGAGCGCAGCCAGAAGTCGCTGCCCATCCTCAGGTTGAAGTCCTGGATCCTCAGCTCATCCATGAAGCGGCTCTGGAAGCCCTCGCCCAGGTTGCGCCGGCGGAGCGCCAGCGTGTCGAGCAGGTCCAGGTTGGACGGATCCTCGAGGTCCACCACCTGCTTGTTGATGAGGTCGGCAAAATAGAGCACGCCCGCATCGGCGACACCGGCGCCGGTCATGGTGGCGCCGTAGAAGGGGCCATCGAGCTGGAGCCGGCCCGATGCCGTGAGCGCCAGGAAGTTGCGCGAGTCGATGGCGCGGAAGCGCCTGGCCAGCACGTCGAGGTTGAGGAACGGCTTGGACAGCTCCTGCAGGCGCACGCTGCCGTTGACCGACAGGACGCCGCCGTCACCGCTCGTGACACGGATGTTCTCGACAATGGCGGAGTCGCCGGCGAAATCCGCGCGGCCGCTGATCGAATCCCAGGTCACATTGAGGGCCGGCAGGTACATGCCGCCATCCCGCAGGCTGACGAAGCCCTGCAGGGACGGCGACTTCCAGGTGCCGCCGATGGCGAGGTTGGCGCTCATGAGGCCGTGCACCCGCTTCACCGCCGGCAGGAACGCCTCGATGATGGCGAGGTTGACGCTGTCGCCGACGGCGCGCACCGTGACGGGACCGTCGAGCCGGCGATTGGGAATGCTGTCGCCCAGGCCGAGGTAGATCGGCAGGTGGGCGTTGAGGTGCATGATGGGCGTGCCGGTGCGCCAGAGCTGCAGGTTGGCGTCCAGCCGCTTGTCGCCGTAGTTGAAGATGCCCTCGACGTAGGGAAGCCTCGACTCGCCGAATTCCAGTCCCGAGAGCGTGAAGCCGCCATTCGCGTCGGGCTCACGCGCGGTACCGGCAAGCTGGATGTTGGCACCGAGCTCGCCCTTCACGCCGGTCGTGTCCTTTCCCGCCAGGGCGTACAGGCTCTTCAGCTCCAGGCCGTACGCATCCACCGTCATCTCGCCGGGCGCATCAAGGGGAAGCCGCCCAGCCAGCCGCACCGAGCCGCTCCGGTCCACGGCCGAGAGTTCGAGCGAATCAATGAGCGGTGCGCTGTCGCTCAGCACCACCGTGGCCGGAGCCAGGAGCCGCCAGGGCCGGGTGACGAGATCGGCGCGCAGCGAATCGAGACCGAGAACGTTCCGCTCATGACGTCGCGACCACCATCCCGCACCGTCCACCCGTGGGCCCGTGCCGATTCCCGTGCCCACCGCCCAGCCGAGCGAGTCAGCGAAGCCTTCGACCGACGCCGTGAGTTCATGGAAGGTCCAGACCGACGACGGCAGTGAATCGGCCTGGGCCGTGAAGGTGTCGGCCTGGATGGCCACGGTCAGCCGGCCGTGATCGCCCCCGCCCGAGGCGAAGGTGCCGGTGAGTCTCGGTGCGCGGTAACCCTGGAAGGCGAGATCACGCGCGTCGAACGAGCCCAGCATGTTCAGTGAATCGAGGTGCCCGCTGAGCGTGACGGCGGCAGTCGCCCTTCCCGTCAGCGGCAGCTGGAAAGTCCGGGCGGAATCGCGGGTCTGCTTCGTCATGGCCAGCAGCAGCGAGTCGAACGCGATGAGACTGTCGGCGGCAAGGTGAAAGGCCATCGTGCCGGTGTGGGGGGACGCCCAGCCCAGCGTTCCCGAGCCGCCGGCGCGCGCACCCTGCCATTCGGTGTAGAGCGTGTCCACACCGATCACGCTGTCCCGCACCGCAAGGTTGGTGAACAGCGTGTCGAGATTCCATTCGCGGATGCGGCTTCGCTGCAGTGCCAGCTGCAGCGACCCCTCCGGCGCGCGGAGCGTGTCCATGCTGCCGGTGGCCACGGCCTCGCCGTTGAGCGCCGTGGCGGGGCCGCTCCCGCGGAGCGCCGCGAGATCGAGCTGCCGGAAGCGCACCATGAGACCGTCAGCGCCCCACTGCGGCGGGCGCATGGTCACGATGCCTTGCGCCCTGATCGCGCCGATGTCCCCGGACACGTCCGCGTCGACAGTCATGCGCTCGAGGGTGCCATCCATCGCCAGGTGGCCGCTCACGTCGCCCCTGCTCCTGAGCGCGGGGAATCCGCGACGGATGCCCTCGAACGAGAGTGGCTCGAGCTGGACGTCGAGCCCTACGCCGAGCACCTCACCCCGGGTATCGAGATGGACTCGCCCTTCCAGACGGCTCACCGGCCGTGTGCCGTCGTGGTGCCGGGCGGTGCCCACGAAGGTCACGTTGCGCATCGGGCCGTTGAGGGTGCCGACGGCATTGAGGCGGCCCGGGACCACGACCGCCGGCGCGAGCCGCCTGGCGGTGCCCAGGTCGATGTCGGAATCGCGCAGGTGCAGGTTGTCGAAATAGAGCCCGGTGCGCTTGTCGAAGCCCACCACACCGTCGGCGACGATGGCGTTGACGGGATTGCCGGGCACCTTCGTATCGACGTAGTCCCAGTCGGCCGCGATCCGCATCCGGTCCAGCCACCCTTCGCCCGCGAGGGTTCCGGAGACGGTGCCATAGAACGGGAGCGAATCGGCGTAGGCGCGGGCGTAATCGAGGTTGAAGTTGCTGAGAACCAGGTCCATGTCGCGGAATCCCACGCCGCGCGCCTTGTCCTGCAGGGCAACCAGGTGGCCGGTGACACGCTGATTCCCGTGCCGCAGGTTGACCTGCCGCAGGTCGTACGCGGTGCGCAGGCCCGTCTCCGACTTGGCCGCCACGGTACCGCTGCCGGTGAACGGCGGAAAATCGGGCGAGATCCACAGCAGGTCGTTGAGGCTCACCCTCGGCGCTTCGAGCTGGAAATCGAAGAGCAGCGTGTCGTTGGGCCACGTCACGGCGCCGCCACCCGCCACCTCGGTATTGGGCAGTGCGCCACGCTCGAGACTGAAGATGGCGCTGTCGCCACGGATGACGACGCGGCCGCGCAGGTCGGTCACGGTGACGCCCGGATCGTTCACCCTGGCCGTCAGGGAGTCGAGGTCGAGCGTGAACGGCTTGCGCTCCGGCGTCGAGATCTGGAGCCGCGAGAGCACGGTCGTCAGGTCATCGAGCTCGATGACGCGCCGAAAACCTTCCGGGGTGGAGTCGATACGGCGGCCCGGATGCTCGCGCTGCGCCGAGAGCGCACTGTCAAACTGGGCGCGGCTCCACGCCGTGTCGGGCCGCCACGGAAAGGCAATGCTCAGCATGCCGTCGTTGACCCGCACATCGTGAAAGGCCACCAGCGGTGGCGTGCCGCCCTTCGTCCCCTGTCCCAGCCGCAGGATGTCGGCGTAGTTCATCACCCCGTTGTGGTGCTGGATGATGTGGATCTCGGGCTGGTCCAGCGCCAGGCGGGTGAGGACGATATCGCCCGCAAGGAGCCGGGTGATCGAGTAGCCCACGCGTGCGCGCGGCACTCGCGCCAGCAGCACGCCCTGGGTATCGCGCACCTCGACGTCCTGCAGGGTGAGGTCGTAGAGGAAGGAGCCCGAGATGCTCCGCACGGAGATGCTGCCGTTCACGACGTGATTCAGCTGTTCCGACACCGCGCGCGCGAGGAGGTCACGCCCTGGCGGCGTGAGGATGAGCGACGCCAGCACGCCGAGCACCGTGGCAATGATGCCCAGGAGAAAGACGAAGACGAAGCGCGCGGCTCGGCGACGCATGTCAGAATGGCTGCCCGACGGCGAAGTGCACCGCATAGCCATAGCCGGAGGGCTTGTACGGCGTGCGGGTCGCGTCACGGGTGAGGGAGTTGTCGGGCTCGACGATGAAGAACTGCCCTGGGGCGAGCCCGCGGGGGTTGTAGGCGACATCGAGCCGGGCCGGCCCCAGCGGCGTGGCGATCCGGAGTCCGACGCCGGGCGTCACCACGATCCGGGAGGACGTCACGCCCCGTTCCCACATGGTGCCGGCATCCACGAATGCGGCCAGCCGCATGCGCTCGCCGAAGACGGGCGACGGCATGCGCAGTTCCACGTTGGCCACGGCCACCGTGTTGCCGCCGGTGGGATAGATCTGCACCGAGTCGCGATCGAGCGGCTTGCCGGCACTGGTCATCGAGTCCAGGTGCGTGCGCGTGGTGACATACACCACGGGACCCAGCAGGTTGCGGGGAAAGCCGCGGATGTCGCTGGGCCCGCCGGCGTAGAATCGTTCCTCCGGCGGCACAAAGCTCGCCAGGGATCGCTCCAGCTCCACCGGCGAGAAGATGGCGCCCGCGTGCACGTGCCAGCTGAACACCATGCTCCGGCCGATCGGGTGATACGCGGCGAAGTCGCCCACGACGCGGGTAAACTGCTGGACCGGGTCGGAGCCGATGAAGCGCGATGCCACCGTCAGCTCACCGCTGGCCACGAAGCCGCGCGAGGGGTCGATGGGGTTGTTGGATCGCGGAATGGCCCCGGAGGCGCTGATGGCGGCGAGCCGGCGGCGCTGGCTCAGGAAGCTCACGTCACCCGCATTGCAGGCATTGAAGAAGGCGCAGAAGATGAACGGCGACGCCTCGGTGCGGCCCAGTGACAGGTTGTAGCTGAGCGACAACGGGAGGCGGTGCACCGGCGTCTCCCGATTGATGCCGACGCTGGCGCCGAATTCCTGGCGGCGATACACCTTGAACTCGCTGCGCCGCTCCACATAGGCCGAGACCACCGCGGTGTTGTTGGGTGACAGGAAGGCGGGACGGCGCAACGTGGCGGTCAGGTTGTACGTGAGCTTGCTGGAGCCGATGGTGTCATCGGCCACCGGATGGCAGATGGTCTTGTCGAGTCCCCAATCTGTTGGCGAGCCCACACCGATCTTGGCCACGCGGGTCGAGAGATCGAGCAGGCGCCCTTCGCCCAGGAAGTTCCGGAACGTGATGCCGGCGGACCCGCGCAGGCAGTCAGTGGTGCCGTAGCCCACCGAGGCACGAGCCCGGCGCGGCTCCGCTTCCGCCACCTGCACCAGCAGGGGCACCGAGTCGGAGCCCGGCACGAAGCGTGTGGTGTCCACATTGACCGACGCGAGCCGGAACAGGTCGCTGTTGTAGAGATTGCGCTGGCTCTCGAAGAGATCGTCGCGCGCATATTCCTCGCCGGGCCGGGCGGTCAGCAGCGAGACCACCGTCTTCGACGTGGTGCGACTGGTGCCGGTCACGTGCACGCGGCCCACCACCGCGTGCTGCCCCGGCACCGCGTCCAGCGTCACCGAGGCCCGCCGCTCCGTGGTCCGGAGGATGTAACTCACCAGGACGTCGGCCGTGGGATAGCCGCGGTTCTCCAGGCGGAACCTGATGGTGTCCGCCGCGGCCTGCATCACGATGCGGCTGAACACGTCGCCCTCCTGCATGGGCAGGTCGACGGTCACCTCCTGCCGGACCTCGTCGGGCAGCGAGTCGAGCCCGGTGATCTGGAACGACTGCACCCGGACCGGCTCGCCTTCGGTAATCTTGAAGGTGAGGTAGATGTCCTCGGGCGTGCGCCGCACCAGCGTGTCCACTACCACATCCGGGTAGCCGCTCTTCCGGTACAGCACCGCGATCCGGAAGACGTCGCGCTCGAAATCGACCTGATCGAAATAGCGCTTCTCGCCGAGCCCCATCCAGCGAAAGAGCGGGCTGGTGGCCAGCGTCGCCGACTTGGTGGTGACGATGCTGGCGGCAAGCACGTCATCCGAGATCGCGTGGTTCCCGACAAAGGAGAGCTTCCGGACCACGAGGTCACCGTTGGCCTGCGCGCGCGCGTCCCGCCCGGTCCCGAGCAGGACCAGCGAGAGCAGGATCAGGATCCGGAACGTCCAGCCGGCGGCCGGAGGCGCCTGACAGTGACGAAAAAACGAACGCACGCGCCTCCTCGAGGCCAGCGCGGAACTGCGCAAACCGTCGTTGACGACATTCTGTAAGCACGGTATTTTGAGCAACTTACGCTGTGGTGTCAACTTTTTGACGCCCCGCCCTCCCTCGCCGCTCTGCCGGGAATCTGAACGACTATGCGTCCACTGCACCTCCTGGGGCTGGTTGCGCTTGCCGGAATTGCCGCCTGCGGCGACCACGGCGCGGGCGATACCACCCTGCAGTATTACCTCTCGGCCGATCCGGTGACGCTGGACCCGGCCCTCTCCACTGACGTCCAGTCGGGCGAAGTCGTCACGACCATTTTCGACAACCTGGTCCAGTACGACGTGGATGGGCACCTGGTGCCGGGGCTCGCCACCCGCTGGGAGGCGGATTCCACCGGGCTGCATTACACCTTCCATCTCCGGAGCGGTGTGACGTTCAGTGATGGTCGCCCGCTTACCGCCAGGGACGTTGAGGCGTCCATCCTCCGCGCCCTGGCACCGGGCAGCCGCGGCCGGCAGTGGCCCCTGGAGCCGATCACCGGCGCCCGGGCCTACGCCGACGGCAAGGCACAAGGGATCTCCGGACTGCAGGTGCCGGACGACAGCACCGTCGTCTTCACGCTCGATCACCCGCTCAACATCTTTCCCAAGTTCCTGGCCATGCCGGTGGCAGCAGTGGTCCCCACGCCAACGCCGGCCGATTTCTCCCAGCATCCGGTGGGCAGCGGCCCGTGGAAGCTCCTCAGCTGGACCCACGACAACCTGCTGGTGCTGGCCCGGAACGACCGCTACTGGGGAGAGAAGGCCAAGTCCGATACGCTCGCCATTCGCATCATCCCGGAAACCGCCACGCAGGCCGCCGACTTCGAGACCGGAAACCTGAGCGTGCTGGAAGTGCCCTACAGCGAAACCGAGCGCTGGGCCAGCTCCTCGGCTGACCGCATCAAGCGACGTCCCGCCATTCGCAACTGGTACGTGTCCATCAACACGACGCGGGGCCCGCTCAAGGACGTGCGGGTGCGGAAGGCGCTCAACATGGCGGTGGATGTCGAGACCATCCTCAAAACGATCCTGGCCGGACGCGGCGTGCACGCCGCCGGTGCCATCCCCCCCGGCATTGACGGTTACGACGAAGGCCGGAAGCCCTATCCGTACAATCCCGATTCGGCGCGCGCCCTGCTCAAGGCGGCGGGATACGGCAACGGATTCTCGCTCAAGCTCTGGCGTTCGCAGCGCACCGAGTTTGCCCGCGTGGCGCAAAGCATCCAGCAGGAACTCGCCGCGATCGGCGTGAAGGTGGAGATCGTCGAGCGCGATGCCACCAGCGTGCGCGCCGCGGTGCGCGCCGGCGAGACCGATCTCTACCTGGGCGACTGGTACGCCGACTACCCCGATCCCGAGAATTTCACCTACCCCCTCTTCAACAGCGCCAACAAGGGGCCGGGCGGCAACTACGCGCGCCTCAACGATCGCGTGGTGGACAGCCTCACCACGGCGCTGCGCACCACGCTCGACGACGGCGAGAAGGCCCGCCTGGCACGCGAGGCCGACCAGCGCATCTTCGACCTGGCGCCGTGGATCTTTCTCTGGTTTCCCGAGGACATGTGGGTCACGCAGAAGGGGCTGAGCGGCTGGGAGCCGCCCGCGGTCTTCACCGGCCAGCGATGGGTTGACGCCGAGATCACGCCCTAGTGGCACGGTTACTCGTCCTTCGCATCCTGCTGCTGGTGCCGACACTGCTCGGCGTGCTGGTGGTCACCTTCCTCCTGCTCTACGTGGCCCCCGGCGATCCGGTGCAGGCCATGGTGGGCGAGCGCGCCGACAGCGCGACGATGGTCCGGCTCCGCGCCGAGCTGCATCTCGATGATCCGCTGCCAGTCCAGTTCGGCCGCTACGTGGTGCAGGTGGCCAAGGGCGACCTGGGCCGCTCCTACATCACCAATCGTCCCATCATCAAGGACCTGATCCAGCGCTTTCCCGCCACGCTCACGCTGGCGGCCGCGGCGATGCTGTTCGCCATTGTCCTGGGGATTTCGATCGGCGTCTTCGGGGCGTGGAAGGCGGGCGGGCTGGGCGACCGATTATTTGCGCTGCTGGCGTACGCAGGAGTCTCGTTCCCGGTCTACTGGGTAGGACTCCTGCTCATACTCGTGTTTGCGGTGGGGCTCCACTGGCTTCCTGCATCAGGATATGGCGGCCTCGCTTTCCTGGTGCTCCCCGCCGTGACCCTCGGCATGCGCTCGGTGGCGTTCCTGGCGCGGATGACACGGGCCGCCATGCAGGAAGTGCTGCGGAGCGACTTTGTCCGCACCGCCCGCGCCAAGGGGTTGAGCGAAATGCCGGTGGTGCTGTCGCACGGATTGCGGAACGCACTGCTGCCGGTGGTGACGGTGATCGGGCTCGATTTCGGCAGTTACCTCACGGGCTCCATCCTCACCGAGACCATTTTCTCCTGGCCGGGCGTGGGACGCTACGTTCTCACCGCCATCGAGAAGCGGGACCTTCCCGCCATTCAGGGCAGCATTCTCTTCCTGAGCTTCGTGTTTGTGCTGGTGAACCTCATCACGGACCTGGTCTATGCGAAAGTGGATCCGAGGGTGGCGTATGATTGACGCGGGTCGCGGGACACGGGACGCGACTGCATCGAGCGTCATTGCGAGGGTGCGAAGCACCCGAAGCAATCGGGTAGCCAACATCCCGATCCAGGCGACCCGATTGCTTCGTCGCCGCCTGCGGCGACTCCTCGCAATGACGCAGGGAATGGCCCTCGCCTCCCGTCCCTTGTCCTTCGTCTTGACCGGCTTGACTGCCTTGACCACCTCGACCCTCAACGCCCAGAGCTGGAAATCCCGCATCGACGCCCTCATTGCCCAGCCACCGTTCGACAACTCCTTCTGGGGCGTGGCGCTGGTGGACGACAAGGGCAAGCTGGTCTACGACCACAACGCGCGGACGATGTTCGTGCCGGCCAGCAACACCAAGATCGTCGTGACCGCCGTGGCCTCGGCGCTGCTGCCGCCTGACTTCACGGTGAAGACCAGTCTCTATGCCACGGGTCCGGTGATCGATGGCGTGCTGCATGGTGACCTGATCCTGTACGGCCGAGGCGATCCAGCCGTGGGTGTGCGGTGCTATGCGGTGGACACGCTCACACCCGGCGCGTGCGACCGCGATCCGGCGTGGCAGATGCGAACACTGGTGACCCAGCTTCAGGCCGCCGGCATCAGGACCATCGACGGCCGAATCGTGGGTGATGGCAGCTACTTCGAGCCCACCATGATCCACCCATTCTGGAATCTCTTTGACACCTTCTGGTGGTATGCCGCGCCGGTGACCGGACTCGCCATGAATGACAACAGCGTGGACGTGCACTGGGAGCCGGGGCCGAGCGTCGGCGCGCCGGCCCAGATCACGGTCTCGCCGCCCTACACCGCGCTGCGCTTCGAGAACCGCACCACCACCGCGCCGGCCGGCGGCGAGACCGACGTACCCGACCGGATGTGGCGCACCTTCGGCACCATGGACGCGTGGGCCGAGGGGAGCGTGGCGCTCGACAGCCGGGGCGGCACCGACTACTTCGCGGTGCCGGATCCCAATCTCTTTGCGGCCAACGCGCTCAAGAGCGTGCTGCAGCAGAACGGCATCGGCGTGACCGGCGGCACGACGTCGACCACCGATTCGACGACCTACGCGCTGGTGCGGAAGACCATGCCGCTCGCCGAAGTGGAGAGCCGGCCGCTCAGGGACTGGGTGTTCCCCATCCTCAACACCAGTCAGAACTTCTACGCCGAGATGCTGCTGAAGCAGGTGGGGAAGCAGTTCGGGGCATCGGGAAGCTGGGAAGAGGGACTCAGGGTGGAGCGTCGTTTCCTGATCGATTCCGTGGGCGTGGACTCCACGACCTTCTCCCTCTCGGATGGCTCGGGACTCGCGTCCAACAACCTGGTGAGCCCGCTCGCCTTCACGCAGGTCCTCCGCTTCATCCGGAAGCACCCGCACGCGCAGACGTTTCTCACCGGACTGCCGCAGAGCGGGAAGAAGGGCTCGCTGCTGCGCCGGTTCCAGGGCACGCCGCTGGCGGATCGGGTGCAGGCCAAGACCGGGAGCATTTCGAGGGTGAATACGCTATCGGGGTTCATCGACATGGGGGGCGGGAAGATCTGGACCTTCTCGGTGGAAGTGAACAACCAGGCGGTGGGCGGCGGCGCGACGATCCGGAAGATCGATCAGGTGGTGGTGGCGATGGCGAAGGAGGCGCGGTAGCGCCCCTACTCCGTCTCCCCGAAAATCGCCAGGTTCGACGAATGCCCCGGGTTCACCCTGGCCTTGGGGTTGATGTAATGCACCGCGTTGTTCACCGCGATGCACGCCTCGCCCGCTCCCACCGCAATCAGCTTGAGCTTGCCGGGATAGCTGGTGATATCACCGGCCGCGTAGATGCCCGGTACATTCGTGGCCATCACCTGGTCCACCTTGATGTCCGCCTTCGCGGTGTCGAGTCCCCATGCGCGGATGGCGCCGAGGTCGGAGTGGAATCCCAGCTGCGGAATCACGGCGTCCACCTCGACATCATGCGTCGCCTTGCTCACGCAGTTGATGAGCGTGACGCGCTCGACACGGTCGCTGCCGTGAATGGCATGCACCTCGCTCGAGGTGCAGACGGTGCAGGCACCCCGGCTCGCATGCTCCATGACCTGGTTCACCGTGGCCGCGTGGCCGCGGAACTCATTCCGCCGGTGCACCAGTGTGACGCTCCGCGCCACGCCGGTCAGGTTCATGGTCCAGTCGAGCGCTGAATCACCACCGCCCACGATTACCACGCGCTGGCCGGCGAACGCCGAGGGGTCGAGCACCCGGTCGAAGAGCCCCTTCCCTTCCCACCGGTCCACGTCCTTGAGCGGGAGCTTCTTCGGTTCGAAGGCGCCGATGCCCGCGGCAATCAGCACCGTGCGGGTGGGATAGCTGTCGGCGTCCGTCTCCAGCACGAAATGCCCGATCCCGCCTGACGGATCTTCCACCCGGTTGAGCCCGGTTACCACCTGGTTGAGGTGCACCGCCGCGCCGAACTGGAGCGCCTGCGCCGTCATGTCCCGCACCAGGTCCCTGGCCAGCACCTTGGGGAAGCCGGCCACGTCGTAGATGTGCTTCTCGGGATAGAGCGCCATGAGCTGGCCGCCGAGCGCTGGCAGCGCATCCACGATGCGCACCGAGGCACCCCGCATCCCGGCGTAGAACGCACCGAAGAGGCCGGTGGGGCCGCCACCGATGATCGTGATGTCCGTGATGTCCTGCATGGTCCTCGAACCGGTACCCGCTGGGTGAAGTTCCGCCCGCACTTCGTGGCATGCGGCGCGCGGCGAATATAACCTGCCGGAGCCAGTATATTGGGGCGCATGCCCAGCCGCTTCCGCGTCACGCCGCTCCTGCCGCTCTCGGCGCTGGCCCTGCTCGGCGCCTGTGCCGCCACCCAGCGGTTCCTGGCCGATGTGTTCCGCGAGCGCGCGCCCGCGCCGATCGACCGGATGGTGACGGCGAGTGACGCGCGCATCGACTCGCTGGGGCGCGTTGCCGGCAGCTTCGTGGGCGAGGGCACTGACCGCGCGGTACACCTGATCTCCAGTGACAGCGTGTTCGTGCGCTCGCTGGTCGAGGCGTATGTACCCAATATCCGGCGGACATCGGATTTCTGGTCCGGCGTCCGGGCCCGCGGCGTCGTCCGCATTCCCCTGCGCGAGGCAGAGGATGCGGCCGCTGCGGGTGCGCTCGCCGCGCCGGCGCGGGTTGGTTCGCCCGCGGGCCGCAGCGATGTGCTCGTCACCGCCATCACCGTGCGCGCTGGCCGCTGCGGCGGGCGCGGCTCTCGCGCCGAGCTCATCGCGGAACCGCTCGACCGCGATGCGCCGGTGCTCACCGGTCCCGTGGTCGGCTCGGTGGACGAGACGCTGGGCCGCGGGACTTCGCTCTGGCGCACGCCGCTGCCGGCACCCAGCCGAGCCCTGGCACAGGCGCTGATCAGCCGCACGCGGCAAGCCATGGACTCGGTGCTCGAGGAGGCATGGCCCGCCGTGCACCCGGGCGCGCCGATCGTCGCTGAGCCGGAAGTGAATACCCTGGCTGATGTGGACGCCGCCGACGTGATTGCCTATCACGCAGCCGACACGACCGCACGCTATGCCGTCTCCCTCCGCGAGCGCCGTGTTGCCGGCACCGACACGCTGCTCAGCGCGGGTGTCATGAGCTGGAACGCGGATGGCAGCTGGCGGCAGGTCATCTTCCAGCCGACCTGGCTTCGGATGCGCGGCAACGCCATCCGTCCCTTTGCCGGAGGCCGGCCGCTCTTCTGGCGCCGGCTCTCGGCGGTCACCGATTTCAGCTTCCAACGCGACAATCTCTGGATGGAGCAGGTGAACGTGAATGACGGCAGCGTGATCTGGGGCATTATCCAGCCGGCCGACAACGTGGTCGTGGCAGCCGCCGAAATGGATGGGCCGTGCCAGTGAAGATCTACACGAAGACCGGCGACAAGGGTGAAACGGGCCTGTTCGGCGGCGGGCGAGTGCCCAAGGATCACCCGCGAGTCGCGGCCTACGGCGACGTGGACGAGCTCAATGCCACGATTGGCGTGGTGCGAGCGACCGCACCCGACTTCGAGGCCCAACTGCTGGAAGCCATCCAGCGCGACCTCTTTTCCATCGGCGGGCATCTCGCGACCCCTGACCCCGACAAGGTGAAGAAGGCGCTGGCGCGGGCAGAGTTTGACGAGTCGCGAGTGACCGCGCTGGAAGCCGCGATCGACTCGGCCACTTCCGAGCTGCCGCCGCTGCGTGCCTTCATCCTGCCGGCCGGCGCGCCCGCCTCCGCCGCGCTTCATGTGGCGCGCACCGTCTGTCGCCGGGCGGAGCGGAGCGTGGTGCACCTGGCGGGCCAGGCACCGGTGCCCGAGCTGTTCATCGTCTATCTCAACCGGCTCTCCGACCTGCTCTTCACCCTCGCCCGGCTGGCCAACAGGGCGGCCGGTGTGGAGGACGTGACCTGGTAACGCCGGCGCTCGAGGTGCAGCACGACGGCGGCCAGTATCCGGTCTATATCGGCGCCGGGCTGCTCGATTCCCTCACGGCACTGGTGGCCCGGCACCTGCCTCGCCGGCGCACGGCGCTGATCGCGGATGCGACCGTTGCCGGGCTTTACGCAGAGTGGCGGAAGGGCGGCGTCATGCCATGGCGGCCGCGTGAGCGGACCTGCCACGAGGAGCCGCCGGCTGGATGGAGCACGCCCTTCACATTCGCGCCGGGCGAGGGATCGAAGACGCGTGAGACGTGGGCTCGGCTCACCGACGAGATGTTCGCCGCGGGCTATGGACGTGACAGCGGTATTGTCGCGCTGGGCGGCGGCGTCACCGGCGACCTCGCCGGCTTTGTCGCGGCCACGTACGCGCGGGGAATCCCGTTTGTGCAGGTGCCGACCTCGCTGCTCGCCATGCTCGATGCCTCGATCGGCGGCAAGACCGGCGTGGACACGCCGCATGGAAAGAACCTGGTCGGCGCATTTCATCCACCAGCGGCGGTGATCGCCGACCTGCTTACGCTCTCCACGCTCGGCGACCGCGAGTATCACTGCGGCCTGGCCGAGGCGGTCAAGCACGGGCTCATTGCGGATGCGGAGCATTTCAAGTGGATCGAGCAGCACGTGGACGCGCTGAATGCGCGGGCGCTCGATGCGCTGGACACGCTGGTGCGGCGGAGCGTCGCCATCAAGGCGGACGTGGTGGCGTCGGACGAGAAGGAATCAGGGCGGCGTGCCGTGCTCAATGCAGGCCACACCGTGGCACACGCGATCGAGCGACAGACGAACTACGCCGTTCCCCATGGCGAAGCGGTCGCCATGGGGCTCGTGGCGGAGTGTCGAGTGGGAGAGGAGAGAGGTGTGACGGAACCTGGGACGGCGGATCGGGTCAGTGATCTTCTGTCACGTCTGCACCTCCCTGTCGCGCCCATCGCTCCCATCACGTCCCTCACGCCATTCATGCAGCATGACAAGAAGACAGTGCAAGGCGTCGTTCGCCTGGCGCTTCCCGCAGCTGTGGGAAAGGCACACAGGAATGGAGAAGAGTGGACCGTGCAGTGGTAGAGGGCGCGCACGCTCGCTCCGCTCCCAACGCCTGTGACTTGTGACCTGAGACTTATGACGTACGACGTATGACTTACGACCGTCCTACGCGCTCAACGCCGAGTCGCCGCCCCCCAGCATCCGGATATCCGGTGAGGCGCGGAGCTTCTCGAAGGCGCGTTCGCGGATCTGGCGGATGCGCTCGCGGGTGACACCGAGCAGCTCGCCGATTTTCTCGAGGGTGAGGGCTTCACTGCCCTCTTCGAGACCGTAATAGAGGGAGAGAATCTTGCGTTCGCGGGGCGTGAGGTGCTGCTGGAAGAGGCGCTGGATGAACTCCCGGCGGAGCTTCCCGTCGGTCCGCTCCTCGATGTCGCTCACGCCGGTGCCGGCCACCCGTTCACCGAAGGTGGTACCCACCTTCTCCTGGCGCTCGACCGGCGCATCGAGGGACACCTCGATGGTGCTGATGCGGCGGGCGGAGCGGATGTTGTCAACGGTGTCATTGAGGACGAGGGCGAGTTCGCGATCGGTGGCGGTGCGTCCCAGCTCCTGCTGCAGCATGCTTTCGATGCGGGACATCTTGATCAGCGCGGCGTTCTGGTTGAGCGGGATGCGGACGGTGCGGGTCTGCTCGGCCAGGGCCTTGAGCACTGCCTGGCGCACCCACCAGACGGCGTAGGAAATGAACTTGACCCCATGGTCCGGATCGAACTTCCGCACTGCCTTGAGCAGCCCCTCATTCCCGATGGCGACCAGCTCCGAGAGCTCCAGCCCGTGGCCCTGGTAGCGCTTCACGTAGGAGATGACGAAGCGCAGGTTGGCCGTGACCAGCCGCTCGGCCGCCACTTCGTCGCCGGCGAGGGCCCGGCGCGCCAGCCGCCGCTCCTCCTCGACGTCGGTGACCATGGGAAGCTTCTGGATGTCGTGGAGGTACTGGTCAAAGGAGCCGATGGCGACGGACGGCCGAATAGCCGGACGGGCCTTCCCGGAACGAAGACGCGGCATGGACACCCCGATGGCGACGGAACTGCGCAGCTTACTGTGGGTTGCGCGCGGTGGACACCGCGTTGTGCGGACAGGCCAATATGGGACGAAAGTCGTGATCTGTCAACAAAATACGGTTATCCACATCACAAAATGAGACAGGAAAACAGGTTGCCGGTGTTGTAGACAATCAACATTCACGATGGCGGGATGGGCAGGATGGGCGGGCGAGGCGGACTGGTCGGGCAGGACCAGCGGCTAGCAGCCAATAGCCAGCGACCACCTTGCCCATCGCGCCCATCCTGCCCATCCCGCCCATCCTGCCCATCCCGCCCATCTACCTGCCCGCCTTGCCCGTCCTGCCCGTCCTGCCCGACTTTACCAGCCATGCATCTCTTCGAGCCCAACGCCACGGCGCTGCTCCTTCTCACGGCGGGCGGCCTCCTGGCCGTGAGCGTGATCTTCAGCCGAGCCTCGGCGCGGTTCAGCATGCCGGTGGTGCTGATCTTCCTGGTCATCGGCATCGTGGCGGGGGCGCCCCACCTGGGCGGGATCAGTTTCACCAACGTTCCCTTCGCCTTCCGGCTCGGTACCGCCGCGCTGGTGCTCATCCTGTTCGACGGCGGGCTCAACACCCCGATGAACGCGGTGCGGCTCACCTGGCGGCCAGCCAGCGTGCTCGCGACGTTCGGTGTGGCGGGTACCTGCGGCGTGCTCGCCTTTGTGGCCCATCTCGTCGGCTTCACCTGGCCGGAGGCGCTGCTGCTCGCCGCCATCGTGAGCAGCACCGATGCCGCCATGGTCTTCTCGGTGCTGCGCGGCAGTGGCCTGCACCTCAAGCGGCGAGTGG
>DASTFH010000044.1:0-3046 GCA_035708725.1 Gemmatimonadales bacterium | reverse complement strand
CAGGTACCCGGAAATCAGGTAGTGCGGCATAAGGTCTCCTGGAGGGGGCGTTGGCCGGGACCCTTGCCCGGCCTCTACAGTCACGACGAACGCGGAGGCCGGATTTCGACTGCGGGCACCAATCCACCGTGCCGGTACGTGCTCATGAGCACGCCTGTCGCCAGTGCCTGGGTGTCGACGAGCGCAAATTCACGTGCGTCGAGCCGCTCGGGGAAGAGCCTCTTGCCGCGACCAAGCAGGACGGGATAGACCAGCAGGACCAGCTCGTCGACCAGTCCCTGATCGAAGAGCACTGGAGTCAGCGTCGAACTTCCCCAGACGAGCAGATCGGGGCCGTCTGTGGCCTTGGCGGCGTGAACACCGGCCGCGATGTCCCCAGCCAGGCCCCTTGCCGGACCCCATCCAAGACTCCCCGGCCGGTGGGTCGCCACATATTTCGTCGCCGCGTTGAGACCGTCCGCTATCGGGCCGCTCTGCTTCGGCCAGTAGCCGGAAAAGATGTCGTACGTGCGGCGGCCCAGCAGCAGGTCGAAACGCTTTCCCTGTGCCTCGGCCACGGCCTGGGCCCCGGCCGAACTGCGATACGGCGCTGTCCAGTCCCCGTACTGGAAATCGCCGTCGGTATCGCCGCCGAGCTGGATCACACCGTCCAGCGAGATATGTTCGAAGATCCTGAGCTTTCGCATGTGACGCCTCCGTTCGTTGGTTGAGGAACCTTCACCCAGACAACGAACGGAGCCTGCGAAGATCGACATGGGGTTGGGTCAGACGGGGCGACCAGGTCGCCTGGTCGCTCATCCCTCGCGCTGGCGTGCCAGCGCCCGGACATAGGCGATGACGTCCCGGCGCTCCGCGGCGGTCAAGGGCTGGGCCTCGTGTCCGAAGCCCCATTCGACCGCCACCCTCTTGCCCATACCGTCAATGCTCTCGGTGAGCAGGCGCTCGAACGCTGCGTCATCGTAGGCGAGCGCGCCCTGAATGCTGCCGGCCGGCTCCCCCAGTCCGTCGAGTGCGGCGCCGTGGCAGGTACTGCAAAGGCTCGCGGCGATCATGCGCCCCCGCGCCAGTGGCTGCCCGAGGTCGGGTGGCTGGTGGGCGGCGAAATAGGCCACCTCCTCGGCGGCGTTATGATAGCCGCGCTTCTCCCCCTCCTGCTGGGTCCGCCAGTAATCGTCGGGAAGCCGAGCGGTCACGGCGGCCTCGAACCCTTCGGGCGGCAGTGGTGTCGCGGTGCCGACCGGCGGGATCGTGCGCAGGAAGGCAATCAGCGCCGCCATGTCGGGTTGAGACAGGAACTGCGTCTGCTTCGACGGCATGACGTAGATCTCGCGCGTGGGATGAACACCCTCGCGCAGCAGCCGTTCGACTACGGCATCACTCATTGTCGGTATGGCCCGGGAGATGTTGCTGGCCCAGAGGCCCTTGACGATCGGGAAGTCCGCACTGAAATCGCGGCCGGCGTAGTCTGCGCCATGGCAGCCGTCGCAGGTGAACAGCGTGGCGAGGCGCTTGCCATGGGCGGTCTTCGCTGCCTGGTCCTGGTAATCGGCGCCGTCGAATGCGACCGCGGCTGACGCCGGCGCCACGTCAGCCTGGCGAGGTTCCGCGTCGCGGGTGGAGCAGCCCTGGGCGGCAAGCATCACCATTCCGATTGCAAGGCATCGCATGGCACGCTCTCCCTGGTTGGACATTCACCGTTCGCGCAATTTCAGGAAAAGATCCGCCAAGGCCAGCAGCACCGCCAGGCCAATACTGCACAGGACCCAGATCACGCCTGCGCCAAGCGCAAACGAGAGCATGGCCCCACCCAGGGTGCAGTAGGCCGCGATGAGGAACGGCGACCGCTTCTGCGGTTTCGCTGCGCCAGGATGCAACTCGCTCATGGGCAACTTCGCGCTACCTGGGCCGCGACTGCAGTTCGAGCACGTTGCCTTGTCAGGCAGCATTCCCACCGCGCGGATGGCCTCGGCGCCAGAGGAAATAGAAGGCGCAGGCCATGGCCGCGATCTCGGCGGTGGTGAAGGCCAGGCCAATGCTCGATACCGTGCAGGCGTCCAGGAGATTTCGCAGCCCCGCGCAGAGCAGGCCGGTAGCAACAAAGGTGACCGGATCCCGGATCCCGCGCGTCCAGCCGGATCGAATGAACGACGCGACAAGGAGAGATAGCGCGCCCACGGCGATGAACCATTCCACCATCGTTCCTCCCGCCATAGCGGACAGCTTTCCTCCAGTCTATCTCGGTATGACCGGCAGCACCACGTGCGACGGGTGCGCCGCGTCATGCAGCACGGTCTGGTGCGCCACGACGAACGTCGAGTCGCGCTCGTTGCTGCCGCCGGTGTTGAGATTGCGGTCGTACTTCGGGAAGAGCGCTGACGCGATGCTCACTCGTAGCCGGTGCCCCGGCTCGAACACCTTTGACGTAAACCAGAGGTCGATGTCGTAGCGGTTCACCTGCCCCGGCTCGAGCGGCACCTCGTGATCCATGCCCTGCCGGAACCGTGCCCGCACCAGCCCATCCTGCACCCGCTCCGCGTGGCCGTCGGGCCACACATCCAGCAGCATGATGCTCCAGTCGGTGTCGCGCGCGTCACTCGACGCCCACAGCTCCGCCGTCATCTCGCCCGTGACCTCGAGCGGCCGGGTCAGCGGCTTGGAGGTGAAGACCAGCGCGTCACGGCGGGTGGCGTTGAGCTGGGTGTAGTCCTCGTTGAGCGACTCCTCGAGCTCGCGCGAGTCAATGAGATACGGCGTGGGATTGCCGGGGTCATAGGTAAACGTGTCGCTCGGCGCCCCGGTGGGCGGCACGGAGTCGAGCACGCCGTCGCCACCACTGGTCTCAGCGTGGCCGCCGGAGGAGATGTACCAGTTGGTCAGCACCTGCCGGCTGAGCGGCCAGGAGTCCTCGGTGCGCCAGGTGTTGTCGCCCTGCACGAAGATGTCGAGGTGAGGCAATGTATCCACGCCGTTGTTCCGGCCGAGCAGGTAGTGGTCGAACCACCGCAGCTGGAGGTCGCGGTAGGCATAGCGCGCGTCAGGGCCGAAG
>DASTFH010000043.1:0-4467 GCA_035708725.1 Gemmatimonadales bacterium | reverse complement strand
ATGAGCTATGCGCTGTGCGCTGGCTGGGCGAAGCGATCCGCATAGCGCACAGCGCACGGCTCCTACAGATCCTTGAACAGATCCGCCAGCGCCCGGTCCACCAGCTCCGCCGTCTCGCCCTGGATCACTTTCCGCAGCACGTCTGCCGCTTCATGCGAGAGACTTTCCGGATGCACCCGATCATGTGCATAGCGCACGATGTTGCCCAGCGGGAGCGTGGCGACATTGGGCTCGTCATCGCCGTCCTCCTCCCCCTCGACCGCCGCCTCGTAGCCTGAGCTGGGCACGCTCGCCGCCCACGGCTCCTCCGGCTCGTCATCCTCGTCCTCATCCTGCAGGTCATCGGGAACTTCGACGACGGCAAACAGCTGGCACTGGAGGCCCGGCGGCGCCTCACGGGCAAGGAGCACCACCTGGACCGGCTCGTCGAGGAGGCCGAACTCCTCGATCTGGCTCCATGCTTCCGGGGGCAGCACGCAGCGCGAGACCAGTCGTTCGCCGCGGAACGTGCCCATGCACACCATGCCCTCCGGCGTCCGGTCATCCTCCACCAGCTCGGCACGCAATTCAACCGGGCCCTGTGTGGCGGCGATGGCGACCGGCGTCGGGCCTTCGTTGGGAATATCTGTCATGCCGAAGGTTAGTGCGATGCGCCACCCGGCGCGAGGATGGTGCCGTCATCCCGGATGATTGCCGCGTTGGGGCCAAAATCCGCGTTGGAAAGCGCCCGGACGAGGGCGACGGCGCGGCGTTCCGGGTCGAGGCGGGGACCTTCTCCGCGCGCCTGATACATGGGCGTCAGGGATCCGCGAATGAAGTCTCCGGTGCCGGAGAATTCGAGCTGGAGCACGGCGGTGATGCCGAGTGGGCCCTCCAGGCTGAACCCCCGATAGGTCGCGAAGTTGCCAAGCGAGTAGGCGATCGGCTTCCCGCGGTAGAACTCGATGCCACGGAGCACGTGTGGCCCGTGGCCGATCACGGCGTCCGCCCCGGCATCGATCACCGCATGGGCCCACTGCCGCAGGTCGCCCCGTGGCTCGCGACCCAGGAATTCCGGCATGGTGTCCACGTGCTGCGCATCAGCGCCTTCGGTGCCGCCGTGAAAGGTGACCAGCAGGACGTCGGCCAGGTGGCGCACCGAATCCACCACCGCGGTGCTCTGGTCAAGCTCGAGGAGATTGTACGAAAACGGATACGTGCTGAACCCGACCAGGCCAATGATGCTGGCACTGTCGCCACGCTGGACGGTGTCCAGGACCATCGAGCCGAGGGGTCCGTAGTGGGCGAGGCCCAGCGAATCGAGAACCGCGATCGTGGATTCACGGCCGGCGGCGCCAAGATCGCCGCTATGATTGTTGGCAAGATTGAGATGCGTGAAGCCGGCATCCTTGAGGCGTGAGGCGAGGTAGGTGGGCGTGCGAAAGGCGTAGCAGAGCTTTTTCGTTTCCACTCGCTTGCCGATGCGCCGGATGCACTTCTCCGATGTGCCGGTATCAGCCAGCACCCCTTCGAGATTGCCGACGACGAGATCACCCGTGAGCATGGGCGTTGCGGCACGGAGGACTGCCCGCCCGCTATCGGGAGGCAGGCCGGCCGGCAACGTGGAGGTGCCGAGATTGATATCACCGGTGAACGCGGCGGAGATGATGTTCGGCCGGGCTCGGCGCGCGGAATCGGCCCTGGTCGAATCGCGTGGCGCGTTGGAATCGGGTGTCGCGGGTTCCATGCGCGGCGGAGCCGGCCGGGCTTCGGGGATCGGTACGGCCGGCACGGGGGTCGGTGCAGGGGACGGCGCCACCGGGACGGTGCGGGTGCAAGCGGTGGCGAGGGCCAGGGCCGCCAGCATCGTAATACGCATCGGATGTCCTCCTTCGAGGCGAGCGCGAATGACAGCGGTTCCGCTCTCGCCCGCGGCCGCAGGTGCCGCCGGGTGCTGCAGTTCGCTCCGAGAGGGAAGCTGGTAATTCGGGCGACTGCTCACTGACGCGCTCTCTGGCACCTGCGGCCACTCGCTCGGGAGCGAGTTTCGCCTCAGGTGATTCCGGCGGCCCGTTTCAAGCGCTCCAGCCCGGCATCCCGTCCCACCACTGCCAGCAGCTCATTCACCGGCTCTGATACGGTGCCGCCCGTAAGTGCAATCCGGATCGGCTGCATCGCATCGCCCAGCTTCGTGCCGCGTGCCTCGGCGCTGGACTTGATCACTTCGAGGATTCGGTCCGCCGTCCATTCAGCCTCGCTGAGCGGCAACAGGGCCTCGACGGCTCGCGCCAGGTTCTGCTCGAATGCGGGCCCCAGCTTCTGCCGGAACGCGGCAGCCTTGGGCTCGAGCTCGCCGCTCGGACCGTTCAGCCGCACCGCTACCTGTTCGGCCAACTGGACGACCGTACGGGAGCGGGTCTTCACTGCATCGATAATGGGAAGCAGGTCCCGCGCGCCAGCGGACACGCCGAGGCGTGAGAGCTGGCGTTCCACCGGGGCATGGAGCGCTTGGGCCGGAGTGGCGGAGAGGTATTGGCCATTCATCCACTCAAGCTTGGCCACATCGAACACCGCCGGCTTGCTCTGGATTTCCTCGAGCGAGAAGAGCGAGATCATCTCGTCTTCCGGCATGATCTCGCGATCGCCGCCCGGCGACCAGCCAAGGAGCGCCAGGAAGTTGCGCATCGCAGCCGGGAAGATGCCCTGGTCCTGGTAGTCGCCCACGGCGGTGGCGCCGTGGCGCTTGGAGAGCTTTTTGCCGTCGGAACCCAGGATCATCGGTACGTGGGCGAACACCGGCTCCGGCGCGCCCAGCGCGCGATAGAGCGCAACCTGCTTCGGCGTGTTGGAGACGTGATCGTCGCCCCGGATCACGTGGGTGATCCGCATGGCGATGTCGTCGGACACCACGGCCAGATTGTAGATCGGCGTGCCGTCGGTTCGGAGAATCACGAAATCGTCGAGGTCGTGACCCTGGAAGCTGATGCGGCCGTGGACGGCGTCATCCCAGGCGAGTTCGTCGTCGGGCATGCGAAGCCGGACGGTGAAGGGCTCACCCGCCTCGGCGCGGCGCAGCGAATCCTCGGCGGAGACGGTGCGGCAGCGGCGGTTGTAGCGGAAGCCGGTCTTCTGGGCGGCGGCCGCCGCGCGCTGGGCCTCGAGCTCTTCTTTGGTGCAGAAGCAGCGGTACGCCTTGCCCTCGGCGAGGAGCCGCGCGGCGTCGGCCTGGTGGCGCGCGAGGTCCGCGCCCTGGAAGTAGGGGCCCTCGTCCCAGGTAATCCCGAGCCAGGTGAGCCCGTCGAGAATGACCTGGGTGTGGGCATCGGTCGAGCGCTCGCGGTCGGTATCCTCGATGCGGAGCACAAACGTGCCGCCGGTCTTCCGGGCGTAGAGCCAGTTGAAGAGCGCGGTGCGGGCGCCACCCACGTGGAGGTAGCCGGTGGGCGAGGGAGCAAAGCGGACGCGGGGAGTGGGCATAGAGTTGGAAGTTAAGAGTTTAGAGTTGAGAGTATGGAGTTGTCCTGAGCTCTCAACTTTCAACTCTTAACGCTCAACTCGACGGAGTCGGAGGGATTCGAACCCTCGATAGGGCTTTTAGGCCCTATAACGGTTTAGCAAACCGCCGCCTTCAGCCTCTCGGCCACGACTCCTCGGGGCGAGGAAGATGGGGATGGAGGGTCGAGATGGTCAAGGGGCGGGGGGTCGAGGTGGTCAAGAGGAAGCCCTTGACCTCTCGACTCCTCGACCCCTCGACCGCCACGGCGTGGGTGAGATTCGAACTCACGGAACGGTTGCCCGTTCGGCGGTTTTCAAGACCGCTGCCTTAAACCACTCGGCCACCACGCCTGGGTGTTCGGGTTCGGAGGAGAAAGGTATAAGAGGGAGAGCCGCGGGTCACGGGTCGCGGGTTGCGGGTCGCCAGGCGTGTCATTGCGAGCTGACAGCCAGTGATCCTTTCGTGCGTTCGTGTCTTTCGTGCTTTCGTGATCCCTCAGCCTGCAAGCGGCAACGCCTTCTCCAGCCACAGCCTCGCTTCCGTGCCAGGCTGCGGCGCGGGATCGTCGCCACGGAGGCGGAACTCCACCGGAACCGCACCGATTGTCCCCACCACATGCCGATGCCCGGCGACCGTCACGACGTCGCTCACGACCATCGTCTGCTCCAAGCCGCTGCCCGGCGTCAGCCGGAACCCGTCCGGCGGCACGGCTCTGCGGCCACCAGGGAGCTCCAGCACCACATATCCCAGCAGCTCCGCGACTTCCGCTATGCCCGGATCGCGGTACACCTCCTCGGCCGAGCTGTTTCGCACCACCCGGCCATCCACCATGACCGCCAGCCGATCGGCGAGGCGGAACGCTTCCTCGCGATCATGAGTGACGACGACGGTCGTTGCGCCGCGTGATCGAATCAGGTGCGGGAGGTCACGGAGCAGCCCCTGCCGCGTGCGACGATCCACTCCAGCCAGCGGCTCATCCAGCAGCAGCACCG
>DASTFH010000042.1:0-4347 GCA_035708725.1 Gemmatimonadales bacterium | reverse complement strand
GATCTCGTTCTGCGAAATGAACGCGCTCGGCTTGAGCTGGAAGATGTCGAGCCCGCGGGCGATCTCGGAGCTCACGATGTTGCCGTTGTACCAGTACACCGACCACGACCCGCCGCTCTGCATCTCGGTGGAATCGATCGGTCCGCGATCGAAGAAGGCGATCTCCTTCGGGTGCGCGGCATCGGTCCAGTCGAACACCGAGATGCCGCCCTGGTACCACGCCTGCACCATCACGTCACGTCCCGGAATCGGGATCAGTGAGCCGTTGTGGGCCACGCAGTTTTCCTGCGGCGTCTGCGGCGCCAGCATCTTGTAATAGCTCTGGAAGTGCATCTTCCGGTCCTTCAGCGTGAAGATGGCGTCGCCACCCCACTCGTGCGGATCGGTGGCGCGGCACTTGGGCGCGCCCCCGCCGCCCCACTCATCCGAGAAGAGCACCTTGGTGCCGTCGTTGTTGAACGTCGCCGAGTGCCAGTAGGAGAAGTTGGAATCGGCTACGGCATCGATGCGCACCGGGTGGGCCGGGTCGCTGATGTCGAGCAGGAGGCCATAGCCACCGCAGGCGCCGCCCGCGAGGCCGATCGCCGGGTAGACGGTGATGTCGTGGCACTGGTCCGGACCGGTCGGCTTCTGGTTGGGACGCTGGCCGATCATCTTCGCGATCATGTCGGGCAGTGCCGCCCGCAGGGCTGCACTGTCAGCCGCCGTCGCGGCGCCGCTGCCGCCGCGCGCCTTCACGACGCTGTCGAGCATCGGCTGGGTGAAGCGATCGGGCAGGACCATCTCGTTGCCCATGATGTTCGCGACGAACGCGCCCTTGGCCTTGGCCTCGGCGACTGCGGCCTTGTCGGCCGGGGCTTCACCGTGCTCGGGCGGGGCGGCGAGGTCGTTGAAGATGCGCGGCGAGCTGACGATGGCCGCCTGCTCGGGGTGCGCCACCGGCACCTTGATCACTTCAATGCGAAAATGCGCCGAGTTGGGGTCTTCATCGGGCGCAAGATTGCTGCAGCCGGGAAGTTCGTTTGGCGAGCGCACCCGCGAGGAGCCCGAGATGTAGACGTACACGTTGTCGGGGTCCTTGGGATCCACCAGCACCGTATGGGTGTGCGAGCCGCGGCAGGTCTGGACATTGCCGACGTTCTTCGGATGGGCGATGTCGCTGATGTCGAAGATGCGGAGCCCGCGGAGCCGCTCCGTGCTCACCGTGTCCTGCACGCCCTGCGTACCGCAATCGATGCGGCCGGTCAGCCCTTCACCGGAAATGAACAGCAGGTTCTTGTAGACCGACACGTCGCTCTGCGAGGCCGGGCAGATGTAGCCGGTCTCAAGCCGGGGCGCCTTGGGGTCGGAAATATCCCAGATCTGCCAGCCGTTATAGTTGCCCTGGATGGCGTACTTGCCCGTGAAGGCCAGATCGGAGTTGGTGTTGTCGAAGCCTTCGGGCTTCGGGGTCTGGGACATGACGGTAAGGTTCCAGACTGCCTCGCCGGCGTCATGCAGGCCGGCCTTGAGCCCCACGCGCGGATCCGGCTTGGGCGCCGCCGCCGACATGTTGGCGCCGCCGCCCGACGACGGCGACGGGGTGGCGCTGTAGGACGACGAGGTGGACTGGGAACAGGCCGCGAGGACGACGAGTCCGGCGGTCAGTGACGCCGCGAGCAGCGAGGTGGGACCAGATCGGCCTCTCGTGCTGCGGGCCTCGAACAGTGATACCATGGCAGATTCCTCTACTGGGACGGAGTGGGGACTATGGGTTCGCATCAGCAGGCTGCGGCCCGAAGACCTGGGCCACCAGCATCTTCTGCATCCGCGTGATCTCGCTCGTCTGGTCAGCGCTGATGTCGTTGGCGAGCTTGAATGTGAGCTGATCCTGCGCCGCGCCGTAGGTACCGAAGAGGTCATCCACCATCGAGACGGCACCCTGGTGGTGCTGGATCATGAACTGCAGGAAGAGCTTGTCGAATTCCTCGCCGCGCGCCTGGTCGAGCTGGTGCAGCTGTTCGGCGCTGAGCATGCCCGGCATCATCATATGCTGCCCGCCGTGCATCATCATGCCCATGCCGGTAAGGGTGTCGGGCGCCGGCACCGGCTGGTTGCGGTCCCGGAGCCAGGACTGCATGATCAGGATCTCGTCGCGCTGGGCGTTGATGATCCGGGCGCACATGGTCTGCAGCGCGGCACTGGCCCCGTGACTGGGCGCCCACTTGGCCATGACGATGGCCTGGGCGTGGTGGGCGATCATGCCGTTCATGAAATCGATGTCGGCCTGGGTGTAGGGACGGCGGATGCTGTCCTGCCGGGCGCGAGCAATGGCAGCGGCTTCGCCCATGGCCGACGCGGGAGCAACACCCTGGGCCTGACTTTGGGCGGTGCCGCAGGCCGTGAGCAGGACTCCAACAGCCATCATCCCGGCCACCCGCCGGGAACCTGGGAACATCATATCGAGTCAGTCTCCTGGATGCGGCCGGGCCGACGTGGGAGGCACCGGCGAAACACTGGATGGTAGCATCCTGCCGGAAAGGTGCAAGCGTTGAGGGGCAGTACGGGGGGCGGGAGGATGGTGTTTCACAGTGGCTGCTGGCTGTCGGCTGCTTGCTGCTGGCGGTCCGCGAGCAGCAGCCAGCGACCAGCAGCCGTTGACCTGCGACCCAGAGGCACGCCAATGCCGAGATCCGCTCTCATGGCCCTCGCGCTGCTGGCTGGCTGCTCAGCGGCGGGCGGCGACGCCTCGAATCCTGTCACGGTGCGCGATAGTGCCGGCATCGCCATCGTCACCAACGACCTGGCGCGGCTGACCGCGGAATGCGCGGTGGACTCGGTGCCCACAACGCTCATCGACGTCGCCGAGGGGGCGCCGGAGTACATGTTGCGGAGTTGCCGGAGATCGGTGCTGATTACCTGCTTGCCAAAGACCCGGACGCCGACGGTGTGGATCGGATAGCCCGATTTCCGCTGGGAAGTGCAGGATCGTGACGGGTTCGGCGGAGAGAAGAGCGACGTCACTGGAGGCGCCGATCGCCAGTGCTCAGCGCATGGCGCACAGCGCATAGCGTAGCTTCCCCCCAACCGGAGAACCTCCATGCTCCGCTTCTCCCTCACGGTCGTCGCGACGATCGCGCTCCTTGCTGCCGCCACACCCGCCTCTGCCCAGGCACCGGGCCGGATCGAACTCCGCGCCCTGGCCGGCGCGGCGGTGCCGCTGGGCCCATCCGATTTCAGCGACCGGTGGAATCCGGGACCGGGCGGCGCGATCAGTGTGGGCTATTCGATCCTTCCACACACCACGCTCAGCGCCGAGCTCGGATACAGCCGGTATCCCGAGGCGCCGCTGGCGCTGCCGGTCATATCGGGCACCGTCAGGACCAGCAGTCCACCAACCTCGCTCTGGTCCGCCTGGCTCGACGGATCACGCAGTTTTCTCGCCGGTGATGTCCGGCCTCGGCTTCACGGTGGCCTTGGCGTCGTCGCCTTCGGGGCCTCACGCACAGGGTTCGGACTCAGGCTCGGCGTCGGCCTGGATGTGCCTGTCGCTTCGCACTTGGCGCTGGCGTTCGATGCAACCTTCGCACACGCCTTCGTGCCATCCGGCACGGGTACGTACGCACTTGACACCTCGTACTCCTACCTTCCGCTGCGAGCAGGGGTAAGTTGGAGATAGGTCGAGGGTCGAGGGTCGAGGGTCGAGGGACTGGGGCCGCGACGCTGGAGCCGGCAGCCAGCAGCCTCCAGCTGTTAGCTTTCAGCCTTCAGCCTTCAGTCTTCAACCTTCGATCCCACCCTGACATGGACCTCGCCAACTCTCCCCTCCCCGACTTCGACGAAGAAATGCGCGCCACGCGGCGGGTGCTGGAACGCGTGCCGAGCGAGCAGGGAAAATGGAAGCCGCACCCGAAGTCGTTCCCGCTGGGTCACCTGGCGCAGCTGGTGGCGCAAATGCCCGGCTGGATCGCCATGAGCCTCAATGAATCCGCCATCGACCTCGAGGCGGGCGCAAGCTACTCGTTCGAGCCCACCGAAACGCTGCTCTCGGTCTTTGACCAGAACGTCGAGGCGGCGCGCGATGCCCTGCAGGAAACGACCGAAGAGGATCTCGATGAGCCATGGTCACTCAAGCGCGGCGACCAGGTGATCTTCAGCATGCCGAAGCGGGCGGTCGTCCGGCAGACCGTCACTCACCTGAGCCACCACCGCGGCCAGCTCACCGTGTACCTCCGCCTGCTCGACGTGCCGGTGCCCTCCGTCTACGGGCCGACGGCGGATGAGAAGATGTTCTAGGGGCGAGGCGGTCAAGGGAGTCGAGGGGTCAAGGTGGACGAGAAGGTCGAGGTGGCTGCTCGACCCCTAGAC
>DASTFH010000041.1:0-4390 GCA_035708725.1 Gemmatimonadales bacterium | reverse complement strand
AGCCCGCCCGAACTCGCGCAACCGCCGAGTCCGGAAGCGCGTAGACCTCGACGGTCTGGCGGCCCTGATCGTACATGCCGAGCAGCGACGCGTCTGGAGAAAGCCCGACAGGTCCTACCGCGCGAACTTCACCAGGACCGTACGGGCGCCGGTCCAAGTTCGGAGAGTGCGATTGAATGCCCACCAGCGACTGTAATTGCTTCGAACGTTCGAAGCCCCGATTCGCAATCCCCCGCGATCCAGATTCCCGGGGAGATGGGCAATGCTTTCACAATCTCGCCGGACACCAATTGCAGCTCGACCCCTTCAGTGCGCAGCAGCCCGATATCGGGCAAACGAGCGCATCGCATACCGGAGAACCTGCATTCACCGGACCCATCATCACAGGCGGTCCATCCCAGTTCATTGACATCCGTGTCAACACAAGTACCGAGAAAGTGCTCTTGGCATTTGTAGCACGTGAAGCCGTCCCTGGGCAACTGCTGTTGAGTATGCATCTGGGCATACGCCGGAATCGTCGCAACAAGGCTCGCAACGACCGCAAGCCAAGCCCAACGAATTCTGGCCTTTGACATGGGAACCTCCAGCTTCTGATTCAAATCAAGACGAGAGGAAGCGCAACAGCGCTCATACCATCGGAAATGCGCAAGGCAGGCGCAAGACAGGTATCGGCCAAATTCTGCCGGATCTCTTGCTTCAGAAATCAGTCGCTGCCGTGCCAGGATGAAGGCGGACGGGGCGGACCGAAGCTCGCCTGATCGTCACCCCGACGAAAGTCGGGGTCTAGAGAGCGATCTTCGCAAAGGCATCTCGCTGATGGCCGTATCGTTCTGGCCGCGCCCAACTGGCATCACGCCCTGGACCCCGACTTTCGTCGGGGTGACGGCAGCGACAGGGTCCCGCTCATCTTGTCCTGCTGGGCCCTCATGGATTCCCGCTTTCGCGGGAATGACGGCCTGCGAGAACCTGTCCGCCTCGTCCGACCTGTCCGCCCTGTCCGCCTCCAACCATCGCCGGCACCACGAACATCGCCCCGATCGTTCCGGCCACGGTTCCGCCGGCTGTGGCGAGCGCGATGGCGCCGAAGAGGCTGTCGGGATCGGTCCCGATGGCAAGCGGCAGCAGACTCGCCAGCGTCGTCAGCGTCACCATGACGATCATGCCCGAGCGATCCACCGACGCATCCACCACCTGCGCGGTGCTGAGTCCCCTGCGCAGCCGCTCATCCATGGGCGGCCGCAGGCCGCCCCTACTGTGGCCTTGCGAGATCGCGACGTCTGGCGAGTCCTCTGTCCGCCTGTCCATCTGTCCGTCTGCCCGCCTCATCTCCAATGCTGCATCCACCAGCAGGATCGCCTGGTTCACCGCAAGTCCAACCACGAGGATCACCCCCACCGCCGCCTCTCGGGTAAAGGCATTCCCGGTGAGCCAGAACGCGGCGACCACACCTCCCAGTGCGAGCGGGAGACTGAGAAAGATCATCGCCGCGGCCCATACCGAGTCGAACACCAGCGCCACCGAGAGAATCACCAGCACGACGCCAATCCCGAACACCAGCCACAGACCCTTGGCGCTGTCGTCCGGTGCCCAGGAAAATTCGTCGTCCCCCACCGAATATCCCGGCGGCACGCTGATGCTCGCCATGAACGCCTTGTGGGTCCGCTCGGCGAGCTTGGGCGGGCCGCGAAACTCGTAGCCCACGATGCGGAGGTACTGCTGATCCTCACGGCTCACGGTGCCGAGACCGGTGCGTTCTTCCACGCTGGCAAGATCGCGAATGCGCACGGGCGCATCCGAGGGCGATGGGACGATGGCCTGGCGCAGGTCATCGAGCGAGCGCGAGTCGGCGCCGGCGCGCTCCACGCTGACCGGCAGCTCTTCATCGCCAAGCTGGATGCGCATCGCGTTGGGCGCACCGGCCAGCTCACGCGCCACCGAGCTGGCGAAATCGCCGGCCGTCACTCCATAGCGTGCCAGCGCGGCACGATCAGGATCCAGCACCACGCTCACCGTGCGCTCCGAGCGCCAGAAGCTTGCCGCGTTGATATCCACGTTGCGGACCCGCGGGATGCGCTCGAGCCGGCGCTTCAGGTCCATCGCAAGCTGTTCCACGCCGTCGAACGAGTAGCCCAGCAGCTTGATCCGGTAGCTCGACACTCCACCGCCACCGCTGCCGCCGTAATAGCCCGGGCCCTGCGGCGGCTGCACCGACACGACGGCGCCGCCGATGAGCAGGGCGCGCTGGGTCAGTTTCTCGTAGAGTTCGTACGGCAAGGGACCGAGCCCGGCCTCCTTTTCGAAGACCACGGTCATACTGGCGCCCTCGGGCGAACCCTGCGTCTCGACCTCCTCGACACCGGGCACCCCGACCACGATGGCCTCGAACTCGCGCATGCCCCGGTCGAGACTGGCGGGATCCGATCCCTTCGGGAAACTGAGGCCCGCCGACAGCGTGGTACGCTGAAACCCGCCAAAGCTCCAGTTGGACTTGGGGACCTTCTTCACGAATCCCCACGCCAGCACGCCCACGGCCACAGTCGCGAGCCCCATCGTGACCCAGCGCCAGCGCACCAGAAAGCCAACCATCTTTCCATATATATGTCGCAGCCGGGGCCACCCCGTTTTGTGCATCCCGTGACCGGACCCCAGGGCCGGGATCATGATGAGCGCCGAGATGACTGACCAGGCCAGCGCGAGGGCAAAAGCGGCGGCGAAGGGAATGAAGGCCGCCCGCGCGTTGCCCTGGAGATAAAGGAAGGGGAAGAGCACGACCGCCGTGGTGAGCGTCGCGCCAACGACCGCCGGAGTGATGCGCCGCCCCGCCTCGGCTCGTCCTTCCGGCGTATCGTCTGCCGTGCGCAGCCGCTCCACCACCACCAGCCCGTTCTGCACCAGGATCCCGACGCCCATCCCCAGGCCGGCGAGGGTCAGCAGGTTGGCGGGAATGTGGAGCAGGTAGAGACCCAGCGACGTGCCGGCGATGGCCACCGCCGCGCTCCCCATCACCAGCGCCACCGACTTGGCATTGCGCAGCGAGATGGCGAGTACAAGCATGACGGCCACGAAGGCGATCGCGCCTCGCAGCACGAGCTCGTTGAGCTGCCTGGCAAGGTCCACACTCTCGTCGCTCTCGAGCGTCATCACCACGCCCGCCGGCAACAGTTTCGAGATGCTGCCGGCTTCTTCCCGCACCCGCGCCGCCGTCTTGATGGCATCGGCCCCCGGCAGGCGCGAGATGCGGAGCGCCACCGCCGTCTCGCCGTTGAGCCGATAGAACTGGCCACGGTTATCCTCGGATGGCCTGACCGTGGCGAGCTCGCCGAGATGGAAGACCTGCCCGCCAGGCCCCACAATCGGAATCTGCTCGAGATCCTGCAGCTGTTTCGGCTCGTCGCGCACCACCACGGCGCTCTGGGTCGGACCCTCCTGCTGTTCGCCCAGCGCCTCGACGACGCGCGCGTTCTGGACTGCGGTGCGGATCGCCACCGGCGAGATGCCGAGCTGCCGGAGCCGGGACCCATCGTAGGCGACCGTGATACCGGGCTCCGCACCGCCATACGACCGCACGTCGCTCACGCCATCGACAGCCTTGAGTCTCGGCTCCGCGATTTCCTTGGCGATCTTGAGCAGGGCGCCGGGCGTGTAGGGGCCGGCCATGGTGTAGCGGAGGAGCGGCTGTTCCTGCAGATCGTCCGGGACGTAGTTGGAGACCTGCGGTGGCGACACGCCGGGGGGAAAGTCGCCGCGGATCGCCTCGAGCCGCTCGTGAATGGCGAGCCGGGCCATCCGCACGTCGGTGCCTGGCTCCAGCTCCACCGTGATCATGGCGGAGCCTTCGGTGGACTCGCTGCTTGTCTTCTTGACGCCGCGCACCGGCTGGATCGCCGCCTCGATGGGCGAGGTGACGTAGGTCTCCATCAATTCGGCGGAGACGCCGGGCCAACCGGAAGAGATCTGGAGCCGTGGCAGTTCAACAGTGGTGCGGGTGGCGAGCGGGAGCCGGGTAAACGCGACACCGCCGGCCAGCAGCAGCGAAAAGCAGACGGCCCAGATGACGGCGGGGCGGCGCGCGGCCCAGCGGATCACATCGCCTCCACGGCCTCACCTGCGGCGACCGCTCGCCGGGCACGCCGCCGCTCCTGCCAGTGCTCGGTGACGGAGTACGCTGTCGGCAGGAGGAAGAACGTCACCAGAGTCGCCGTCACCGAACCGCCAATGATGCCGGCTGCAAGCGGCTGGTAGAGCTCGCCGCCGCTGCCGATGCCGAGCACCAGCGGGATCACGCCCACAATGGTGGTGAGCGATGTCATGGTGATGGCGCGGAGCCGCTGCATGCCACCCGCGAGGATCGCATCGTTGATGGCATACCCCTCGGCGCGGAACCTTCGGA
>DASTFH010000040.1:0-22473 GCA_035708725.1 Gemmatimonadales bacterium | reverse complement strand
CTCGTGGTGCAGGTGGGCTTCAGCGAGTGGACCCGTGACGGCATCCTCCGCCACCCGCGCTATGTGGGGATACGGGAGGACAAGAAGGCGAGGGAAGTGGTGAGGGAAGGCGGTTAGGCGGTTAGACGGTTAGGCGGTTAGACGGTTAGACGGTTAGACGGTTGGACGGTTGGACGGTTAGACGGCTGGACGGCTAGTTCTCACCTTCGAATTCTAACCGTCTAACCGTCTAACCGTCTAACCGTCTATATCAACATCCTTCCCGCCGCCTGGTGTCTCCCAGCGACACAATCTTCCATCCATCGGCGCCCTGGGCCAGCAGGAAGGCGTCCACGCCGCAGTGGCTGAACTTGTCATTCAGGTAGAAACTGTACTTCACCCACACCATGGCCAGCCCGTCGTCTACATGCACCACCGGATCGCTGATCCGTTCATCCCACTTGTCGGTGCTGGGCTTGCCCACGGCGTTGACGAATCCGTCAACCGACTCGCTCTCGATGGTGGGCGTGCCCGTGCGCGTAGATGACGACGCCATCCTGGTCTCAGGCGCAAAGGCGGATCGGACCATGGTGCTGTCGTGCGCGCGCATGCCGTCAAACAGGCGGTGAATCGGCGCCATGACAGCAGATGTGTCGGCCCCGGTATTCACCGGAGTGGCTGAGGCGGACTGCGCGGACAGGGCGAGAGGACTCAGAATGAGTGCCGCGGCAACGGTCAAAGTTCGCATGCGGTCTCCAGGGCGGACAGATGGTCAGATGGACAGGCGGACAGATGGACAGATGGACGAGTGGACAGTTACAAAGGTAGACGGATGTGGGCCGTAGGGAGTTTCGTGAGCCGTCAGGCGTCAGGCACTCGACCTGGGTCCAACTTGCCCCCACCCTGCCAGCCCCCTAATCTCCACGGACCATGTTGTCCGCCGTGAAAAGGATGACCCGCAGCCATGGCTCAGATTCTTGTTGTGGACGATGAAGAGCCGGTGCGCCGGCTCGCGGTGCGGGTCTTGCGGGGCCGTGGCTATTCCGTGGCCGAGGCGGCGGATGGCAGCAAGGCGCTGGCCAAGGCAGAGGAGCTGGGGAGCGGGCTGCGGCTGGTCCTGACCGATGTCGTCATGCCGCACCTGAATGGCGTCGAGCTTGCCGAGCGGCTGTCGGTACTTCGGCCCGACGTGCCGGTCATCCTGATGTCGGGGTACGGTCCGGTGGAACTCATGGCACGAGGCATCGCGGCACCGTGTGCCATGCTGAGCAAGCCGTTTCTCCCATCGGAGCTGATCGCCGAGGTGTCGCGCTGCCTCGATGCCTCGGTGGCGTGACCAGCCGAAACCCCGTCTGCCCCCTCGCGTAGGGACCTTGACTTCTCGACCCTCGACCCTCGACTCTCGACTCTCCCATGCGACGTCTCTTTCCCTGGATGGCTGTCCCCGCCGCGCTCGTCATCGGCGCCCTCATTCCCCTCGGTGCCAGAAGTCGCACCGACGGCAAGGGCGTGTTCGACGACGTCCGCTTTCGCATTGAAACGGGGGCGGTGGATTCGCTCTCGAACGATGAGCTCTGGATCCGCGCCGCCCGCGGGCTGGTGAGCCAGCTCGACGATCCCTACGCCGACCTCTATTCTCCTGAGCAGATTGCCAGCTTCAGCCGCAACACGC
This sequence comes from Gemmatimonadales bacterium, assembly GCA_035708725.1. Classification (GTDB taxonomy): domain Bacteria; phylum Gemmatimonadota; class Gemmatimonadetes; order Gemmatimonadales; family GWC2-71-9; genus CAMLHP01. Next base: position 20,822 of record DASTFH010000040.1, on the reverse strand, counting down.
TGCGGAACGACTATGCCGGCGTGGGCATGAGCATCCAGGATCAGCTCGGCACCGTCGTGGTGACGGCCACCTTTCCCGGCTCTCCCGCTCGCAACGGCGGTGTCCAGCCGGGCGACCGCATCATGCAGGTGGACAGCACTTCGACGCGCGGGCTCAAGCTCGACGAAGTGTCGAGCCGCCTGATCGGCGAGCCGGGTACCCCGGTGGACGTGATCTTCAGCCGGCCCGGCGTTCGGGACCCGATCCGAATGCGGTTCACGCGCGCGCAAATCCATGTACCCGCCGTTCCGTACGCCATGATGCTCGACAACAGCGTGGGATACATCCCGCTGCAGCGCTTCAGTGATTCAGCCGGCGTGGAGGTTGGTGAGGCGATCGCCCTGCTGAGAAAGGAGGGTGCCAGGGGATTCGTGCTCGATCTCAGGGGCAATCCCGGCGGCAGCCTGCTGCAGGCCATCTCCGTGAGCGAACGGTTCCTCACGCCGGGCCAGCAGGTGGTGGCGGTGCGCTACCGTGATCGCGACCCGGACATCGGCGTGGCAGGATCGTTCGCCGGCACTGGCGCCCTGCGCGCCGGCGAGCCGGTGGTGGTGCTGGTGGACGGCGGTGCCGCGAGCGCCGCGGAGATCGTGGCCGGTGCGCTGCAGGACCATGATCGCGCCCTGGTGGTGGGTACCACCTCGTACGGCAAGGGCGTGGTCCAGAGTCTCTACCCGCTGCGCGATGGCTGGGCACTCAAGATCACCACGGCGCGCTGGTACACGCCGAGCGGCCGCAGCATCCAGCGCGAGCGGGAGATGATCAACGGCCGCTATACGCTCGTGACACCCGACTCGCTCGAGACCGACTCGGTTCGGCATTCGCGGCCGACGTACAAGTCGGATAAGGGACGCGTGGTGTATGGCGGCGGCGGCATCACACCCGACGTGGTGGTGCCAGCGGACACGATTACCACGCCGGAGCAGAATTTCCTCAGGGCCATCGCGCCGGCCTCGCAGAAGGCCTACCGCGCCTTCTATGACGTGGCGCTCAAGATGCGGCCCCGCCTTCGTCCCGGGTTCACGGTGAGTGAGGCCTGGCGTGACAGCCTCTTCCAGCAGATGAGCCGGGACAGCGTGCCGGTCACCCGGGCGCAGTTTGACAGCGCTACGTCGCTGGTGAATCAGCTCATCGGCCAGCAGGCCGCGACGATCGCCTTCGGTGACTCGGCGGCGTTTCGCCGGCGGGTGGATGATGATGTCCAGCTCCACCGCGCCACCACCCTGCTGGGCAACGCCCGGAACCAGGCACAGCTGTTTGCGGTGGCTGGAGAGTAGGAGCCCGGCTTGCCGGACCCGGCAAGCCGGGCTCCTACCTCACGTGCCTGAACATCAGCTCGATCAGCTCATCGTACATCTCATTCGTCTTCACCGGGTCATCCGATCGGATGGCGGTGGTGGCGCAGTGCTTCAGGTGGTTGCGCATCAGCTCCCGGCTCACGGCGCGCAGGGCCTCGTGCACTGACGCGATCTGGGTCATGATGTCAGCGCAGTAGCGATCTTCCTCGACCATCTTCTGCAGGCCGCGCACCTGCCCCTCGATGCGCCGGAGGCGGCGGAGGTTTTTCACTGCGATGGTCTCATCCACGGCCGCGGCCTTTCGAGCTTGCTTCACCGGCATCGATTCTCCGTTGTCGACGGTCAACAGTCTACGGTCGACGAAGGCCGTTGACCGTTGACCTTTGACCATGTCCACTAAGCCCTCCGTAAGCGGAGGCTATTGCTCACCACGCTCACCGAGCTCATCGCCATTGCTGCGCTTGCGATGACCGGGCTCAGCAGGATCCCGAATGCCGGATAGAGCACGCCGGCCGCGATGGGAATTCCCACGACGTTGTAGATGAATGCCCAGAAGAGATTCTGCTTCATCGTGCGCATGGTGCGGCGGGAGAGCCGGATGGCGTCGGCCACCCCGGTGAGGTCGCCACGCATGAGCGTCACGTCTCCAGCATCCATGGCGATATCGGTCCCCGTGCCCATCGCGATGCCGATATCCGCCTGGGCCAGCGCCGGCGCGTCGTTGATGCCGTCGCCCGCCATGGCCACCACGTGCCCCTCGGCCTGCAGACGCTTCACTTCCTCCACCTTGCCTTCGGGAAGGACGTTGGCCACCACGCGCTCGATCCCGACCTTGCTCGCGATCACCTTCCCCGTCTGCTCATTGTCACCGGTGAGGAGCACGAGATCGAGTCCCAGCTTCCGGAGTTCCGCCAGCGCGGCGCGGGAGGTCTCCTTGATCGGGTCGGCGATGGCGAGAAGGCCGGCAGGCTGACCGTCCGCGGCGATGAGGACGACGGTGCGGAGCTGAGCGCTGAGCGCTGAGCGCTGCGCGCTGAGCGGCGCGACATCGACATGATGCTCCTTCAGCAACGCTTCCGTTCCGGCGATGACCTCGCAGCCTCCCACCCATCCCAGGACACCCTTGCCGGTGACCGATTCGAAATTCAATGCCTCGTCCAGCGTGATGCCGCGCTCTTTCGCGGCAGCGATGATGGCGTCGGCAAGGGGATGCTCCGAGGCACGCTCGAGCGAGGCGGCGAGCCGCAGGAGTTCGCGTTCGTCGATGTCACCGACGGTGACGATGTCGGTGACGGTCGGGCGGCCTTCCGTAATGGTGCCCGTCTTGTCGAGGATCACCGTGTCGACGGCACCCGCGCGTTCCAGCGCTTCCCCGCCCTTGATCAGCACGCCGCGCTCGGCGCCCCGTCCGGTGGCCACCATCACGGCGGTCGGGACGGCGAGCCCCATGGCGCAGGGGCAGGCGATGATCAGCACGGCCACCGCAGCGGCGAAGGCGCGCACCACGCTGCCTTCGCCGCTGGTGAGGAACCAGGTGACGAAGGTGGCGATGGCGATCGAGATCACCACCGGCACGAACACGGCGCTGATCCTGTCCGCCAGCCGCTGGATCGGCGCACGGGAGCCCTGGGCCTCGCGCATCAGCGTGACGATCCGGGCGAGCACGCTGTCCTTGCCGAGTGTGGTGGCGCGAAGCCGGAAGCTGCCGGTGCGATTGACCGTGCCGCCGATGACGGCATCGCCGGCCTGCTTCGCCACCGGCATCGATTCGCCGGTGAGCATGCTCTCGTCCACTGCGCTGGCGCCGGAGACGACCACCCCATCGACAGGTATCCGCTCGCCGGGACGGACCACGACGATCTCGTCATGCGCGACTTCGCGGATCGGAATGTCCATCTCCTGCTCATTGCGGATGACGCGCGCCGAGCCGGGCTGCAATCCGGCGAGCCCCCGCAGCGCCGAGGCCGTCTGGTGCTTGGCACGCGCCTCGAGTGCATTGCCCACCAGGATCAGCGCGATGATAATGATCACCGCCTCGTAGTAGACGTCGGGCGCGAGACCGTGGCTGGTGAAGATTCCCGGTGCGAAGGTGGCGACGAGTGAATAGAGGAAGGCGGCGCCGGTGCCCACGGCGATGAGCGTGTTCATGTCCGCCGAGTGATGGCGGAAGGAGTTCCAGGCACCGGTGTAGAAGTGTCGGCCGGCCCAGAGCATCGTGCCGAGGGTGAAGACGAGCAGGATACCGAGCAGCAGGGATGACGACGCGGCGTAGAGCCAGGGAAACACCGCCTCGAGCGCCGGGCTCACGTGGCGCATCACCCAGCTCATGAACGGGTCGGGCGAGACCCCGACATGGTGTGCCATCAGCGGCATCGAGATGAGCATGGCGATGGCGCCGGCCACGAGCGACACGATGGCCTTCTTCTTCAGATCGCGGAACTCCGCCTCGCGGGCCGCATCGCGCGCTTCCTGCTCCTCCTGCGCCGAGCGGGAAGGATCCGGCAGCTCGGCGCCATAGCCGGTGCCACGCACCGTCTCGAGCAGCGCCCCGGCGCTGGTGGCTGCGGGGTCGAAGGCGACCGTCGCGCTACCGGTCATCAGGTTGACGACGGCGCTGTTCACCCCGGGCGCCTTCTCCAGTGCGCGCTGCACCCGCGCCTGGCAGGCGGCGCAATGCATGCCGGACACGGGGAATTCGAGTTTTGTCGTTTCAGAGGTGGCCATGGTGCTACTCCGCGATCAGGCGGCCGTGCAGCATGCTCATGCCGCACATGAACGGATGCTCGCCGGGCGAAGGAGCAGGAAGGTCCACGGTGGTGCGCTCGAAGGCCGGCAGGTAGCGGCGGATATTGAAGTCGGGAAAGACGATCTCCTCCGAGCAGCTGCTGGTTTCCTGCCGGTCGAAGATGAGCCGGACCGGTGTCCCGCTTTTCACGCGGATGGTGGCAGGCTCATAGCCGCCCCGGACCACGATGACCGCTTCCTGCCTGCCCTCGCGGGTTGTCGTCTCGGCGGCTCGGCGGCTCGGCGCGACGAAGAAGTACCAGTTGACCCAGAGGATGGCGGCAAGCCCGGCGAGGAGCACTGCCCAGTCGATCGTTGTCATGGGTTTAGTATAGGGGGGTAGGGTATCGGAAGCAAGGTGGACAGGTGGACAGATGGACAGAGGGACAGTCTGCGGCGACCGTCGATCCGTCCATCTTTCCGTTTATCCGCCTCGTGCTCTTACTGTCCGTCCGTCCACCTGTCCAGCTGTCCGACCAAACCCACGGGCACCTTCCTCCACCCCGCCCATCGGTACTCCTTGCCGTCGAGCCGCACCAGCAACTGGCCTGACACACCGCCATCGAGGAGCACCGCTCGGCGGGCGCCGAGGGCGCCGAGAACGGCGGCCATCTCGGGGGTGGTGAGGCCAAAGGGCAGCCCGTCCAGTGCGCCGCCCAGCGCGTCGAAGCGCGTGAGGACGATGACGATGCGGCCATCGCGCAGGAGTCCAATGGCGAGGCGCGCATCGCGATGGGTACGGTCGAGATGCGGTGTGTCCCGGAGCAACGCGGCCGGCACCATGCCGTCGTCCTGGAGCAGGGCAGGGTAGGACTGAAACGCCGTCACGATGCGCTTCGAACCACGCTGTATGGCGATGCTGTCGGGTGGCACGATGCTGAGCCGTCCCGCCGTATCGATCACCACGGCTGGGGCCAGCGGCCCGCGACCCGGCGGCTGCAGTTCCCGTCCCTCATCCACCATCCAGCCCCAGGCCCCATTATCGGTGAACTGCCCGGCGTTGAGCGCGAGTGCGGCCGAGGACGACGCTGAATCGATCGTCCAGGTGTAGGGAGCACCAAGACGCGTGCCGCGGCGGGCGAGGGCAAAGCGGATGTGCGAGGGGTCGATGGTGACGATCACGGCGCGGGTGCGCCACGCCTCACCCTCGCCCGACAGCCGCAGCGAACCAAGGGCGATGCCATCGGCCGAATCAATCCACTGGACTGCATGCTTCACCAGCGGCAGCGCGGCCTCCCACTTCGCTGGCGCCTCGTCGGCGCGCCACCAGGTGCGCCAGCCACCGTCGTGATAGACCGCGAGTGATGGCGGCGCGGCGGGCGCGACCGCGAGGAGCAGCAGGAGTAGCAGGAGAGGGCGCATCATGAATCGGGAGTCGCAGGTCGCAGGTCGCAGGTCGCAGGACTCGTGACCCGCGACCCGCGACCCGTGACTTAGTACTGCTGCAACAACTCCAGATACGGGCTCAGGCTCTCGAGGCTGGCCTTGAGGACGGCAACTTCGTCCTCGGTGTACGTGGTGCTGCCCCCCGACTTCCCCTTGCTCGCGACGTACGGGAGCACTCGCTCGCGGAAGATGGAATACTGCGACGCGGTCATGCCGCTCGCGGTGAGGCCCGCGGCGCGCACGTCCTCGCCCGTCATCTCATCCTCGTACTCGGGGGCGGCGGGCTCCTGCGGCGCCGCGCCGCACTTGTCGGTGATGCGCTTGCTGGCGGCGCCGGCCGTGGCCATTTCTCGGCTGGCTGCGGCGTTCGAGGCCTTGGCGATCGAGTCCGACAGGCGTCGCACCTCGGTCAGGTTGCCCGCAACCGCGGCCGCCTGGACGCGCTCGGCCACTTTCTGCATGGCGCTCGTGTCGCCGGCGATGCTGGAGGCATCGGCATCCATTTCGGCTGCACCCTGCTCCCGAAGGGGGGCGGCGCAGGCATCGTACTTCTCCGACGCGGCATCATACGCCTGGCGCTGCTTCTCATAGGCGTCGCGCTTCTTCTGATTGCGCGCTGGCGCGCCATTATTCTGTTCGGCCTCGAGGCGGGCGGCGGCGTCCTGCTCCGCCGCAAGTCCCTTGAGGAACCGGCCCACGTTCTCCTCGTTGATCTCGAGCACGGTGGCACCGAAGATCACCCGGCCGGTGCGCACGTCCGAGGATGAGGACCCAAGGGGCGACTTGACCTTGATCCTGGGCAGGCCGAACTGGGCCTGGGCGGGTGCCGCGGCAACGACAAGGAACAGGGCAGCAAGCAAGAAGCGGCGCATGGGGGAACGGCCTCCAGAATGCAGGAAGTGATTGGGATGATGGGGGAAGTTACAGGCTGAAGGCTTCAGGCTGAAGTCGAAAGGCCTTAAGCTTTTAGCCTTTGGCCTTCAGCTTTCACCCCTTCCGGGAACTTTCCCATGAAAATACGCTGGACGACGCTGCTCGTGGCTGCCTGCCTTGCTTCGGCCGCCTGCGGACCCAAGGATGCGCCGCCCGCCGGCAGTTCGACGTCAGCGCAGCAGGACGGCACGACGGACCTTTCCGACGTGACGACCTACAAGCTGTCGATGGACAAGGTGAACAAGTTCTTCGAAGCGCAGCGCAACATGGTGGTCAAGATGAAATCCCTGACGCCGGCGCAGCAGGAGGCGCTGAGCCTGGATGGCAGCGGCAGCATGGAAGAGATGGCGCAGAAGATCGAGGCCAGCCCCGAGTGGGCGTCGGCCATCCGTGCGGCCGGGCTCGAGCCGAGGGAGTACGTGACCCTCACCATGAGCATGCTGCAGTCGGCCATGGCGGCATCGGTGCTCAAGATGCGGCCCAACGATGATCAGGATTCGCTGGTCACTGCCATGCACGCCAACATGGACAACGTGAAGTTCGTGCAGGAGCACGAGGCGGAAATCAGCGCCAAGCGGGAGGCGATGGAGAAGGAGGTGGGGGAGGGGTCGGGGAGCGAATGATGCCGCAGGGGCCCGGCTAGCCGGGCCCGGCAAGCCGGTCCGCTGTGTCTCAATACCGGTAATGCTCTGCCTTGTATGGCCCGTCCACCGGCACGCCGATGTATTCGGCCTGTGAGGGCGTGAGCTGCGTCAGCTTGACGCCCAGCTTGTCGAGATGGAGCCGAGCGACCTTCTCGTCCAGCGCCTTGGGCAGGACGTAGACTTTCCGCTCGTACTTGCCGGCGTTCCGGTGCAGCTCGATCTGGGCCATGACCTGGTTGGTGAAGCTCGCGCTCATGACGAAGCTCGGATGCCCGGTGGCGCAGCCCAGGTTCAGGAGCCTGCCCTCGGCGAGGATCAGCACGCTGTGGCCGTCGGGGAAGACGAACTCGTCGTACTGCGGCTTGATGTTGATCCGCGTGATGCCGCGCTTCTTGAGCCCCGCCATGTCGATTTCGTTGTCGAAGTGGCCGATGTTCCCCACGATGGCCTTGTCCTTCATCCGGGCCATGTGGTCCACCGTGATGATGTCGCGGTTGCCGGTGGCGGTGATGAAGATGTCGGCGGACTTGACCACATCGTCCAGCGTCGTGACCTGGTAGCCTTCCATCGCGGCCTGCAGGGCACAGATCGGATCGATCTCGGTGATCACGACCCGCGCGCCCTGGCCCTTCAGCGCCTGGGCGCAGCCCTTGCCCACGTCGCCATAGCCGCAGACCACCGCCACCTTGCCGGCCAGCATCACGTCACTGGCGCGGAGGATGCCGTCGGTCAGTGAGTGCCGACAGCCGTAGAGGTTGTCGAACTTCGACTTGGTGACGGAATCGTTGACGTTGATGGCGGGGAACAGCAGCGTACCCGCCTTCATCATTTCATAGAGCCGGTGCACGCCGGTGGTGGTCTCTTCCGACACGCCGCGAATGCCGGCTGCCGTGCGACTCCAGCGGTCGGGTGACTCGGCCATGGTGCGGCGCAGGAGACCGAGGATCACGCCCCATTCCTCGGGATCCTCGCCGGCGTTGAACGCCGGTACCTTGCCGGCCTTCTCGAACTCGGCACCCTTGTGCACGAGGAGCGTGGCGTCGCCGCCGTCGTCGAGCAGCAGGTTGGGGCCCGAGCCGTCAGGCCATTGCAGGGCCTGGTCGGTGCACCACCAGTACTCTTCCAGCGTCTCGCCTTTCCATGCAAAGACGGCGATGCCGGCCGGCTTCTCGATAGTGCCGTTAGGCCCGAGCGCAACGGCGGCCGCCGCATGATCCTGGGTGGAGAAGATGTTGCACGACACCCACCGCACCTCGGCACCCAGTTCTACCAGGGTCTCGATCAGGACTGCCGTCTGCACCGTCATGTGGAGCGAGCCCATGATCTTTGCGCCGGCCAGCGGCCGCTTGCCCTTGTATTCGGCGCGCAGTGCCATGAGGCCCGGCATCTCGTGCTCGGCCAGCCGGATCTCCTTCCGGCCGAACTCGGCGAGCGAGAGATCCTTGACCTTGAAGGGCGGGCGCTCGGTGGATGGCTTGGCGCGGTCAGGCATGACAGCGGGCATCGGGCTTTCCTTGAGTGCGTGGCGAACCGGGCAGCTCAACCCCGTCGGGCAAGCCGCAACTCACGGAAAGATAACAGCAGGAGCTGGACAGGCATCCGGATCCCATCAGGCTCCTGGAGGGCGGCCGCAGGCCGCGAGGCTGCGAGGCAGAGATCGCGCGGCGATGGGGCGGCCGCAGGCCGCCCGCACACGAGCCTGGGAAGATCGCTCAGCAGTGGCAAGCACCTGCTCCGGGCAGGCGAAGCGCGTGCCACGCCACGCTTGGATTGGCCTCGATGTAGCGGCGAACACGCTCAAAATGCCGCTGACCACGAATGATCGAGTCATGAAAGCTGCGGTGCCAGACTTCGTAGGCGGGAGGAGACGAAAGCCGGCGAACTCGGCTGGTCACTGCAGCCTTGAATCCATTCATCATGGCGGTCAGGGACGTGACACAGTGCCGCCAGTCATTGTCATTCAGGCCCACGAGCGCGTGGAAGTGGTCGGGCATTACCACAAAGGAATCGAGCGACACATCGCGCCGAAGTTCGGCTGTCCTTTGCCATTCCGCGGCGACGATCACGCCGATTTCCGACAGCGTCACTCCGTCTGAGGTCAGCGTGCCGAAGAAGGGCTGGCGACCCTTCGCATTGATCGTGACGAAATACCACTGTCGCGTCGAATAATCGAAACCCCGGAGACGAGGGCTGGTGCGGCCTCGGCGGGTGAGGGTGCGGATTGGCATGCACTACGATGAAGCATCCCGTCACTGATTGCGGCATCAGGAAAACGCCAACCCTATCATTCAATCTCACCTCGCATCCCGATCTCCCCAGGCCCGTGTACGGGCGGCCTGCGGCCGCCCCATGGCATCCCGATTCACCCTGTGAGCCTCGCGGCCTGCGGCCGCCCCATGGCATCCCGATTCACCCTGTGCGCCTCGCGGCCTGCGGCCGCCCCATGGCATCCCGATTTACCCTGTGAGCCTCGCGGCCTGCGGCCGCCCACGAGCACGACCGAGATCACGAGGGGATGGGGGCGGCTGCAGGCCGCCCTTCGGAGCAATAGCCGAATCGGGATGTCAGGGGGCGGCCGCAGGCCGCCCTTACAGGCGCCTGGAGAGATCACTGCTTCCAGAGGTTGTTGCTGGGGTCCACGTCCGCAAACGCGTGCGCCGCGTCGATCTCCACCTTCGTGACGGTCCCGCCGTGCGCGACCAGCGTCGCTTGGGTGGCACCATTCAGCCAGGTCTCTACCGGTACGGTCAGCACTTCCGACTTTCCGTTTTCATACGTCACCGTCACGTTCGACGGCATCGGAACCAGTCCCTTGTCCTCGATCACAATCGTGGTGCCATTGGCGCCGGGCGTCACGCTTCCCACTGCCTGGTCCAGGTGCCACGTCTCGAAGAACCAGCTGCGCCAGAACCAGTCGAGATCCTGTCCTGACACATCATTGAATGTGTTCCAGAGGTCATACGGCGTTGGATGCTTGTACTGCCACCGCCGGCCGTACTCGCGATAGGCCTTCATGAACGTCTCGGGACCCAGGATGGCGCGCAGCATGTCCAGCGCCGTCGCCGTCTTGAGATAGGTGGCGACACTGTACACGCCGCGATCCGGATAGAGATCACCCCAGCGCATGATTTCCACTTCCCGGCCCGAGCGCGCGAGGCCGAGATAGCCTTCACGTGCTTCCCTGATCGTGGCGGAGTCGGTGGTATTGAAGAATGCCGCTTCCGCGTTGCCCTCATCGAACTGGGTCAGCCCTTCGTCCTGCCAGCTGTAGCGCTTCTCGTTGGAGCCCACCTGCATGGGGAACCACATATGCCCGGTCTCGTGCACCGTTACGCCAAAGAGCCCGGTGGTGTCGCGCGAGCCGCCGAGGCAGGTCATCATCGGGTACTCCATGCCGCCGCAGCTGGACGGGCCATGGACGGCCGTCATTGACGGATATGGATAGGGCCACAGGAACTTTGACAGGATCTCGATGGATGCCTTCACGTAGCGCGCCTCGTTGCTCCACACGGCTGGGTTGTCGCCATCGAGCCAGAAGGCGTTGATCGCAGAAGTGCCGGCGCCGGTCGAGGCGTGGGTGGCGTCCCAGTTGAACCTGGTCGACGTGCCCCATGACACGTCGCGCACGTTCTTCGCCGTGAAATGCCAGGTGAGCTTGCCGTTGGTGCCAGCCTGGGTGGCGGCGCCGGCAGCGAGCTGCTGCGCCGTCACCACGTGCACGGTGGTGTCGGCGGTCTGCGCCAGCGCAAGACGCTGCCGAGGCCCGTCCTGCAGCACCTCGGCGGCATTCTGCAGCACGCCGGTCGAGGTCACCAGGTACTTCTCGGGCACGGTGAGACGCACGTCGTAGTCGCCGTAACCCATGTAGAACTCGGAATTGGTGCGGTAGAGATCGGCGGTCCAGCCCTCCACGTCGTCATAAACTCCCATCTGCGGATACCAGTAGGAGACGTAGGAGACGTCGTCGTTCCGTCCGCCGCGTGGTGCGCCGTCAGGCGGCACGGTGAGGGTCCACGCCGTGCGGATGGTGACACTGTCGCCAGGAAGGAGGGGCGACGCGAAGGGAATGATCAGTCGCGTTCCGTCTATGCGGTAGCCGGTCCGGTTTTCACGGCTGGCCGGTTCGGTCGCCGTGCCGTTCACCGAGACGCTGGTCATGGTGACGCCATCGGTGATCGGCACGACCCGGTTCCGCTGCGCGTTGGGCGCGAAGGCATTGTCACGGATATGCATGATGACGCCAGGCAAGGTGTCGGGCGAGCGATTGAAATACACCACCGTTCCGGTACCGTCGAGCTTGCCGGTGGCGGGATCGTAATCCGCCGCCAGCTGGTAGCGCGCCCACTGCTGCCAATAATTGGGGCCCGGTGCGCCTGTGCGCATGCGGGTGCCCTTGGCGACCGCATCCTGGAAGAACCTGGTCTCGAAGACCGGATAGGGCCGGGGACGGGTCGAGGAGGTCAAGCTGGTCGAGGCGGTCGAGTCGTCGGCAGGACTCGGTTGCGACGTTGGCGCGTTCGAGGCGCAGGCGGCGAGCAGGAGGCCGGGGAGGAGCCAGCCGGAACGGGTCATGGAGGTCTCCGTTGCAGGGTGAGTGGCGTGTGTGGAGCGCCATGCGCCAAGCGCTTAGCGTTCAGCCTATCAATCCTCTCAACAATTCCATCATCTTCACATCGAGCGGGTCCGCGCTGTCATCCGTGACGGCGGGCTCGGTGTCCTGCTGCGGGGTTTCGAGGATCAGCGGAATGCCACTGCTGCGCTTGTCGTGCAGCAGCCAGCGGAACGGCTCGACCCCGATGCCGCCCTCACCGATCAGGACGTGGCGGTCGCGATTGGAATCGAAGGGATATTCGCTGTCGTTCAGGTGAAAGAACCCCGGTTTCTCCCCGGTCGCCTCTTCGAACGCATCGAGCACCAGCCCCAGCGTCTCGGCGGAGGTATGGATGTCATGGCCGGCCGCGAAGAGGTGACAGGTGTCGAGCCCGTAGCCGGTGCGCCTCCGGAGTGTCCTGGGGACGCGCTCGAGGATCCCGCCGATCTCCTCCGGCGTCTTCCCGATGGTGAGGCCGGCGCCGGCGGTATTCTCGATCAGGACGCGGGTGTCGCCGTCCACGGTCTTGAGCGCCTGGGTAATGGCCTTGGCGACGCGGTCAAGTGCGGCCGTCCTGTTGCCGTCGCGCGCGGCGCCGGGATGAAAGCAGCAGGCACCGATCCCGAGGGCGGTAGAGCGTTCCAGCTCCTTGGTGAGGCCGGCCGCGGCGCGGACCCACTTCGCTTCCTCGTGCGTTGCAGTGTTGAGCACGTACGCCGCATGCGCCACCACATGTTGCGGTGCGATCTCCACATCCTTGAGCGCCGCCTTGAAGCGCTGGACCCGTTCCGGCTTAATCCCCGCCTTGTCGCCGTAGAACTTTGGGATAGTGGTGAAGATCTGGAGCGCGGTCATCCCGGCGTTGCCCGCCCGCCGGGCAGCCATGTCGATGCCGCCGGAGCTGGGGGTATGGGCACCGAGGAAGCGGGGGGAGGACATGGATGCAGGATGGGCGGGATGGGCAAGATGGGCAAGATGGGCGGGCGGAAGCTCGCCCGGCATCACCTGCCCATCCCACCCATCCTGCCCATCCCGAGCTGGCCTGCAAAATGCATCGCTGTCATCCAAAACGTGCACTTCTTGCACAAAAGTGAGTGCACTTTTACATTTTTCGCTTGATTTTCGGCCCGTCAATCGCCCTACCCTGTCAGGAGCGCCCGTGTCCTCCACCAGTACCGCCATCCCCGAAGCCTCCGCCCGTCTTGACAGTCTCTTTGGTGCCGATGTCTTCTCCACCCGGATCATGCGGAAGCGACTCCCCAAGGAGGTGTACCGCAGCCTGATGCAGACCATTGAACACGGTGAACCTCTCGATCCCCAGGTGGCCGATGTCGTGGCCGCGAGCATGAAGGACTGGGCCATCGAAAACGGCGCCACCCACTACACCCACTGGTTTCAGCCCCTGACCGGTCTCACGGCGGAAAAGCACGACTCGCTCGTGGCCTCCGACGGCAACGGCGGCATGATGTTCAACTTCTCGGGCGCCGAACTGGTGCAGGGCGAACCCGACGCGTCGAGCTTCCCGAGCGGCGGGCTCCGGGCCACCTTCGAGGCGCGCGGCTACACGGCGTGGGACCCGACCAGTCCCGCGTTCCTCATGCGCGGGGAAAAGACGGTCACGCTCTGCATTCCCACCGCCTTCGTCAGCTGGAACGGCGAGGCGCTCGACACCAAGCTGCCGCTCCATCGCTCCATGGAAGCGCTCTCGAAGCAGGCGCTCCGGGTGCTGCGCTTCTTCGGCACCGACGCCGGCGTCAAGCGGGTGCTCACGACGATCGGCCCCGAGCAGGAGTACTTCCTGGTGGATCGGGACCTCTACTTTGACCGGCCCGACCTCGTCACCTGCGAGCGCACGCTCTTCGGCGCCAAGCCGCCCAAGGGCCAGCAGCTCGAGGACCACTACTTTGGCACCATTCCGCAGCGCGTCCTCGCCTTCATGGCCGATGTCGAGACCGATCTCTACCGCATGGGCGTACCGGTCAAGACCCGCCACAACGAGGTGGCGCCGGGCCAGTACGAGATTGCACCGCTCTTCGAGACCGCGCACGTTGCGTCGGATCATCAGATGGTGCTGATGGAGACCATCAAGCGGGTCGCGGCCCGCCACGGCCTGACGGCGCTGCTGCACGAGAAGCCCTTCGCCGGCGTGAACGGTTCGGGCAAGCACGTGAACTGGTCCATCTGCACCGACACCGGCGTCAACCTGCTCGATCCGCAGGACGCGGCGCACACCAACATGCAGTTCCTGGTCTTCCTCTGCGCCATGATCCGCGCCGTGGATCTCCACGCCGACCTGCTGCGCGCCACCATCGCCTCGGCCGCCAACGATCATCGTCTGGGTGCCAACGAAGCGCCGCCGGCCATCATCTCGATCTTCCTTGGTGACATGCTGCGCGACATCCTGGAGCAGGTGGAGAAGGGCCTGCCCAAGCGCACCATCCAGGGCGGCACGATCCAGCTCGGGGCCCGCACGCTGCCGCAGCTGCCGCGCCACTCGGGCGACCGCAACCGGACGTCACCGTTCGCGTTCACCGGCAACAAGTTCGAATTCCGCGCCGTGGGTTCGTCGCAGAGCATCGCCTGGCCGGCCACGGTGCTGAACACGATCGTGGCCGAGTCGCTCGACTGGGTGGCCACGGAGCTGGAGAAGGCGGCCGGCAAGCGGCCCAGCGCCACGAAGCAGCAGGAGGCCGTGATCGGCGTGCTCAAGAAGGTGCTCAAGAGTCACAAGCGGGTGATCTTCGACGGCGACGGCTACTCGGACAAGTGGCACAAGGAAGCCGAGAAGCGCGGCCTGCCCACGCTCAAGGATTCGGTCGCGGCGTTCCCGGTGCTGAAGGCACCCAAGACGGCCGCGCTCTTCGAGAAATACGACGTGCTCTCCAGGCCGGAAGTGGAGAGCCGCTGGCATATCGCGGTGGAGAAGTACGTGAAGCAGATGACCATCGAGGCCGAGACGATGGTGGCGCTGGCCCGCTCCATGATCGTGCCGGCGGCGCTGCAGCACCAGGCGCTGATAGCCGAGGCCGTGGGCGCAACCCTGGCCGCTGACGTCGCCTGCGATGAGGAGCACGCGGCGCTGGAGGCGTTCGTGCGCCAGGTGGCCTCGCTGCGCGCCGCCATCGGCAAGCTGGAAAAGACGCTGGTTCACGATGGCACCGACCCGGCCGAGCACGCGACCCACATCGCGCGGAAGGTGAAGCCCGCCATGGATGGGCTCCGCGCCGTGGCCGACCAGCTCGAAGCCAACGTGGCCTCGGATCTCTGGCCGCTGCCGACGTACCGGGAGTTGCTGTTCCTGAAGTGAGCTGTGCGCTATGCGCTGAGCGCTGACCGCTATAAGCAACAAACCTCCCGGCTGCCGGGTAGGGTGTTGCTTTCAGCTTTTGGCTCTCAGCGCACAGCGCCTTGCACTCAGCTTTTCACTTCATACGTTCCCGGCGTTGTCCGCCCCGAAATCGAGAGCCGGTTCCACACATTGATCGTGGCGATCGCGACGGTGAGGTCGGCCAGTTCCTTCTCGGTGAAGTGGGGCTTGACCTCTTCGTACACCGAGTCCGGCACCTGGCCGTCGGCGATCAGCGTCACCGCTTCAGTCCAGGCCAGCGCGGCGCGCTCGCGGTCGGTGTACCAGGGGCACTCCCGCCACGCCTCGAGCGTGTAGAGCCGCTGTTCCGTCTCCCCGATGGCACGCAGGTCCTTCGAGTGCATGTCGAGACAGTAGGCGCACTTGTTGATCTGCGATGCGCGCATCTTGATGAGATGAATGAGCGGGATCTCCAGGCCGCACTCATGGAGGTACTTCTCGAGGCCGAGCATGGCGTGATAGGCGCCAGGTGAGGTCCTGGCGTAGTGGAGGCGTTCAGGCATCGTTTCAGTGGTTGTTGCGGTCATGATGGAGTTCCGGTCGAGGGGTCGAGGGGTCGAGGGTCGAGCGCTCAGCGTTCCAGGCGCCATCGCCCGGCACGGCATGCCTCACGAGCGCTCTGACAAGCCTGCCGAGCGGTCGAGCCGCTGAGCGCCCGAGGCTGCCAAGTGAGAACACTGTGTCGCCCGCAATGAGTTCCGTGCCCATGGCTCCGTCCGCCGTGTCCGAGACGGGCGCAATATGCGGAGAAGTGGACCTGTCGAGCAGAGCCATTTATGCTATCTTGGTTGGACCACTTTCATGTCACGCCAAGCCGCGACGTTCCCGCTTGCCCTCCCGCCGAGGGGGCCCGGCACCACTGCGGGCCGCTGGCTCTATGATGCCCTCCGCACCGCCATTCTTGATGGGCGCCTCGCGCCCGGGCTCCGCCTGCCTGCCACCCGCGATCTGGCCCGGCAGTATCAGCTCTCGCGCGGTACGGTGGTCTCGGCGTTTGAGCAGCTCAGAGCGGAAGGGTACGTCCGGGGGAGGGCCGGATCGGGCACGTACGTGAACGACGTACTACCCGATGCGCTGCTTGGCATCGGGGCCCGGCCAAGGCCGGCAAGCGCCGGGCGATCCGCGGCCAAGGCGAGCATCCGGCTGTCGGAAGTGGCGCGACGTACCCTGTCCTGGCCCACGACACCGCCACTCCGCATTCGTGCCTTCCGGGCCAACCAGCCGGCGCTTGACCTGGTGCCCGCTTCGCTCTGGGCACAGGTCGCCGGCCGCCGGCTCCGCACGGTGACCACGCAACTGCTCATGGGATGTCCCGCGCTGGGATACCGTCCGCTTCGTGAGGCCGTGGCCGACTATCTCACCAGTGCTCGCGGTGTCCACTGCACCGCGGACCAGGTCTGCATCGTGTCAGGTGTGCAGGACGCGCTCGACCTGGCCGCACGACTGTTCCTCGATCCCGGCGATCGCGTCGCCATGGAAGATCCCGGCTACACCGGCGCGGCCCTGGCCTTCCAGGCGGTCGGGGCGAGAGTCGTTGGCCTGCCGCTGGACGCCGAAGGCGTGACCTTGCCGCCCCGCCTGCTGCGCGATGTCCGCATGATCTACATCACGCCCGCCCACCAGTTTCCCCTCGGCGTGACCATGAGTCTCAGCCGACGGCTCGCCCTGCTGGCGTGGGCACACGCCGCCAACGCCGTCATCTTCGAGGACGATTACGACAGCGAGTTCCGCTACGCCGGTGCACCGGTGCCGGCGCTGCAGGGACTCGACCACGATGACCGCGTGCTCCTTGCTGGCAGCTTCAGCAAGGTGCTGTTCCCCGCGCTTCGGCTTGGCTATCTCGTGGTGCCGGAGATGCTGGTGGAGCGGATGGCGACGATGCTCAGCGTGTCGCGCCGGCATGGCGCGGTGCTGGAGCAGGCCATCCTCGCCGATTTCATTGCGGATGGTCACTTCGGCCGCCACATCCGCCGCATGCGCGAGATCTACGCGCAGCGGCTCGGCGTGCTGCTCGAGGAAGGCCGCCGCCATCTGGATGGACTGCTCACCATCTCTGATGTCGAAGCAGGGCTGCAGACGGTGGGGTGGCTGGCTGACGGTCTCGATGCCCGACGAGTGGCCGATGTCGCTGCCAGGCGTGACGTGCAGGTGACGCCGATCTCGGAGTACGCGCTCTCACCGCAGCCACGCGAGGGGCTGCAGCTCGGATTTGCGGCAGTGGATGAAGTGGAGCTGAAGCGGGGGGTGCGGGAGCTGGCGAGGGTGCTGAGAGACGGTTAGACGGTTAGGCGGTTAGACGGTTAGGCGGTTAGACGGTTGGACGGTTAGAACCCGAAGGCAAGAACTAACCGTCTAACCGTCTGACCGCCTAACCGTCTACATGAACCACCATCATCATCCCCGCCCCCAGGTGCTCCGCGATATGACAATGCAGCATCCAGTCGCCGGGATTGGAGGCGTCGATCAGCAGGTCCACGGTGGAGCCCACCGGAACCAGCGCGGTGTCCTTCCACACCAGGTTCTTCGTCGGCACGCCGTCGCGCGAGACCACCAGCATCCGCTGGCCATGCAGGTGAATCGGATGCTGCATCGGATGGAATGAGGTCGGATCATTGAAGATACGGAGCTTCACTACCGACCCGCGCTTCACATGCCAGTCGATGTCGCCGTTTTCCTTGCCCGTCGCGTCGTCGCGCAGGATCCACTGCACCTGGCCACCGGTGGAGAGCCAGTTCATGTCGGGCATGCCGTCCACCCACTCCACCGGCGCAAAGTAGGCGGTATCGATGGTCATGAACTGCACCGTGGCCAGCGGGAGGCCCGACGTGCGCACCGTGAGCGTGAGTGACTTGTCAGGCGCCCTGTCGAAGTATGTCCGGTAGCGGTCAATGTCCTGCGTGACGCTGTCGTAGTTCCGGAGCGTCGCGAACTGTGCTGCATAGTCCGGCGTGGCGCCGGCGCTGTCCACCGCGATCATGCCGACAGTGTCAACCTCCGGCTCGAATTCGCCGCGGTAGTGATTGATGGCCTGCACCGCGTTGACCATCGCGAGCTGGCCCGGCCTGTCGAAGCGTACTTCCACGACGTAGCGCTCCGCCGGCGCCAGCACCACGCTCGGCACCATCTGCTCGTGCTCGAAGCGGCTCACGTCGGACGCCAGCACCTTGATCGGTGCGCCGCCGAACGACACGTTCCAGGTGCGTGAGCTGGAGACGTTGGTGAGATAGAAGCGCACCACCTCGCCGCGATGCACCTGCAGGCGATAATCCGGCTCGCCGTTCACCAGCAGGACGTTGCCCACCCGGCCCATCAGTGCGAAATCAACCTGCTCCTTCCCGAACGGGATCAGCGTGTCTGCCTGCATGAGCAGGTCGCCCAGCATCAGCACCTGCTCCTGGTTGGCCGGCGAGTAGTAGTCGCGCGCCGGTGCGTCCACCAGCATGTTGCCGAACAGGCCCATCGACTGCTCGATGTCCTCGCGCACGTGCGGGTGGTACCAGTAGATGCCGGCGTCGGGGAAATGCACCGTGTACGTGTAGTCGGCGCCCGGTGCGACCGGTTGCTGCGTCACGCCCACCGCGCCATCAGACGCGTTGTCGAGCCGCACGCCATGCCAATGCACGCTGCTCGGCAGGTCGATCCGGTTGTGAAAGCGCACGATGATGGTGGCGTTCCGCGGCACGCGGATCAGCGGGCCCGGTACCTGCCCGTTGAAGGCGTACATCGCGAACGTCTGCCCCTTGATGGTGCGCCGCACCAGGCTCGCGGTGAGATCCAGTGTGTCGCCGTTCCTGAGGGGTGTCAGCTTCGCAACCACAGCCTCGGGCAGCGCCGAGAGATCCTTGCCGGCGCCCGGCAGGAAGGTCTCGCCCGGCGGCACCAGTCCCACCAGCCCCGGCATCATCTTCATTCCGGCCGGCATCGGCACCGGCATTGCCATGGCGGTCGAGTCGCCCATGTGCATATGGTCCATGCCGGACGTGGGCTGCTGGGCCTTGAGCAGGCGAGGCGACGCCAGCCAGCATGCGCCGGCCAGGAGGAACTTCGCTCCGCGCCTCACTGCGAGACACCACGGAACAGTGGATGCGTCACGAATGACTGCAGCCAGCCACTCGGCGAGTGGCCGTGCAGAATGGTGGGCCCCTCGTGCGTCGGGGCCGCGGAGTCTGCCTCGGCGGTAATCACGAAGAGAAACTTGTTCAGCTCCGCCTGGCCCACGGTGGTCGTCCCGTTCCTTACCACGCCAAGCCGACGCCAGGTGGAGAGATCGGTCGAGACCTCCCACGCGACATACGACGTGAAGGCGCCGAGACTCGACGGCGGCGGAAGCTTCGCCGCCGTGACCTGAATGTCATAGCGGGCCCGGCCATCGACCGTTACCGCCACACCGAAAGGTGACTCGGCGAAGACCAGGCGCGCGTGGCCTTCCGCCGCGCCCGCCTTGGGCGTCGCCAGCAGCGCAATGTCATAGGGTCCTGCTGGCGGCGCGGCCAGGAGTGCGCCGGCCGCCAGCAGGGAAAGTTTCCATCGGCTCACTGGCTGCCCGCACCACCTGCGGCATCGGCCGGGCCATGGGCCCAGTCCTGCACGCTTGAAATATTGGCCATGCCGTAGTCCTTGCCGTTCCAGCCATTGAAGCCCTTCAGCTTGAACAGCCAGAGTCCTGAGCGCATGTCCGAGAGCACGATCAGTCCATCACGATTGCGGACATCCACGCCGAAGGCACCCTGCTCGACGCTATGGGTGCTTTCCCATCCGTTGTTGGGATTGCCGCCAAAGCCGTGCTCATGCGTGCAGCCGCAGGTGTACCACCAGCCCTCGGTTTTCGGATTCTTCGGGTCCTTGAGGCTGAAGATCTGCAGCCCATCCTCGTAGGCCGACACGAAGACGTAGGGCCAGCGCACTTCATGATTGTGCGAGAGATCGCGCCAGTCGGCGGTCCAGGCGCTGATGGGCGTGTCGAGATTCTGGGTGGAATCCATCTGCGCCGCCTGCAGGTCCCAGATCCGGAGCGGGGTGTACTGATACTCGGTCTCGGTCACCGCGTAGCGGCCGTCCGGCGAGGGCGTAAAGGTGTGCGCGATGTCGAAGCCGAGGCCGGTCACCGTGAAGAGCTGGGTGGGTGACTCGGGATGGGTCACGTCCCAGACGGAATAGCCGCCGAGGCCAGCGCCGTAGAACTTGTCCTGATGGGTGCCGGGATCGTAGCCGACGTAGAAGTCGTGGTAGCTGCTCGTGCCCATCTGCGGGAACGGCGTGGGGTTCGGCACGCCGCCCACCAGCCAGTCGGCGGAGTTGGTGTCGCTCACCACCTTGCCCAGGTCGTACATCAGCGCCTTGCCCTCGTTCACGGTGGTGAAGAGCAGCGCGCGGCCGTCGGAATGCTTGTAGGCGAAGATGTTGTGGAACCCGCCGGGTGCCGCGGGATAGCGGATGCGCGCCACTTCCTTGACCTTGCTGCCGTCGGGCAGGCCAGTCACGTCGAAGACCACGGCGCCCAGGTCGGCGTCGGGCCCGCCCTGCATGAACTGCAGCGACTGCACGTAGTAATACTTGTCGCCGATGCTGAAATACTTGCCGTCCATCGCGCCGATGCCGCGGTGCAGTTCCGGATTGTCGATGGTCCAGGTGTAGACCAGCTTCGGGTGCGCCGGATCGCGCACGTCGTAGATCTTGGTGTTGAAATTCACAAAGCCGCTGACGTAGACGTAGGGCCGGCCGGGGTCCTGCTCCATCTCGATATCGGCCGCCTTCCAGGCGCCGGGATTGTTCTCCACGTG
>DASTFH010000039.1:0-4419 GCA_035708725.1 Gemmatimonadales bacterium | reverse complement strand
GAAGTCAGGGCGATTGGAGTCATCCACCTTGAAGTAGAGCATGTCATCATCCATGAGCGCGAAGAACCGATCGCTGCCATAGATCCCCACCCCACCAAACATGCTCCGGGCGCGAATGTTGGGCGTCACTCGGCCCAGCTGCTCGAGGACGAAGGTGCGGTAGGAGGGGGAAACGGGCATTGGCGGTCGAGGGTCGAGGGACGAGGGACGAGGGACGAGCGTCTAGCGCTCAGCGCACAGCGCGCTCCCTCCACGGAGAGTTCGCCTCGAAGATATCGCAGGAGAACGGATTCGGGGATGTCAGGCGTCACGTTGAATTCGCTGTCTGTTCATGCCGGACTCCGTGCTCGGCCTGCGATTCATGACGCTGTTCCCCGCCCCACCTGGAATTCAGCTTCCGCCTGCAATTCAGCATCCACCGCGCGGTCGCCAGTGAGTACGCAGCCCACAAGCAGGCCAATCCAGACAATCACGAAGCGCGTCCCATCAGCGAGCAGGAAATCGGCCCACCCGTTCATCAGGAGAATGCTGAGCACGAAGCCACCAGTGAGGCCGAGCATGATTGCGAACGCGGTCCACTTGCGATCCAGGTCGGGTCGCGCGGGCCGCGCGGTCATCTCCTGACGCCCACGATAAAGGCGGTATGCGACCGCAAGGCGATGAAGACCGGCACCGGCCTGCGCATACCGGCCATAGGCCGGAGGGAACCAGCCGGCGCGCGCCTTATACTGCCACACCGCCTCGTTGAACTCGTTTCGCTGCCGCACCGCCGCGGCCTCCTCCGCGGCTCCGATTTCGGCGAACTCCGCGTCGGTCGGTTCGACGCCAGGATCCAGCCCTTCGGCCGGCGAGCCGCATCGCCAGCAGGCACCAAATGAATCGGCGAGCACTTCGCCGCAGCGGGCGCAGGTCCAGGCCATGGGTCAGAGGCCGAAGTGGTCGAGGTCGAGGGGTCAAGCGGCCGAGAGAGTGATGATCGTAGGCCGACGCGACATGTTCCGCAACCGCAGGCTGACCGAGGGACCATGGCGATGGTCAACCATCGACGGTCAACGCGTCATTGCGTCGGGCGCGTCAGGGAACCTGCTGGTCACCCGTGCGCGCCCGGGGCAATGATCTGCCGATCCGCCGGTTATTTCCCGATCCGCCACATCGTGAACACCGCTCCCCGCACGTCCAGGAGAGGCGCCTGCAACCCGCTGCCGGCCGGGACACGATTGACTGGTGCTGCGGCCATGATGCTGGCCTCATTCAGCGACATGGCCTCGCTGACGGCGAAGCCAGGCATCGCCATGCTGAAGCCGTACGGCTGATTGGACACGGCGACCAGCCCGCTCACGTGGCCACCGGCAGCGGCTGCGAGCGCTTCGGCGCTCTTCCGTGCCTTGGCGAAGGCGAGCGCTTCGGCGCGACGCGCCATCTCATCATTGCAGGTGCAGCCGAACTCACTTTCCTGCACCTGCAGGACGGGATGATTGCGCAGCCGGGCCAGCGCGTCGGTGATCACCTGCCGGCCGGTGATGGTGACTTCCACCCTGCGCTGCCGCTGGGCACGTTCAGGGTCGTCGTCATCGTCGCGATATGGCATCCAGTACTGGTCGTCGGTGAAACGCAGCGGCGCATCGCCGGCGCCGGCCTCCTTGAGTAACGTCGAGAGCTGGGCGATGGCCTTTGAATCTTCGGTCTGCTGGGCGTCGCCAGGAGCGGAGCCGAGTACCCAGCCGATGGTGAGCGTGGCCGAGTCTGCCGGCACGTGGAGGACGGCGTTACCGGTGACGACGATCGTGGGTGGCGACTGCTCCTGCGCCAGTGCCAGGGTTGGAGCCAGGGCGAGGCGGGCCAGGAGAAGCGCAGGACCTGCAGACATGTGGAATCGCATCGTGCCGCTCCGGTGAGTGGTGATCCATTGCTAATACTCGGAGATGACCAGCACACCGCCCACGGGATTGCGAATCGATGACGAGCGAGTGTCGGTTCGGCGTGCGGTGTCAGGCAGGAGATGCTTGGATGGGCGGGACGCGCACGGGGCACGAAAGCGCGAAAAACACGAAGTCCAGAAAACACGACAGGGGCGAAAGCGTCGAAAGGTTTTCGCTGCCTCGGCGTGATTATGTGGGGAGCGCGGGCTCGAGTTCCGGCAAGCTCGCTCCCTCGAAGAACCTGATGGGCCCGTCGGGGAGCGAGCAGCTGCTGCCCCCGCTCAGCGTCGCGACACCCATCTCGGCACTGCCGTCTCCTAGCGTGGGGATCACGAGATCGAGGCCGGGGCAGGATGAGGACCCTGAGGGACGCAGGCGGAGGTGCAGCGTCGTAACCGCACCATCGACCGTTTGACGGCCGCTGAAATAGCCGAAGTCGTCACCAATGGAGGCGCTATGATTCGCACGCCAGCGCCCCCGGACCGAATCACTCATGTCATCGATCCAGATGGCGAGGCGGGCCATGTCGTCGAGCTGGAGCGTGGCAGTTCTCCGGGGAATAGCGGAACATATGGCCACCCCATTGACGATGTACGGCCTGGTCAGCTCGAAATTCAGATTGATCCTGGGCATGGCCACCGACCTCGCTCCCGCAATGTCAGCCCGTCGCACGGTGGCCCCGGCAACCCGGTCCCCTTCACAATCGTAGCGCGTTGCCGTGACACGGACGCTGTCCAGTTCGGGTGGTTCGACATCGGCGAGATCCACGGCAAACGAGCCCGCGGAATCGGTCAGCATCCGAGCGGCTTCCTGGGCGGCTGGGTTTGCGGCTCGCCAGACGCGGACTTTCACGTCCATGGGCGGATTAGGAACTTCGCCCTTCTCCGTGATCACGCCGTAAAGCTGGGTGCCTCTGGCGGGCGCCGTGGAGTCACACGCCGCCGCCATCGCTGCGAACACAACCGAACCCAGCACTACTCCGCGGCGCGCACGCATTGCATCTCCGGCATGGGATAGTTGTCAGCGGCTACGGAGACGTCGGGGACAGGTCACTATCACACTGGCATGGCCGGCGCTCACCATGGTGTCCGCGTCTCGCATCGCGCCGCCCGAAACGGCCTTCAGTCCCGCGATCGCGATCACCAGCCCCGCCGGCGATTCGGCATGCGTCGCGACGCTGTCGAACAGCTCGGCGGCGTCGGGTTGCCTGCGAAGAAGCCGCCATGATTGCGCCGCCGCGTACGCGCAGCCGCCGAAGTAGAAGTAATTGTGCGCGTGCTCCAGGCGATACATGGCGAGCTCGCGAGGAAACGGAAGCGCCCACCAGACTCCGATCGAACACGAGGGGCTCGAAAATCCACTTCTTTGAATTTTTCGTGCTTTCGTGTTTTCGTGTGCGTTGTTGCAGTGTCTGATAGTTGAAGTGTGCGGAGGCTGGCGGAGGTCCGGAGGGCTGTCCTCGCACCTTCGTGTCTTTCGTGCTTTCGTGACTCGCCCTTAGCCCTTAGCCATACGCCCTAAGTCCCAACCCCTCCACCGTCTCCAGCACCACCACCGGCACCCCTGCCGCCTCGATCCGTCCCCTTCCCTCCCCTTGCCGGTCCACCACCGCCAGCACGCCGAGGACTTCCCCGCCCTGGTCCCGGACGGCGTCCACCGCCCGGAGCGCTGAGCCACCGGACGTGATGACATCCTCGACCACCACGACCTTGGATCCCGGGCCGAAGTTGCCCTCGATCAGCCGACCGGTACCATGTTCCTTGGGGTTCTTCCGCACGCTGAAGGCATTTACTACTGGTGGACTGCCAAAACTTGCCGCCGCAATGGCATAGGCCACGGGGTCGGCACCCATGGTGAGCCCGCCGACGGCGTCCAGCGCCCACCCTGCCCTGCGGATGGCCGCCAGCCCCAGCCGCCCGATCAGCACCTGGCCTTCGGCGCTCATCGTGGTGAGCCGGCAATCGATGTAGTAGTTGGAGGTCTGGCCCGAAGCCAGGGTGAAATTGCCGAACTTGACACTGCGCTCCAGGAGCAGCGCCCTGAGGCGGGCCCGGTCCTGATCCAGTCCCATCAGCCCTTGCCGAAGATGGACGAGAGGAACCCGCCCTTCTTCTTCTCATCTCGCGCCGCCTCACAGAAGGCCGCCGTAAAGTCGTCCACCGTCCGATACCGCTCGGCCCGGTCCCGTGCCAGCCCCTTCATGACAACCGTCTCCACCGCGGGCGAAAACTTCATCCCCTTGACCGCCTGGTTCAGCGAAATGGGGTTTTCCTGTAGTAGTTGCTGGAACAACTCACGTGGGTTCCTGCCCGTGAACGGCAGGACGCCGGTGAGCAGGTAGTACGCGATGGTGGCCAGACTGTACACGTCGGCCTGCTCACCCACCAGCTCGCCTGAAAGTGTCTCTGGGGCGACGTACTGGAGCGTCCCCACAAAGAACCCCGCCCGCGTGAGCCGCTCCTCGGGGCTCACTTCGGCGTCTCGCGCAATGCCAAAATCC
>DASTFH010000038.1:0-17279 GCA_035708725.1 Gemmatimonadales bacterium | reverse complement strand
GCTTTTCGGGGCCTGAGGGGACACGCCACGCATGTCCATGATCAACTACGCCTCCCGCGAGATCAACTGCAAGCTGGTCTACTACGGGCCGGGCCTCGGCGGCAAGACCACGAACCTCGAGTTCGTGTACAACAAGGTGGCGCCCGCCGCCCGCGGCAAGATGATCTCCCTCGCGACGGAAACCGAACGCACGCTCTTCTTCGACTTCCTGCCGGTGGATCTTGGCACCATCCGTGGCTTCAAGGTCAAGTTTCACCTCTACACCGTGCCGGGCCAGGTGTATTACAACGCCTCGCGCAAGCTGATCCTGAAGGGCGTGGACGGCGTGGTGTTCGTCGCCGACAGCCAGCTGGAGCGGATGGAGGCCAACATCGAGGCCATGCAGAATCTCTACGACAACATGTCCCAGCACGGCTATGACCTGACCAAGCTGCCGTTCGTGGTGCAGTACAACAAGCGGGACCTGCCCAACGCCTCGCCGATCGAGGAACTGCAGGCGGCGCTCAATCCCGGCTGGCCGGTGGAAGAGCCCGCGCGCCAGCGCCTGCTTGCGGATGCGGAGCATCCCGGCGAGTACCTGGTGTGGCAGCAGGATGGGCAGTGGATCGAGCGGGCGCCGTTCTTCGAGGCGGTCGCCGCCACCGGCGAGGGCGTGTTCGACACGCTCAAGGCGATCAGCAAGAGCGTGGTGAAGACGCTGGGCTAGGGAGGTCAAGGGGTCGAGGAGTCGAGTGGTCGAGCTGGCTTCTTGGCCTCTCGACTCCTCGACTCCTCGACCTCTCGACCTTCACCGTCGCCCACCCATTATCGGAGCCAGGTTCCCGTCATGTGGACGCTGCCGAACATCATCACGATCGTCCGCATCTGCTTCACGCCGGTCATCGCCCTCCTGCCGTTCATCGAGGGCTACTGGCCCAAGGTGATCTGCTTCGTCATCTTCATCATCGCGGCGGTCAGTGACCTGTTCGACGGCTACCTGGCCCGCCGCTGGAACCAGGTCACCGACCTGGGCAAGCTGCTCGACCCGATCGCCGACAAGCTGCTGCTCTTCGCCACGCTGATCCCCATCTACGTCATCTCGCAGCAGCGCCACGATCTCTATGACATCCCGGTCTGGGGCAGCATCCCGCTCTGGGTCTGCATCCTGCTGATCGGGCGCGAGCTCGCCATGACCGGGTTCCGCTGGTGGGCCAAGCGCAAGGGCGTGGTAATCCCGGCTGGCGGGGCGGGCAAGCTGAAGACGGTGTTCCAGAACATTTTCGTCGGCGCCATCATCCTCTGGTTTGCCTTTCGCGACGCCCGGAAACCGCTCGGCTGGGACCACAATCGCTTCGCGAATTTCTGGAATACTTTCCACGGCAACTTCGTCACCGTCGTCCTCGCCATCGCCACCGCGCTCACCATCTACTCGTTCGCCGTTTACATCTACCGCTACCGCCGCCTCATCTCCCAGCGCTGAACGGATCGGGACCCATTTGCAGATCGAACTACTCACCATCGGTAACGAACTGCTGCTCGGCCAGGTGGTGGACACCAACGCGGCCGAGCTGGCCCGGACGCTGGCCGACGCCGGTGTTGAGGTCCGGCATCGCTCGACGGTAGGTGACGATGCGGAGAGCATTGCGAGCGAGGTGCGGCAGGCGCTGGACCGAAGCGGCGCGGTCATCACGACCGGCGGCCTCGGTCCCACGCGGGACGATGTCAGCAAGGCCGCCGTGGCGGGCGTCCTGGGCCTTCCGCTCGAATTCAGCGACGAAGTATGGGGCCACATTCTCGAGCGCTACCGGTTTTTCGGTCGGGCGCCCGCGGAGTCCAATCGGGTGCAGGCCGAGGTACCGCACGGCGCGGTGATTCTCCGGAACCGCTGGGGCACCGCGCCCGGCCTCTGGATCGATGTCCCGCAACCGGCAGGCGGGCTGGTCGTAATGCTGCCGGGTGTCCCGTACGAGATGCGCATGCTCACGGAGCACGACTTGTTGCCCCGCCTCCGGTCGCGCGCGACCGGCACCGTGGTGCGGAGTCGCACCATCCGCACCGCCGGCGTCGCGGAGAGCACGCTGGCTGAGTCGATCGGCCCGATCGAGCCCGAGATCGCGCCGCTCACCCTCGCCTACCTCCCGGGTTCTGATGGCGTGGACCTCCGGCTGACCGCCTGGCACCTCAGTGCTGCAGAGGCCGATGAGAGGCTGGATGCGGCGCGGGACCTCGTGCGCGGACGCGTGCTGGAAGCGGTGTATGGGGAGGGCGACACTGATCTCGCCGCGGTGGTAGTCGACGCCGCGCGGCGCAAGGGCGTCACGCTGGCGGTCGCCGAGTCCTGCACGGGTGGCCTGGTCGGAGGGCGGCTCACGGCAGTGCCGGGAGCCTCGGATGTCTTCCTGGGCGGTGTCGTCGCCTATGCCGATCCGGTCAAGGAGACGGCACTCGCCGTCCCCCACGAGCTGCTCCAGCGCGAGGGCGCCGTCAGCGCGTCGGTAGCGCGCGCCATGGCGGAGGGCGCGCGCCGAAACTTCGGCGCCGGCCTGACCGTCTCCATTACCGGCATTGCAGGGCCCGGCGGCGGCAGTCGTGCCAAGCCGGTGGGCACCGTCTGGTTCGCGACGGCCGACGCTCAAGACACTTCAGCGGCCAGGATGGTGTTCGGGGGTGGGCGGAGTGAGGTCCGGG
The DNA here is from genome assembly GCA_035708725.1 of Gemmatimonadales bacterium. Taxonomy (GTDB): domain Bacteria; phylum Gemmatimonadota; class Gemmatimonadetes; order Gemmatimonadales; family GWC2-71-9; genus CAMLHP01. Next base: position 14,612 of record DASTFH010000038.1, on the reverse strand, counting down.
CACGCGCGGCACAGGCGGCGCTACGACTGCTACTGAAGCGCCTGGGCGGGCCGTAGCGACCGGAAACGGCTCAAGGCGCTGTTATCTTGCAGGGACAGCACAACCACGAGGAGCATCGTGCAGGACCATCCCAGAAACGACCAGGCCAGCGCAGCCACCGCCCAGGATGACGTCGAGGCTGCCGCCCAGAATCTTCCAGTCGAGCCCGCCGACCAGGCTGTCCAGCGCATCGAGCGAGAGCTCAGCGAGGCGCGTGACCGGCACCTTCGGCTGGCGGCGGAATTCGACAATTACAAGAAGCGCATCGCGCGCGAGCGCACCGAGCTGTTCGACCGCGCGCAAGCAAATTTCATCGGGCGCCTGCTCGAGGTGCTCGACGACCTCGACCGGCTGGTTGCTGAGGACAACCAGACCTCCGCCGAAAGCTTCAGGGAAGGGGCCACGCTGATCGACCGCAAGCTGCGGAAGGAACTGGAAGCGGCAGGAGTCGAGCGGGTGGACCCGGCCGGCCAGCCCTTCAATCCGGCGGTGCATGAGGCGGTGTCCACGACGCCCGCGCCCTCGCCGGAGCAGGCGCACATGGTGAGCGCCACCTTCCAGCCGGGCTACCTGTTCAAGGGCGCCCTGGTGCGCCCGGCCCGGGTGCAGGTCTACTCGGAGCAGGAGTCGGACTGACGTGGCCGCCAAGGACTTCTACCAGGTGCTCGGCGTGCCGGATTCTGCCAGCGCGGCCGACATCAAGAAGGCCTATCGTCGACTCGCCAAGCAATACCATCCGGACGCCAACCCGGATAACCCGCAGGCCGCCGAGCGCTTCAAGGAAATTTCGGAAGCGCACGCAACACTGTCCGACGCAGACAAGCGCAAGCATTACGACCAGATGCGCCGGCTTGGCGCGTTTGAACCGGGCGCGAGCCGCCGCGGCGGTGGTGCCGGTGCGGGAGCCGGCGCGGGCGCCGCACCCGATTTCGACTTCAACGACATCAGCGGCTTCGGACTGGGCGACATCTTCAGCTCCATTTTCGGCCGGGGCCGGCAGGAACAGGCGCGCGGTGAGAGTCTCGAGGCGGTGGTCGAGATTCCCTTCCGGGTTGCGGCGATGGGCGGGAAAGTGCCCGTCACGCTGCCGGTCACCGAATCGTGTCCCACCTGTCAGGGGAGCGGCGCCGCGCCCGGTGCGACGCTCTCCACCTGTCCCGAGTGCCGCGGCCGCGGCACCATCGCGTTCGGGCAAGGGAGCTTCACGGTAAACCGTCCCTGCCCGCGCTGCCGCGGCCGGGGCAAGATTCCCTCGACACCGTGCCCCACCTGTCATGGCGCGGGCGAGGTCCGTACCGAAAAGCGGGTGATGATCACCGTCCCGGCCGCGACCGAATCGGGCGCCAAGGTCCGGCTCAAGGGGCAGGGACAGGCCGGACCCGGCGGCGCGCCGGCCGGCGACCTCATCATCACCTTTCAGGTGCAACCCGACCGCTTTTTCCACCGCGACGGCCTCGACATCCTCTGCGAAGTGCCCATCAACATGGTACAGGCCACCCTCGGCACGCGCCTCAAGGTGCGCACGCTCGATGGCAAGAAGGTGATCCTGCGCATTCCGCCCGGCACCCAGCCGGGCCGCAAGTTCCGGATCAAGGGGCAGGGAATCGAGAAGAACGGCCGCAAGGGCGACCAGCTGGTGGAGATCGCCGTCTCACTGCCGGAAAAGCTGTCGCCCGAGGCGGAAGAAGCGCTGAAGGTGTTTGCAGAGAAGGCGGGAATCGGAGGCTGAAAGCTGGGAGCTGTTGCCTTCAGCCTTTCGCCTTCAGCCACCCATCAAACCAATCCATCACCACGCCCCACCACAGCCGCCGGTTGCGTGGCTTGGTGACCCAGTGGCCTTCATCCGGAAAATAGAGAAACTTTGCCGGCACGCCGCGCAGCTTCGCCGCGGTGAAGGCCTGCAGCCCCTCGGACAGATCCACGCGGTAATCGCGCTGGCTGTGCACGATGAGCATTGGCGTGGTCCACTGGGTGACATAATTGGCCGGTGACCATTTCTCCATGATGCTCCGCGCCGTACCCGAGAGCTGGCTCCCGCCAAATTCCCAGGTTGGAAACCAGAGCTCCTCCGTACTGCCCGCCATCGACAGCGGATTGAACACGCCATCGTGTGCCATCAGGGCGCGGAACCGATGCGTGTGTCCGGCCATCCAGTAGATCATGTAGCCGCCGTACGATGCTCCCGCCGCGCCCATGCGGAGCGTATCCACGTACGGCTGCCGCGCCATGTAGTCCAGGCCCGCCATCAGGTCATCATATGGCAGCCCACCCCAGTTCCGCGAGATGCTATTGGTGAATTGCTGCCCGTAGCCGGTCGAGCCGTGGAAATTCACCGCCGCCACGACGTAGCCGCGCGCCGCGAACATCTGGTAGTTCCAGCGCTGGCTCCATTCATCCAGCCACGCGCCCTGCGGCCCTCCATGCACGAGGTAGAGCAGGGGATAGCGCTTCGATCCGTCGAAGCCCGGCGGCTTGACGACCCAGCCGGCAATCTGCTGGCCGAGTGCACCCACAAAGTGGAATGGCTCGGCTGGCTGCAATGCCAGGTTCTGGAGCGCGCGATCGTTGAGGTGCGAGAGCTGTCGCAGGCCGCCGCCCGTCGTGCTGGCGCGCCAGATTTCCGGAGGCATGGTGCTGGTCTGCCGCACGAACACCATGAAGCTTCCGTCCGGCGACACCTGCACCTGGGTATTGACGCCGCCCGACACGAGCAGCGTCGGTCGGCCGCTGGCAGCATCGACTCCGAAGATGCGTCCCTCGCCGGCATCCTGTGCTTCGGCGATGATCGTTCGACTGTCTGGCGTCCAGCTGAAGGCGCTCACGCTCCGGTCCCAGGCCTCGGTCAGGGCGTGGTGCCGGCCCGTGGCCCGCTCGTAGAGCATGATTCGCTGCCGGTCAGATTCGAAGCCCGGAATGGTCTGGGCCAGGTAGGCGAGCCAGCGCCCGTTCGGGGAATAGGCCGGGCTGTTATCGTTGGCGGGATTGGTGGTCACCGGTTGGCGGGCGCTGCCCTCGGGACCCATCACCCAGATGTCGTTGTTGGTCGAGGTCGCCACCACCGAATCGGGATTGTAGACGATGGCGACTTCAGTGCCCAGCGCCGACAGGGCGATATCATGGCCCCCGAGCGCGATGGGCGGCACGTCGCGGTCAATCGGCGTGACATCCCGCACTTTCCCATCTGGCAGCGTGAGCCGGAACACATGGGTGCGGATGCCAACCCGCCATTCAGTCCAGTGCCGATACATCAGGCCAGTCCAGATCTTCGCGTCCGTGGGATAGGCGCCGTTGCGCCGGTCAACCTCCTGGACCCCGGGCCACCTGACGTCACTCGTGAGGTAAATCGACTTCCCATCGGGCGACCACTGGAAATCGTTCACGCCCGTTGCGATGGTGGTGAGTTTCTTCGGCGCCTCTCCCGCCGGACCCGAGCGCCAGATCTGCGCCCCGCCTTCTCGCGTGGAAACAAAGGCGAGCGCGGTGCCGTCCGGCATCCAGCGCGGTGCCCACTCAGTGCCGTCGCCATCGGTGATCTGGCGAGCATCGCCGCCCGACGCCCCCACCACCCAGATCCGGGTGACGTCGCTGTTCTTGTCGAGCGCCGGCTGTGACACCGTGAAGGCCACCCAGCGCCCATCAGGAGATATCTGCGGGTCGCTGGCGACCCGCAGGGAGAGCAGGTCATCCACCGTCATCGCGCGCCGCTGCGCGAGCGCCGCCGCCGGCCATGTGAGGGCCAGAAGCAGAAGGAGCCGGACTGCTGGCCGGCTCTTCGAGGTTGCACGCTTCACGACGGAATCAGTCATGACAAGTCTCACGCGATGACACCGCCACCGAGCACGCGGTCGTCGGATTCGTAGAGTACACCCGCCTGGCCCGGCGTCACGGCCCGGACCGGTTCGAGGAGTGAGAGTGCAATGCGATCGCGCGACACCGACTCCACTCGCGCGGGCACCGCGCGGGCGCGATACCGGATCTGCACGAAACACGTATCGCCCGGCTCGAGTGCATCGGCCAGCCAGTTTACTTCTTCCAGTGCCACGGTCCAGCCGGCCAGCTCATCCAGTCCGCCTACCACGACCTCACGCGAGGCCGGGCGGATGGCCACGACATAGCGCGGCTGGGACGCCCCACCTGGAAGTCCCCGCCGCTGGCCGATCGTGTAGCGGGCAAAGCCTTCATGCTCGCCGATCACCTCGCCACTGGTGGTGACCAGCGGTCCGGGCGACAGCGCGGGCGCATCGGAAGGGAGATGCTGCTCCAGCACCGCCACATAGTCGTCGTCGGGGACGAAGCAGATCTCGACCGATTCGGGCTTGTCCGCCGTGACAAGACCCAGCCGCCGGGCAAGCGCTCTCGTCTCGGACTTGCTCATGGTCCCGACCGGCGTGAGCATCCGTGCCACCACCGCACGGTCAATGCCCCAGAGGAAGTAGCTCTGGTCCTTGCCGCGATCGGTCCCCCGAAAAAGGGCGCCGTCCCGCGCCACGGCATAGTGCCCGGTGGCGATGGCGTCACAGCCGAGTGCATCGGCGTGCGCAAGGAGGTCGCGGAACTTGGTGAAGGAGTTACAGCGCACGCAGGGAATCGGGGTCCGGCCTCGGCTGTACTCATCGACGAAGTTGCCGATCACGTCGTGCCCGAAGCGGTCCTCGAGATTCAGCACGTAATGGGGGATGTCCAGGCGGTGGGCAACGTCACGCGCGTCGTTGATCGAGTCGAGCGAACAGCAAGGACGATCGGGCACGCTGTCGCCGTAGCAGAACAGCTTCATGGTGGCGCCGATGACCTCATGGCCCTCGTCCACCAGGCGTGCCGCTGCGACCGAGCTATCCACGCCGCCGCTCATGGCGACCAGTACCTTCTTACGCACGGCCAAGTACTCCCGCCAGCTTCCGCACCTTGGCCACCACAGCGGGGAAAACGTCGGCGGCCCGATCGATGTCTTCCTGCGTGGTGTCGTGGCCGAAGCTGAACCGGATGGCGCCGAGTGCCAGTTCGCGGGGAACGCCCAGTGCCACGAGCACGTGCGACGGTTCGATCGCACCTGTCGAACAGGCGCTGCCGCCGGAAACCGCCACACCCGCAAGATCGAGGTGCATCAACAGCGCTTCGCTGTCCGCGCCCGGGACGCACACGCTGAGAATATGTGCGGCCCTGGGTCCGTGCTCTGCCGGCACCATGAGATCCGGCACCGCGGCACGGAGCCGCGCCAGCAGTGAATCTCGCAGGCCCGTGAGCCTCGCGCGCTCCGTGCCGAGCTCAGCCATGGCGAGCTTCGCAGCAGTGCCAAGCGCCACCGCGCCCGCCACGTTCTCCGTGCCAGGCCGGATGCCGAACTGCTGGCCGCCGCCGTGGATGATGGCTTCGACGCCCTTGCGGTCGCGAACGATGAAGGCGCCGATGCCCTTGGGCGCGCCGATCTTGTGGCCGGAGATGGTGATGAAGGTGCAGTCGGCGTCCTTGAGTGACACCGGAATCTTGCCGAACGCCTGGACGGCGTCCGAATGGACCCGTACGCCGGCCTCGCAACATCGCGCCGCGATGTCGGCGATGGGCTGCACCACACCGGTCTCGTTGTTCACCCACATGACGGACACGACGGCAGGACGGTCACGGAGCGCGCGCGCGAGGGCATCCTGCTCCAGGACGCCATCGGCACCCACGGGTAGAATCACTTCAGTGCCGCCGAGATGGGCCACATGGTGGGCCGCGGCGAGGATGGCCTTGTGCTCGATGGCCGAGACGCAGACGCACATCGGGTCGCCGCGGTCGCGGGCCGCGAGCGCGGAGCCCACCACGGCGAGGTTGTCGGCCTCGGTGCCGCCGGACGTGAAGATCACCTGGTTGGGCTCGGCGTCCACGCAGGCGGCCACGTCGCGCCGGGCCTGCTCGAGCCCCGCCCGCGCGGCCCGACCGAACCGGTGCCCACTCGACGGGTTGCCGAAGGTCTCATGACCCAGGTAGGGGAGCATCGCCTCCAGCACTTCCGGGCGCACCGGCGTCGTGGCGGCGTAGTCGAGGTAAATGGGATTGGGCATGGAGGGAAATTAGATACTCCTCACCCCCATCGCCACCACGTCATCGACCAGCACCGTCTCGTGGGTAAAGAACGGCTCCCCATGGAGCCGGCGGATGAGCGAGCCGTAGTGGCGGCTCTGGGTCTCCACCAGGGAGTAGAGGTCCTGACCGGTGGGGAAGATTTCACCCGCTGCCTCCGCCCCGTCGAACTGGCTTGCGTAGCACCGCACTGCTTCCAGCTTGCGTTCGAACTGCTCGCTCACGTCCACCACGAAAGTGGGCTTCACCGGATCCTCCCGGTACGCCAGCGCGTAGAGAATCTTGGTCGGGCGGTGAGCGGTGCCGTCAGCATCGTACTTCTTCAGGCCGGCAAGAAAACAGGCGTCGCGCGCGAGTTCAGAGGCGATCCGGTGGTCCGGGTGGCGGCCAACAGGGAAGGGAAGGATCACGGTCTGCGGCTGGAAGTGCCGGATCGCTTCCACCACCACGCGCCGCATGGCGTCAGTGTTGGCGAGGTGCGCATCCGGCAGTCCCGCGTTCCGGCGCTCCGACACTCCCATCACTTTCGCCGCGCGCTCGGCTTCCTCGGCGCGCAGCTCCGCGCTGCCACGGGTGCCGGTTTCGCCGGCCGTGAGGTCAAGGATTCCGGTAGTGTAGCCGTGGTCCGCGGCACGGATGAGCGTCCCGCCACAGGTGAGTTCGACATCATCGCGGTGGGCAGCGATGGCAAGGAGGTGAGTAGGCATGGAGAGAAGATGGGCGGGATGGGCCAGATGGGCCAGATGGGCCAGATGGGCCAGTTGGGCGGGTGAAGATGGGCAAGATGGGCGAGATGGACGAGTGCTGTGGGCTTGGCTTCGGTTTGCCCATCCTGCCCATCCTGCCCGTCCCGTCATTCATACCTCAACGCCTCTACCGGGTCCATCTTCGCGGCGCGATTGGCGGGGAAAAGACCGAAGGCAAGCCCGATCGCCACGCTCACGCCAGTGGCGACCACGGCGCTCCAGAGCGGCACCGATGACTGCAGGTTGAGGGCGCCCTTGAGGATTTCGCCGGTCACGAGTCCGAGCAAAATGCCAAGGAGCCCACCCACCAGCGTGAGCGTCGCCGCCTCGACCAGGAACTGCCAGAGGATCTCCCGCCGGGTGGCGCCCAGCGCCTTGCGAAGGCCGATCTCGCGCGTGCGGCTGGTGACCGACACCATCATGATGGCCATGACGCCGATGCCGCCCACCAGGAGGCCCACACTCGAGAGCGCCACCATCACGAGGAAGAACACCGATGTCAGGCTGTTGACCGTCTCGAGGATCTTGTCCTGGCCGATGAGGTCAAACGTGTTGGGCATGCCGGGCCGGAGGCCGCGCGCCCGGCGCAGTGCCGCCGTCACGTTGTCCATCGCCACATCGGCCGTGACCCCGTTCCTCGGCTTCACGATGATGAACAGCGCATTCGTGTCGTCATACCGATAGTTGTGGTGCGCCATCTGATAGGGAATGATGGCGCCGATTTCCTGCGTGGGCGGCTCGAAGATGTTGTCCGGCTTGGCGTAGATGCCGATTACCCGCAGCGCCTTGCTGCCGATGCGTACCACCTTGCCCAGCGGATCAATGCGTCCGAAGAGCCGGCTGGCCACCTCCTGTTCCAGCACCGTCACCGGGTCGCCCGAGAGCTCGCCACGGGTAAAGAAGCGGCCGCGGAGCAGGGTGCCGCCCTGCACGTCCATGTAGTGATCATCGCCCGCGAAGATCGTCATCACCTGTGTGCGGCTGCCCTGGTACTCGATTCGTTCGAAAAGCTGTACCCAGAGTCCGGCGTACCGGATTTCCGGCAGCGTGTGGATGGCCGCGACATCGGTGGAACGGAGCACGGGGCGAATCCGGACTTCGTACGGCAGGTTGTTCGGATCCACCGGCGTCTGTGACCAGTATCGCATGACGTAGAACGTGGTGGGGCCCGCCACCTCGATGCTGTTGAAGATCTGCGACCGCACGCCCTGCACGATGCTCGCCATGGCCATGACGGTCGTCACACCGATGACGACACCCAGGATCGTGAGCGCGCTCCGCAGCTTGTTCGAGCGCAGTGCGTCAAAGGCGATGCTTACGCCTTCCGCGATGGACCGGATCAGTCGGTGACGGACACCCAGTTTCATTCGGCCCGAAGCGCGGCAATGGGGTCGAGCCTGGCCGCGCGCGCGGCGGGATAGACGCCGAAGATGATGCCGGTACCGGCGCCGAGTGCCAGTGCCACACCCACACTCCAGGCCGTAATGCGGGCCGGCAGCGGCGACACGGTGCTCACCACGAGCGCCAGCCCCCACCCCACGGCGATCCCGATGATGCCGCCCAGCAGCGACAGCACCACCGCCTCGATCAGGAACTGGCGGCGGATGTCGCGCTGGCGCGCGCCCAGCGACTTGCGTATGCCGATCTCATGGGTGCGTTCAGTGACGGCCATCAGCATGATGTTCATGATGACGATGCCGCCCACCACGATGCCGATGCACACGACCGCCGGAATGATCGCGAAGAGGAGCCCGGTCAGGCTGGTCCAGAACGCCATCAGCGCATCCGCCTTGTCTACCGTGAAGTCGTTGGCCTCGGTCGGCTTGAGGCGATGCGCCACTCGCATGGCCTCCTCGGCGCGATCCATTCCACCCGTGACTTCACTCGCGTCGTTCATCTTGATCGACACCACGGTGGTCAGCCGCCGTCCGAAGATGCTCTCGAAGGTGGGCAGGGGCAGCAGCACGAAGGAATCGAAACTCTGCCCCAGCACGCGGCCCTTCTTGGCGATCACGCCCTTGACCGTCATCTGGCGCCCGGCCACCCGGATCTGCTTGCCGATACCCGACTCGGCCACGCCGAAGAGCGCCTCCGCCACATCGTAACCCAGGACCGCGACGAGCCGCCGCTGCTCGATGTCTGGTTCGCTCAGCGGCTCGCCCGCAGCGAACTGGTAGTCCTGCACGATCTGGTAGGGCGGGGTCACCCCGAACGTGACGATGTTGCGGAGCTGCTGCGACCGCCAGGCGACATCGGCGGAGGGCGTGGGCCATCCCGACTGCAGCGCCACCGCGCGGGCATCGGGCAGGGCCCGTGCGACCGCCTCCGCGTCTTCCCGCGTGATCCGCGGCCGCTTGGCGATTGCCCGCACCGTGCTGTCATCCAGCAGGCCCACCTGGATCGGATCCCGCCGCACCTGGAACGCGTTGGTGCCGATGATGGCGCCAGTCAGGTTCTCGCGGACGTAGGCATTCATCCCCTGGATGATGGCGACTACGGTGACGAGAAAACCGACGCTGACAATGATGCCGAGGAGGGTAAAGAACGAGCGGAGCTTGCTGGCCGCGATCGTCTGCAGGGCCAGACGCAGGGCTTCGGTCAGGGGCATGGAGAGAAGATGGGCCAGATGGGCAGGATGGGCCAGATGGGCGGGCGACGCCGGGTTAGCTGCAACTTGCCCATCCCGCCCATCCCGTCACTCGTACCTCAGCGCCTCCACCGGATCCAGCCGGCTGGCCTTGCTCGCGGGGTAGAGGCCGAAGAAGATGCCGGTCACGGTGGATGCCGCCACTGAGAGAATCACCGACCAGAGTGGAATGGCCGCCGGGAGCGGGGTCCAGGCCCGGATGAGGAATGCGATCACGGCACCAAGGGCGAGGCCGCATGCCCCGCCGACCAGTGTCAGCGTCGCAGCCTCGACCAGAAACTGGAACATGATCTCCCGGCGCGTGGCGCCCAGCGCCTTCCGTACGCCGATCTCGCGGGTGCGCTCCGTGACCGAGATCATCATGATGGCCACCACACCGACGCCACCGACCATCAGGCCGACGCTCGATAGCGCGAGCATCACGAGAAAGAAGCCCCGGGTGACGCTGTTGAAGGACTGGAGCAGGCGGTCCTGGCTTACCAGGGCGAAGTTGTTGTCCTGGTCGGGCCGGAGGCTCCGCCTCACCCGCATGGCCGCCGTGACCTGGTCCTGCGCCTCCGCCACGGTGAACGCGTCCTTGGGTGTCACCGCGATGTCCATCCACCCCTTCCAGTAATCCGCCACCTTGGTGAACGTGGAATGGGGCATGGAAAGCGTGGGTGACGGCGTGCCGCTGAACAGGCCGGCGGCATCCACATAGACGCCGAGAACGGTGAAGGGAATGCCGTACACCTTGATCTGCCGTCCGATCGGGTCACGCTCACCAAAGAGCATGTCGGCCATCTTGTCATTGATGACCACCACATGCCCGTTCGAGGCCGCCTCGACCTCGGTATAGTTGCGGCCCTGGGTGATCGTGGCCCCGGAGGTATAGATCCAGTTAGGACTGTTGCCGCGAATGTTGGAGCTCTTGAGGTGGGTGTCCTCGTACGACACCGGCCCACTCGCGTTCTCGTTCCACACCACATACTGCACGGCCGGCAGCTCGGCGATCATCTTCGCCTCGTCCACCGTGATCCACGGCATCTTCCGCCAGGGCGAAAGCTCATCCGAGCCGTCGCTGATGTTGATGCCGCCCTGGAAATAGCGCTGGACGAAGAAGGTCTTGGGACCGAGACTCTCAAGCTCCTTCTGCACGCTCCGGTTGATGCCGGTAATGGCCGACGCCATGGCGATCACCACCATCACGCCGATGGCCACGCCCAGGATGGTGAGGAACGCGCGCACCTTGTTGGCGCGGATGGAGTCGAGCGCGATGCCGACACCTTCGAATGCCCGGGAAATCGCCATGCCGCGCTCCTATTCCGCCCTGAGGGCCTGGATCGGGTCCAGGCGCGCGGCGCGGGTGGCCGGGTACACACCGGCAATGAGGCCGACGCTGATGCCAAGTGCGACGGCGACGCCCACCGACCAGGGTGCGATGGCGGCCGGCATCGGCGTCAGTGCCCGCACCACCATCGCGAGGATGATGCCGAACCCGATGCCGAGCGCTGCGCCCACGAGGGAGATGGTGGCGCTTTCCACCACGAACTGGGCCAGGATGTCGCTCCGCCGGGCACCAAGCGCCTTGCGGATGCCGATCTCCCGGGTGCGTTCGCTCACCGCCATCAGCATGATGTTCATGATGACGATCCCGCCCACCACCAGCGAGATGGCCACCAGCCCAGGCAGCGCCATCATCAGGATGCGGGAGATCTTCTTCCAGCCTGCCAGCGCGCCCTCGGCGGTCTGCAGCGCAAAGTTGTTCTCTTCCTGAGGCTTCAGGTGCCGCCGCGCCCGCATCAGCCCTTCCACCTCGCCCATGGCGGCTTCCATGGCGGCCGGGTTGGCTGCCTTGATGGTGAACTCGTCCATCACGTTGTGCGGGCAGATCCAGCGCCGGGCCGGGGCGGTGTAGGGCATGATCGCAAACTTGTCGAGCGAGATGCCGAAGAGCGTGCCCTGTTCCTTGACCACGCCGATCACGCGATACGGCAGCCCGCTGATCCCGACATCCTTGCCGATCGGATCGACCCCGTCGAAGAGCTTCTCGGCGAGAAGCGAGCCGATCACCACCACCGGCGTGCCCGCCCGCACCTCCTGCGCCGTGAACGCCCGGCCCGAGGCTATCTCGTAATTCTTGATGCCGAAATACGTGGCCTCGGTGCCCTCGAGGTCGATGTCCTTGGCCTGCTTCCCGCCGTAGGAGATCGTCATGTTGTCGGCACAGTAGAACGACGTCGTGACGGGCGTGCTCATGCGTTCGCGCACGAAACGCGCGTCGTCATAGGAAATGCGGGGCCGGCGCATCCAGGAGCGCCACGTTTCCTCGGTGATGTTCTCCATGACGATGTTGGGACGCTGCCGCAGCTGGAAGGTGTTGATGCCCACCAGCTTGTCGGCGAACTGCTCTTCCATGTACACGTTCATGCCCTGGACGATGGACACCACGGCAATCAGGAACGTGACGCCGATGAGCACGCCGATCAGCGAGAAGAAGCTCTTGAGCTTCTGCGCCCAGATGGCGCGGAGGGCCATGCGAACCGCTTCGAGCAGCGGCATATCAGGCGGCGCTCTCTCCCGCCGCGCGGTCGGAAGCCACCTTGCCGTCGCGCAGGGTGATGATGCGCTCCGAGTGCGCGGCGATATCAGGCTCGTGGGTCACCATGACCACGGTCTGGCCCTGGTCGTGCAGCTCCTCGAAGACCGCCATGATCTCCTCGCTGGTGGTGCTGTCGAGGTTTCCGGTCGGCTCATCGGCGAGGAGGATGCTGGGCCGGTTGACGAGCGCCCGGGCAATGGCGACGCGCTGGCGCTGGCCGCCCGAAAGCTCGTTGGGGCGGTGATGCATCCGCTCGGCGAGACCGACGCGCCCCAGCGCCTGTTCGGCGCGCTCCCGCCGCTCGCCGGCATTCATCCCGGCATAGATCAGCGGCAGCTCCACGTTGTGCAGCGCGGAGGCGCGGGGCAGCAGGTTGAAGGTCTGGAAGACGAAGCCGATTTCCCGGTTTCGCACCCGGGCCAGCGCGTCGTCGCCGAGCTTCGAGACCTCCTCGCCATTGAGCCAGTACTCGCCGGCGTCGGGCGTGTCCAGGCACCCCAGGATGTTCATCATGGTCGACTTGCCGGAGCCCGACGGTCCCATGATCGCCACGTACTCGTTCCGGCGGATGGTGAGCGACACGCCACGGAGCGCGTGCACCACTTCGCCGCCCATGTCATAGCGGCGCTCCAACCCGACCACACGAAGGACTTCCGGATTCATCAGCTCTTTGCTCCGTTCACGGCCGGGGCCGGTGCGGCCTTCACCTTGTCGCCGTCCTTGAGGTCACGGATCGCCTGGTAGGTGCCGGCCACGATGGTCTCGCCTTCCTTCAGCCCATCGGTGATCTCGAAGTACTCGTCGCCCGTGATGCCGACCTTGACGGGGCGGAAGTGCGCGACGCCATCCTGCACCACGAAGATTCCCTCGGTGTCCTTCTTCTTTGCGGCGGTCGTGTCCGTGGGCCGCGGCGCCGGCGCGGCGCCTGCCTTGCCCTGCTTCGCCGCTTCCTCGTTGGGCACGGGCTCGTTGTCCCGCACCGTGAGGGCGATGATCGGCACGCTCAGCACATCCTTCCGGGTGGCCGTCACGATCCGCGCCGTGCAGCTCAGGTCAGGACGCACATCCTCGGGCGGATTGTCGAGCGTCACTTCCACTTCGAAGTCCACCGCGCGATCCTGCGAGCCACCCGCCGTCTGCGTGGCGGTGAGCACGGCGCTATTGCTGATCTTGGTCACCCGGCCGGTAAAGGTTGTGTCGGGGAAGGCGTCGATGGTGACCTGCACCGAGTCGCCCTGCTGCAGTCGCACCACGTCAGTCTCGTCCACCTGTACGGTGGCCAGGATCACGCTGAGGTCCGCCACCGTCACCAGCAGGCCTTCGGCGCTGGAGAACGTGCTCGGCACCGCGACTTCGCCCACTTCCTTGGCGACGCGCACGACGCGGCCATCCATCGGTGCCACCAGGTGGGTCTTCGACAGCTGGTCCTGCGCCTCGCGGAGCGACGCACGCGACTGGTCAAGCTGCGCCTGGCTCGCCTTCAGGTTGGCGGCCGCCACATCGAAGGCCGTCTGGGCCTGCTCCACTGCCTCGGGAGAAATCAGGTTGGTGCCGGAGCTCGCGAGCTGCTTGGCCCGGGTGAGCGCCCGCTCGGCCTGGTCCCGGTTGGCGCGCGCCTGAACGGTCGCGGCCTGCGAGGACGCGACCAGTCCCTCGGCGCGGGAGACCGCCGCCTGGTACTGGGTCGGGTCGATCTGCAGGAGGAACTGGCCCTTCTTGACCAGGTCGCCCTCCTTCACGCCGATCTTGGTGATGCGGCCCGTGATGTCGGCGCTGATGTCCACCGACGTTTTCGCGTCGATCTTGCCACTCGCGGTGACCGCGGACACCAGGCTCCGGCGCGCCACCTTGTCCATGCGCACCTCGGTCCCGGCGTTGGCCTTTCGCGCCCGGCCCATCATGACGAGCCCGACCACGATCACCGCGGCGACGAAGGCAAAGATCCCGAACTTCTTCCCACGCGACATGAGACGTCCTTGTTAGCGAAGGGGACGGCCGACCGCCGCTTCCAGCGCGGCGATGGCGATATGGTAACCGTAGACGGCGTTCACGTATGCGCCCTCGGCGCTCTGCACCGCGTTCTGCGCATCGGACAGCTCGAGCGCCGTGCCGCTGCCCAGCCGGTAACGATCCTGGGCCAGGCGGAGCTGGTCACGCGCGGCGTCACGTGCCGCCTGCTGCACCGCGATGGAGCTGTAGGCTGTCTGCACCTGGAGATAGTCGGCCTCGACCGTCTTCCGCACCAGCAGCCGGTTGGCGCGCACGGCCTCTTCCGCGTCTTCGTGCTGCGCCTGCTGCTGGGAGACATCCAGCTCGCGCGAAAACCCGTTGAAGATGGGCAGCGAGATGCTCAGGCGGGCGCTGAACGGCTGCCGCGAGAAGCTGAACGGAAAGACGTTGTTTCTCTCATGAAACGCCGAGACGACGGCCGGATCGAGCGAGGACGGATCCTGCAGGCCGTTGGCCGACAGGCAGTTGGCGGGCGACAACCCCGCGCTGGTACGGATCTGGTTGTTCTCCAGGCAGGACTGATAGCCCG
>DASTFH010000037.1:0-22249 GCA_035708725.1 Gemmatimonadales bacterium | reverse complement strand
ATGCCCAGTTATCTTCCCATGCTTGCAGAATTTACGGACTTTGCGGCCAGCCAGAGGACATCGCACGCATGACGTTTGAGAAGCAGCCGGTTATGGAGAAGCACCGAGCCCACGAGACCGACACCGGCTCGACTCGGCTTCAGGTCGCCCTGCTCACCGAGCGGATCAACTCCCTCACCGAGCACTTTCGCACCCATCCCAAGGACCACCACAGCCGGCAGGGCCTGCTCAAGATGGTAGGCACCCGCCGCCGGCTCCTGACCTACCTCCGGCGCACGGACCTGGATGGTTACCGCGCGCTCATCGAGGAATTGGGACTCCGCCACTAGGCAGTCAGCGATGGCCAGGGCGTCTCGGTCACTGGGACCGGGACGCCCTCTGCGCATTTGACGGGCCGCCGACACCACAGAGACAGGACACAGACGTGACCGTACAGAAGATCGAGACCGAATTTGCTGGCCGTCCCCTCATGCTCGAGACCGGACGCATGGCCAAGCAGGCTGCCGGGGCCGTCCTGGTGCAGTTCGGTGAGACGCAGGTGCTTGCCGCCGTGACCGTATCACCCAATCTCTCCACCCTGCCGTTCTTCCCGCTCACGGTCGAATACCGCGAGAAGACCTACGCCGCCGGCCGCATTCCGGGTGGCTTTCTCAAGCGCGAAGGCCGGCCATCGGATGAGGAAATCCTGGCTGCGCGCCTGATCGACCGGTCCATTCGTCCGTTGTTTCCCGAGGGCTTCAAGAACGAAGTGCAGGTTTTCGTCACGGTGCTTTCGGCCGACCAGGAAAATGATGCCGACATCGTCGGCCTGATCGCGGCGTCCACGGCGCTCAGCCTCAGCACCGTGCCATGGAACGGGCCGCTCGCTGCGGTGCGCGTGGGCCGGGTGGATGGCAACTGGATCCTCAATCCCACCTTCCAGCAGCTGGAATTCTCCGACATCGACCTCGTGGTCAGTGGCTCGGCCGATTCCATCATGATGGTCGAGGGCGGCTCGCTCGAAGTCTCCGAAAAGGAAATGCTCGACGCGCTGGGCGTAGCCCATAAGGGCATCGCCGAGCTGGTGGGTGTCGAGAAGAAGCTGGTGAGCAAGGCCCAGCCGGAGAAGATGGAGTGGCAGGCGCCCGCAGCCGATGCGGACCTGGCCGCCGCGGTGCGGAAGCTCGCGGAAAAGAAGGTCACCGCCGCCATGAACGCCAAGGACAAGCACGGCCGCGCTGGCAACCTGCGCACCGTTCGTGACGAAGTGCTGGCGGCTCTGGCGGAGAAGTTCCCCGAGCGACAGAAGGAAGTCGTCAACGAGCTCGAGGACATCGAGTACCGGGTAATGCGCACGCAGGTGCTCGATAAGGGCGAGCGGGTGGACGGCCGCGACACCGACACCGTCCGACCCATCACCATCGACACCAGCGTCCTCAAGCGCACCCACGGCTCGGCGCTGTTCACCCGGGGCGAGACGCAGGCCCTGGTGAGCGTGACGCTCGGCACCGCCGATGACGAGCAGCGACTCGACAACATCGATGTCGCCGGCGAGACCACCAAGTCGTTCATGCTGCACTACAACTTCCCGCCGTTCTCGACGGGCGAAGTGAAGATGATCCGCGGCACCAGCCGGCGTGAGATTGGCCACGGCGCACTCGCAGAGCGTGCACTGCAGCCCCTGCTCCCCGATTACGACACCTTCCCTTACACGCTTCGCGTCGTGTCGGAGATCCTCGAGTCCAACGGCTCCTCCTCCATGGCCAGCGTCTGCGGTGGGTCGCTCGCACTGATGGATGCCGGTGTGCCTATGAAGGCCGCCTGCGCCGGTGTGGCGATGGGGCTCATCAAGGAAGGCAAGAAGGTCGCCATCCTGACCGACATTCTCGGCTCGGAAGACCACCTGGGCGACATGGACTTCAAGGTGGCGGGCACCGAGAAGGGCATCACCTCCATCCAGATGGACATCAAGATCCAGGGGCTCGATCTCGGCATCATGGCTGAGGCCCTCGAGAACGCCCGGAACGGCCGGCTCCATATCCTCAAGGAAATGAAGAAGGCCCTGGCCGCTCCGCGGAAGGACCTCTCGCCCTATGCGCCGCGCATCGTCACGATGCAGATCAAGCCGGACAAGATCGGCGACGTGATCGGGCCCAAGGGCAAGACGGTGCGCGGGATCCAGGACGCCACCGGCGCCAAGATCTCCATCGAGGACAGCGGTGTCATCACCATCGCGGGCGTTGGCGCGGAGACCATCGAGAAGGCGCGCGAGATGATCGCGGCCATCACGACGGAGCCTGAAGTGGGGAAGGTGTACGAGGGCCCGGTGAAGAGCACCACGCCGTTCGGCGCCTTCGTGGAGATCCTGCCCGGGGTCGAGGGGCTGCTCCACATCAGCGAGTTGCAGCATGGGCGCACGGAGAAGACCGAGGACGTGGTCAAGGCCGGCGACGTGGTGCAGGTCAAGCTGCTGTCGGTGGACGAGCGCGGCCGGATGAAGCTTTCCCGGAAGGCGCTGCTGCCCAAGGAGTAGCGTGCACACCGTTCGCCTCGACGAGGGGCTCCATCGCAGCGTCGCGCCGAACGGGCTGATCATCCTGTCGGAGCGGCTGCCGGCGCTGCGGTCGGTCGCCATGGGCATCTGGGTCAGGACCGCCAGTGCCCACGAGCCCCGCGGCAAGATGGGCGTCTCGCACCTGCTTGAGCACATGGTGTTCAAGGGGACGGAACGCCGCAGCGCCCGGCAGATCGCCCTCGAGCTGGAAGTGCGTGGCGGCAGCCTGGACGCGTACACCGGTCGCGACAACACCAGCTTCCAGGCGCACGTGCTCGACGAGGACCTGCTGCTCGCGGTGGACATCCTCACCGATCTCGTCCGGCGGCCGCTCCTGCGCCAGGCCGACCTCATGTCGGAGCGGCGCGTCGTCATCGAAGAGATCAGCGGGGTCGAAGACACGCCGGACGACATCGTCTTCGACCTGCATTCCGGCGCGCTCTGGCCTGCCCATCCCTACGGCTACTCCATCCTCGGCTCCCGCGAGTCGGTTTCCGCCCTCGAGACTGGCGACCTGCGCGCCGTGCATTCCGGCGCCTACTATCCCGGCAACTGCGTCATCGCGGCCGCGGGGAATGTGGATCACGCCCGATTGCTGGCGGCGCTGGGACGCGAAGGGTGGTTTGACGAGCAGGACGCCCACATGCCGCTGCCGGCGGTGTGCCCGCCTCCGGCGGCCGAGCGGGTAGACCGCGTGGAGGAGCGCGACACCGCGCAGTGCCATATCGTCTTTGGCACCGATGCCTTTGCCGGCCGGGATCCTCGCCGCTTCGGCCTCGCGATCCTCTGCAATGTGCTGGGTGGCGGCATGTCCAGCCGGCTCTTCCAGCGCGTGCGCGAGGAGCTGGGGCTCGCATACACGGTGTATGCCTACAACCAGCTTTTCCAGAGCGGCGGGCAGGTTGGTGTCTATGTCGGCACGCAGCCCGCGTCGGCCGCCGCCGCCGCCGAGGCCATCCGGGCTGAGCTCGACAGGCTGGCCGCCAACGGGCTTACGCCGCAGGAACTCGAGGACGGCAAGCGGCAGCTCAAGGGGCAGATTGTGCTCGCGCTGGAGAATCCCGTGAGCCGGATGGGCCGGCTGGTCTCCGGCGAGCTGATGGAAGGTCGCTACCGGCCGGTCGATGAGGTGCTCGGGCTCGTCGACGCGGTAACGCCGGCCGGCGTGGCGGAGCTGGCGGCGGAATTCTTCCCGAGTGCGCGGCAGACAATGCTTCGATTGGGGCCGGACGCCTGAGGGCGCGACCGGCATGGCACTACTTCAACTCCTGACAGGTTTGCGATGATCATCGGCGTGCCGAAGGAAATCAAGACGAACGAGAACCGGGTGGCCCTGGTACCGGCGGGCGCACATGCACTGGTCGGTGCCGGGCACAAGGTGGTGGTCGAGACCAGCGCCGGCGAAGGCAGCGGGTTTCCTGACTCGGCCTATGCCGAGGCGGGTGCCACCATCCTGCCCGATGCGGACACGGTCTGGAAGCAGGCCGAGATGATCATGAAGGTGAAGGAGCCGATCGCGGTCGAGTGGCCGCGGATGCGGAAGGACCAGCTCATCTACACCTATTTCCACTTCGCGGCGGCCGAGGAACTGACCCGCGCGGTCATCGAGTCCGGCGCCATTGGGCTGGCCTATGAGACCGTGGAGCTGCCCTCGGGCGAGCTGCCGCTGCTCACGCCGATGTCAGAGGTCGCCGGCCGGATGGCGGTGCAGGAAGGCGCCAAGTACCTCGAGAAGGTCTTCGGCGGCAGCGGCGTCCTGCTGGGCGGGGTGCCCGGCGTGGCGCCGGCCGAAGTCGTCGTGATCGGGGGCGGCGTGGTCGGCATCAATTCCGCCAAGATGGCCGCGGGGCTTGGGGCACACGTCACCATCCTCGACGTGTCGCTGCACCGGCTGCGTTACCTGGCCGATGTGCTTCCCGCCAACGTGGACACGCTCTACTCCAACCGGCTGAACATCGTGGATTGCCTGCGCCGGGCCGACCTCGTGGTCGGCGCCGTGCTGCTGCCGGGCGCCAAGGCGCCTCGCCTCGTGACCCGCGCCGATCTCAAGCTGATGAAGCCGGGCTCGGTCATCGTTGACGTGGCAGTGGACCAGGGCGGCTGTGTCGAGACCATCAAGCCGACCACGCACGAGCAGCCGACCTACTTCGTCGACGGTATCCTGCACTACGCCGTGGCCAACATGCCCGGTGGCGTGCCGCGAACCTCGACGCTGGCACTGACCAACGCCACGCTGCCCTACGCGCTCAAGCTGGCGCGCGACGGCTGGCAGCAGGCGTGCCGCGAGGACAAGGCGCTCGCGTTGGGCCTCAACGTGGTCCGCGGCAAGGTGGTCTACCCCGGGGTGGCCGAGGCATTCGGGATCGAGCTCACGGACGTGAAGTCGGTATTGGCCTAGATGGGCGTACGTGTAGCCATTCAGCGGCTGGCGCTGGGTGAAGGGCTGCCCCTGCCGTCGTACGCGACGGCGGGGGCAGCCGGCATGGACCTCGCCAGCGCTGAAGATGGGACACTGGCTCCGATGGAACGGCGCCTCTTCGCCACCGGATTCGCCATCGCACTCCCCGCGGGCTACGAGGCACAAGTCAGGCCCCGCTCGGGGCTGGCCTGGCGGAATGGGATCACCCTTCCCAACAGCCCCGCCACGATCGACAGCGACTACCGCGGCGAGCTGAAGGTGGCGCTCATCAACCTGGGCACCGAGCCGTTCCGGATCGAGCGGGGGATGCGGATTGCCCAGCTGGTGGTGGCCCCGGTGGCTCAGGTCAGCTTCGAGGAGCAAGCCGCGCTGCCCGCGTCGGAGCGGGGTGAGGCCGGCTTTGGCAGCACCGGGCTGGGCGAACGGTAGGTTGTTGTCTTGTTCCGCCTACTCTGCCTACTTAGCTTAGGTCGGTTCGGCACCTCCCCGGCCTCTGACCCGGCGTTTCCTCAATGAAATTGGGCTCTCTCAAGTTGTCCTCGCTGCTGCCTGCCAACGAGATCGCGGTGGATCTCGGTACTGCCAACACGCTCATTTACGTCAAGGGCGAAGGGATCGTGCTGAACGAGCCCTCGGTGGTGGCACTGGACAAGGCCACGGGCCGCATCCGAGGCATCGGGCTCGACGCCAAGCGGATGCTGGGGCGGACGCCCGAGGGTATCATTGCCGTGCGGCCGCTCAAGGACGGTGTCATCGCCGACTTCGACGTGACCGAGAAGATGCTGCGGCATTTTCTCAAGATGATCATCGACAAGCACTTCTTCCGCGTCAAACCCAAGGTGATCGTCTGTGTTCCGTCGGGTATCACCGAGGTGGAGCGGCGCGCCGTGCGCGATTCCGCCGAAACGGCCGGCTCCAAGCAGGTCTACATGGTGGCGGAGCCGATGGCGGCGGCCATCGGTGTGGGGCTGCCGGTCGAGACGCCCACCGGCAACATGGTGATTGATATCGGCGGCGGGACCACCGAGATCGCCGTTATCGCGCTCTCGGGCATCGTCTCCGATACCAGCATCCGGGTGGGCGGTGACGAGCTGGACCAGGCCATCGTCCAGTTCATGCGCAAGAACTACAACCTGCTCGTCGGCGAGCCCACGGCGGAGCAGATCAAGATCCGGATCGGGTCGGCGGCGCCCACCGGCGACGAGCGTGAGATGGAAGTGAAGGGCAGGGATCTCGTCTCCGGCATTCCCAAGACGGTGCGGGTCCATTCCGCTGAAATCCGCGAGGCGGTGCAGGAGCCGGTGCAGCAGATCGTGGACGCGGTGCGCCGCGCGCTGGAAATCACCCCGCCTGAACTCGCCAGCGATATCGTGGATCGCGGCATCGTGATGACCGGTGGCGGTGCCTTGATCCGCGGGCTCGACATCCTGCTCGCGCAGGAAACAGGCCTTCCCATTCATGTGGACGAAGATCCGCTGACCTGCGTGGTGCGCGGCACCGGCCGCATCCTCGACGAGCACGACAAGTACAAGAGCGTCCTGCAGGTCTAGGGGATGCTGAGCGCGTCAGACCGCTCCTATTCCCGGCGCGACAGCGTGGCACTCGCCGCCTGTGTCGCCATCGCCATCATTTTCCTCATGCTGTCGGATCCGGCGGGGCAGGCGGTCAGCGGCGCGCTCCGGCGATCGGTGCTGTCTCCCCTCGTCTGGCTCCAGTCGCAGGCCGAGCTTGGCCGCACCAGCCGCAGCCGGTTCCGAGCTGTCGCGGCGGAGCGCGACTCCGCCGCACTCATCGCTCAGACGGTGCCCGTGCTCCGCGCCGAGAACGCACGCCTGCGCGACCTGCTTTCGCTCTCACACCGGATGCAGACCCAGTTCACCGCCGCCGAAGTCCTGCACCAGTCGAGCGCCAGCGATGAGCGGATGCTTCTGATCAACGCGGGGACGCGGCAGGGCATCTCGGCGTTCGAGCCGGTGGTGTCGCCGGAGGGGCTGATTGGCGTGGTCGCGGGGGTGACGCCTTCCACCGCCACGGTCATGACCTGGGCGCATCCCGATTTCCGGGTCAGTGCCTACGCTGCCGGCGGTCGCGTGGTGGGCATGGTGGCGCCGTCGAGCTCGGGCTCGGCCAGCGAGGCGTCGCTCGAATTTCGTGCGGCCAGCTATCGCGACACCCTCCCTTCCGGCACGCTCATCCTCTCCTCCGGGCTGGGTGGGGTGTATCCCAAGGGCATCCCGGTGGGCACGGTGACCGGGGTGGCGCGAGAGCAGGCGGGCTGGGAGCGGATCTATTCGCTGCGGCCCGCTGCCAACCCGAGCGCGGCGGCACACCTCATGGTGCTGAGCGCGAGCACCGACAGCACCATCGCCGCGGCATTTCCCTCCGACTCCATTCTGGCTGCCGTGGCCGCGGACTCCATCCGCGCCGCGCATGCGCAGGATTCGCTGCTGCGTGTCCGCATCGCGGACTCCGTTCGCGGTTGGCTCCGGGACTCCATGTCGGCCGCGTCTCGCGTCCCGCGTCCCGTGCCCACCGATTCGGCTGCAGCACAATGACCTTCTCCAAGGCCAACCGCTTTGCGGCGGCGTCGCTGGTGCTTGCGCTCCTGCTGCTGCAGTACTTTGTGCGACCGCGGTTCATGCCGGGCGCGGTCGCGCCCGACTTCCTCCTGATCCTGCTCATCATGCTCGCGTCCTCGTCCCGGCCCGGGACCGGCGCGATCACCGGTTTCATCACCGGTGTGCTGGCGGACTCGCTCACCCCCGCGGCGATGGGTGCGTCCATGCTGGCGCACAGCATCGTGGGCTATCTTGCCTCATGGGCGCGCGCCGTGTTCTTCGCCGAGAATTACCTGGTGCACGGGGCGCTCTTCTTCGCGGGCTGCTGGCTCCGTAACCTGCTGGTGCTGACATTGTCCGGAACGTCGTTCGCCGAATTCCTGCATGAGGCCCTGACGACCGGGGCAGTGCAAGCGCTGAGCACCGCCGTCGCCGGCATGGCGGTGGTGTTCGTGACCCGCGAATGGCTTGACGTCCGGCTGGAAGGATGACGTCGTGAACGGGTTCGATTCCTACCAGGTGCGCCGCCGGGCCAGCGGGGCCCGCTGGGTCCTGTCGCTCGCCTTTGCGCTGCTCATCGGGGCATTCTTCCGCACCCAGATTCTCCAGCACGACAAGTACCAGCTGCGCGCCGAGACCAACCGGTTGCGCGCCATTCCGCTCGAGCCGCCAAGAGGCGCCATCCTCGACCGCAACGGCGAGACCATCGCCGAAAACCTTCCCGGGTTCGCGGTCAAGCTCTTCGCCACCTCGCAGGACAGCCTGCGCGCCACCCTGCAGCGATTCGCGCGTGTGGTGCCCCTGGACAGCGGAGCGATCGACGATATCGAGCGGCGGTGGCGCGCAGCGCGCTATCAGCCGGTGGTGGTCTTTGGTGACGCTTCGTTCGAGATGGTCTCGCATCTGGAGGAACGGCGGGCGCTGCTGCCCGGCCTCATCATCCAGAGCGAGCCGAAGCGCTTCTATCCCTATGGCAAGGCGGTGGCCCACCTGGTGGGCTACGTGGGTGAAGTGACCGAGCGCGATCTCGACCAGGACCGCTACCCCGGAGCCGAGGCGGGGTCGATCGTGGGAAAGTCCGGACTCGAGCGGCAATACGATTCCGTGCTGCGGGGACGCGCAGGCGTGCGCTACGTGGAGGTGAACGCCCGGGGACGGCTCGTGCGCGAAAACGTCGGTTCGGCGATGCTGCCGCCGGAGCCGGGTGAGCCGCTGATCACCACCATTGACCTGCCGCTTCAGCGATTCATCGACAGCATCTGGCCCGCCGAATTCCGGGGCGCCATGATCGCCATGACGCCCAAGGGGCAGATCCGCGCGCTGTATTCCGCGCCGTCGTATGATCCGAACCTGTTCGTCGGAGGCATTTCGACCACCGATTGGCGGGCGCTCAACGACAACGTGGACAAGCCCCTGCTCAATCGGGCCATCAATGGCGGCTATCCACCCGCCTCACCGTTCAAGCTCGCCACGGCCGCCATGGGCCTCAAGCGCGGGCTCATCAACCTGCACAGTGTGATGCCGCAGCCATGCACCGGTGGTTACCGGCTGGGCAACCGCATCTTTCGCTGCTGGAAGCGCGACGGGCACGGATCACTCGACCTGATCGGTGCCGTGGCGCAGAGCTGTGACGTCTATTTCTATCAGCTTGGCCTCAAGCTCGGGCTCGACAACATGCTGAGCGATGGCGTCGCCATGGGATTTTCCGGGCGCAGCGGGGTGGATCTTCCCAGCGAGCAGGCGTCGCTCTACCCGGCGAGCTATGAGTACTTCGACAAGCACTACGGGCCGCGCAACTGGAGCCCACCGGCCACGGTGCTCAACTTCTCGATCGGCCAGGGCGAGAACACCCAGACCCTGATCGACATGGTGCAGTTCTATGCTGCGCTCGCGGGCGATGGGATCGAAGTGCCACCCTATGTGGTCAAGCCGCGCGCCGAGGTGCCAACCCACGACCTGGGGCTCAACGAGGAGCAGCTGGCCGGACTTCGCACCGCGCTCATCGCGGTGGTGGAACGCGGCACCGGCGGCGGCTCACGGCAGAAGGGCGTCGTCATCGCCGGCAAGACCGGCACCGCCCAGAACTCCCACGGCAAGGACCATGGCTGGTTCATCGGCTTTGCGCCGGCCGACAAGCCGGTGCTCGTGGTCGGCGCCATCATGGAACACGCCGAGCACGGGTCGGTGGCCGGCCGCTATGTCTCGAAGGTGCTGGCGCGCTATGTGCTCGGTCCCGACACGACGGCTGCGCAGGTGAGCACGCCGCCCGCCTCGGCTTTCCCGGCCGACAGCGCCCCGCTGCCAGTCGAGATCACGGACAGCGGGGGCCGCCGCGTGGTGGCGCCGACCACCACCGCCCCCGATACCATGCCGTCCGAGCCGCCCCGGTGAGCATGTCCCGGATCGATCGGCCGCTGGCCTTTGCCGCGGTCGGCCTCATTACCTATGGCGTGATCATTCTCTACTCGGCGGGGCAGACCGACGTGGTCACCTCGGCGGAAGGGGTCTGGACCCGCCAGCTCGTCTGGGTCGGCATCGGCGCCGTGGTGGGCTTCATCGTCTTCCGGACTTCGTTCCGCCTGGTCGAATGGCTCACCCCGGCCATCTACGTCTTCAGCCTGCTGCTGCTGCTCGCGGTGCTGTTTGTCGGCACCGGTGCGGGGACGGCCGCCGGCACCAAGAGCTGGCTCGCGATCGGCGGGCACCGCATCGGCCAGCCGGCGGAGCTCGCGAAGCTCGCCACGGTGCTGATGCTCGCGCGTTACCTGTCGTCGCTCAAGGAAGCGCCTCGATCGCTCCGCAACCTGTGGACCCCCGCCCTGATCGTCGGCATTCCCTTCCTGCTGGTGATGAAGCAGCCCGACCTCGGCAGCGCGCTGGTGTTCGTCGGGATCTTCTTCGCGATGCTGTACTGGGCTGGGGTAAGGCCGCGGCTCCTCTTCATGGTGGTGAGCCCCGCGGTCAGTCTCCTGCTCGCGGTCACGACGTGGAGCTGGGGCATCTGGATCGTGCTCGTCGTGGTGCTGATGGTGGTCTGGCGGCCCTATGTCTGGGAGTCGGTGATTGTGGTGGGACTGAACGTCGCCACCGGTGTGGCGGCGCTGGTGCTCTGGAACAAGCTGGCCGACTACCAGAAGAACCGGCTGCTCTCCTTCCTCAACCCTGAGGCCGATCCGCGCGGCGCGGGATATCACCTGCTGCAATCCAAGACGGCGATCGGCTCCGGCGGCTGGTTCGGCTCGGGCCTCACCCAGGGACCCCAGAAGCGACTCGCCTTTCTTCCCGAGCAGCATACGGACTTTGTCTTTTCCGTGGTGGGAGAGGAGCTGGGATTTGTGGGCGTGCTGGTGGCGCTGGGACTCTTTATCCTGCTGTTCACGTCGCTCATCCGGGTGGCACGACGCGCGGCTGACCCCTTCAGCAGCCTCGTCGTCTTCGGCATCCTCGGGCTCTGGTTCACGCATGTATTCGAGAATGTTGGAATGACGGTCAACCTGATGCCAGTGACCGGCATTCCCCTTCCATTCTTCTCGTATGGCGGGTCGTTCTTCCTCATCTGCTGCGTCTGTCTCGGGCTCGCGCTGCGGGCATCCTGGGATGCGAGGTTGGCAGGTTATCTCGATACCTGACAATAAGTTACGCGTCGAGGTCTGGCGCGGAGCGCCCGGACCCGCGACATTCAAGGGCTGACGCACGCCCGTCATGGTCTGCAACTCCGGCGGCCCGATTCCCTATGGCAGTAATGGCCTGGTTCAAGAAAGAACGGAAACCGCGTTCATCGCAGCGCGAGCGGCTCGAGATCCCGGCCGACGCCTGGGAGAAGTGTGACGGATGCGGTCACATTGATATTCGCGAGAAGTTCGAGAAGGCGCTCAACGTCTGCCCCGAATGCGGCAGGCACAAGCGTTTCTCGGCGGAAGAGTACGTCCAGCTCCTGACCGATGAGGGCACCTGGCGCGAGCTCTGGTCCGACCTTCGTTCCGAAGATCCCCTCCATTTCGAGCACTACGAAGAGCGTCTCGAGCGGGCGCGCAAGAAGGCCGGCGAGTCGGACGCACTCTATGCCGGCATTGGCCGCCTCGAGGACCTGCCGTTTCACCTGGGTGTCATGAACTTTGCCTTCATGGGCGGCTCGATGGGCTCGGTCGTCGGCGAGAAGGTGGCGCGACTGGCTCGTCGCTCGGCGGAGCGGAAGCTGCCGCTCGTGCTGGTCTGTGCGTCAGGCGGCGCACGGATGCAGGAAGGCGTGCTGTCGCTGATGCAGATGGCAAAGACGTCCGCGGCCATCGCCGCCATGTATCGCGAGGCGGTGCCATTCATCACCATCCTCACCGATCCCACCACGGGCGGCGTGTCGGCATCCTTCGCCATGCAGGGCGACGTGATCCTCGCCGAGCCTGGTGCACTGATCGGCTTCGCGGGCCAGCGCGTCATCAAGCAGACCATCGGTCAGGACCTGCCCGAGGGGTTCCAGACCGCGGAGTTCCTGCTCGAGCACGGGCAGGTGGATGAGGTGGTTCCCCGAGGCTCGCTTCGCGACACCACGGCCCGGCTGCTGCGTCACATGCAGCGGCACAAGGCGCAGCCGGAGGCCGAGGGCTGACGCCGCTGCGTGACACTCTCCTACCCTGACGCGCTCGACTATATCTTCCCGCGCATCACCACCATCAAGTTCGGGCTGGATACCACCCGGGCGTTGTTGTCCGAACTGGGTGATCCCCAGCAGCTATTTGCCATCGTCCACATCGGCGGCACCAACGGCAAGGGCAGTGTGGCCACGCTCGTGGCCGACGCGCTTGCCGGTGCCGGTTTCCGGACCGGACTCTACACCTCGCCACATCTCGTTTCGTTCCGGGAGCGCATTCGCGTTGACGGCCAGATGATCAGTCAGGCGGCCGTCGCCATGTGGGTGGAGCGGCTTCGGCCGCTGATCGAAGCAACTGGCGCCACTTTCTTTGAAGCGACCACGGCCGTGGCCTTTGCCGACTTCGCCGCACGTGGGGTGGAGATTGCCGTAGTCGAGGTGGGGCTGGGCGGACGGCTTGATAGCACCAATGTGGTCTCGCCGCTCGTGAGCGCGGTGACCAAGGTGGCGCGAGACCACATGAAGTATCTCGGTGACACTCTCGAGGACATCGCCCGCGAGAAGGCGGCGATTGCGAAGCCGGGTGCGCCGTTCGTTATCGGAGAAACCGAGCCCGCGCTGGTACAGGTGCTGGCCGACGCCGCGCAGCAGTCGCTGCAAGCCATGGACCCTGGGGCGCGCGCCGATCTCAGGGTGGTGCCGCCGGATGATCGGTGGGAAGGGTCGCTCGGGCTCGCCGGGCCACACCAGCGGCGCAACGCGGCGGTGGCTCGAGCGGTGCTGGAGGCATTGCCGCGGGAGTGGCAACCGCCGGAATCCGCGACGATGCGCGCCTTTGCCGGGGCGCAGGTTCCCGGACGCCTCGACCAGCGTGGGAAGTGGCTGTTCGATGTGGCCCACAATCCCGACGGGATGGATGCGCTGGTGCGATCGCTTGCGGCGCTTGACCCGCCTCGGCCGCTGCACGCACTGGTCTCGATCCTGGGCGACAAGGAATGGCCGGAGATGCTGGTCCGGCTGGATGCGATCGTGGACCGCGGAATCCTCACGGTGGCGCCAACCGCCGAGGGCCGTGGCTGGGACCTCGCCTGGCTGCAGCAGTGGCTCGCGCGGCCCGACCGGCCGCCGGCGCACGCCGACTGGCATCTGGAGCCCGAATTCCGTCGTGCCGTGGCCCAGGTTGGCGAGGGTGCCGGAACCGTCGTCGTCACCGGGAGCTTCCATACCGTAGGCGACGTCATGGCCGAGCTCGGCATGATGGACGGTGACTGAGGGCCCCTCACTCCGCTATCTTCCCGCCCATGCAAAGCCAGGCGCTGCCGGGATTTCGCGACTTCTATCCAGACGACCTCGCGCTGCGGACGCACATCTTCCGCACCTGGCGATCAGTGGCGGCGCGGTACGGCTTCCAGGAGTACGATGGGCCACCGCTGGAGCCGCTGGAGCTGTATACGGGAAAGAGCGGCGCCGAGATCGTGGCCCAGCTCTACAATTTTGAGGACAAGGGTGGCAGGGCAGTTGCCTTGCGGCCTGAAATGACGCCCACCCTCGCGCGCATGGTGGCGGCGCGCGCCAACGGCCTCAAGAAGCCGGTGCGCTGGTTTTCCATTCCGCAGCTGTTCCGCTATGAGCGACAGCAACGCGGCCGCCTGCGGGAACACTTCCAGCTCAATTGCGACCTGATCGGTGAGGCGGGGACGCTCGCCGACGTGGAGATCATTGCGCTGGCGCTGGACGTGATGCGCGCCTTCGGCCTCGGCCCCGCGAATGTGCGGGCCCGGGTCTCGGACCGCCGGGTGTTGACCGGGCTGCTCGCCGCCCACGGCGTGCCGGAGGACGGGATGAACGAAGCCTTCCTCGCCATCGACAAGGTCGAGCGGACGCCCAGGGCTGAACTGGCTTCGCGCCTGCACGCCGCCGGCTTTTCCGGCGAGGCCAACGACGCCGTATTCCGTATCGCGGAGCTGCGCGGCATCGACGACGTGCGGAACATGCTGGCGACACGGCCTGGCGCGGAAGCTGCCTTGGCGCCGCTGGAGCAGACGCTGGCCGGTCTCGACGCCATGGGACTCGGCGAATTCGTCGACGTGGACCTCACTATCGTGCGCGGGCTGGCCTACTACACCGGCACCGTGTTCGAGCTCTTCGATGCGGGACGGAGTCTCCGTGCCATCTGTGGCGGCGGACGATACGACAACCTGCTGGCAGCGCTGGGCGGGGTCGACCTGCCGGCACTCGGTTTCGGAATGGGTGACGTGGTGCTGGGGGAATTGTTGAGGGATCGTGGGCCGGTCGACGGCCAACGGTCAACGGTCGACGTGTTTGTCGCTGGCGTCACGCCTGACGACGAGATCGGTGTACTCGGGCTGGTGCATGAACTTCGTGATGCCGATCTCTCGGTCGAGTTTGCGCTTGGCCGGCAATCGCTCGGCAAGCAGTTCAAGCTGGCGGACGCGCGGGGAGCGGCGTATGTGGCGGTGATCGGTCCGGATGACCGGGCTCGCGGTGAAGTCATGCTGAAGGACCTGAAGCGCGGTGGGCAGCTCGGCGTGCCCCGTGATGTCATTGTGCGCCGGCTCGCCGAGGCGTGCGGGCGCGCCTGAGCGTTCGCGATTCTGAAAGAGCCAAGGAGACGGGATGTCGCAGGAAAAGGCGCTCACTACGCGCGCGGAAGATTTCAGTGCGTGGTACAACGACGTGATTGCCCGGGCAGAGCTGGCGGATTACAGCCCGGTGCGCGGGTGCATGGTCATCCGTCCCAACGGCTACGCCATCTGGGAGCAGATGCAGCGCGCGCTGGACGGGATGTTCAAGGACACCGGCCACCAGAACGCCTACTTCCCGCTCTTCATCCCGCAGAGTTTCCTCGCGCGGGAAGCCGAACACGTCGAAGGATTCGCGCCGGAAACCGCGGTGGTGACCCATGGCGGCGGCAAGGAGCTGGAAGAGCCGCTGGTGGTCCGGCCCACGTCCGAGACCATCATTTACGCGATGTACGCCAAGTGGATCCAGAGCTATCGCGACCTGCCCCTGTTGATCAACCAGTGGGCCAACGTGGTACGCTGGGAGATGCGCACCCGGCTCTTTCTCCGCACCACGGAATTCCTCTGGCAGGAAGGCCACACGGCGCACGCCACGGAGGACGAGGCGGAGCAGGAAACGCTCATGATCCTTGGCCTCTACCGGAAGTTCATGGAAGAGTGGATGGCCATGCCGGTCCTCACCGGCCGCAAGACCGACAGCGAACGCTTCGCCGGCGCGCTCCGCACGTACAGCTGTGAAGCGCTGATGCAGGACAATCGCGCGCTGCAGGCGGGAACCAGCCACAACCTGGGGCAGAACTTCGCTCGCGTCTTTGATGTCACGTACCAGACGGCGGACGGGCGCCTGGACTATGTGTGGAACACGTCCTGGGGCGTGTCCACCCGACTGGTTGGCGCCCTGATCATGACCCACAGTGACGACAAGGGGCTGGTGTGCCCGCCGCGGCTGGCGCAGTGGCAGGTCGTGATCGTGCCGATCTACCGGAGCGACGAGGAGCGCACCTCGGTAACGCAGGCGGCGGACGAGATCGTCCGCGAGCTGCGCGCGGCGCGGATCCGCGTGCACCTCGATGCGCGCGATGACATGAAGCCCGGCGCCAAGTACTACGAGTGGGAGGCGCGTGGCGTCCCCTTCCGCCTCGAGCTGGGCCCCCGCGACGTGGCCGCGGGTGCGGTCATGCTGGCTCGCCGTACCGGCGGCAAGAAGGAACCGGTGTCGGTTGTCGGGCTTGCGCGGCGCATGCAGCAGGAGATGGAGGAGATGCAGGCGGCACTGCTGCTGGCGGCACGAGAACGGCGTGAGGCGGGCAGCCTCCGGGGCGCAACCAAGGATGAATTCATCGCCCGCATGGCCGGTGACGGCGGTTTTGTCTACGGCGGCTTCTGCGGCGACAATGCCTGCGAGGCCGAGATCAAGGAGCAGACCAAGGCGACGATC
Organism: Gemmatimonadales bacterium; assembly: GCA_035708725.1. Taxonomy (GTDB): domain Bacteria; phylum Gemmatimonadota; class Gemmatimonadetes; order Gemmatimonadales; family GWC2-71-9; genus CAMLHP01. The sequence continues at coordinate 6,173 of DASTFH010000037.1, read as the reverse complement.
CGCGTGCTGCCCGATGCGGAATTCCGTTCTCCCGTGGCGCCGACGACCTGTCTCTGGTGCAACCGGCCCAGCGTCACGGAGGCGGTGTGGGCAAAGGCCTACTGACCACATCGCGGGCGCACGGCACGCCACCGGAGGCGCGCGCCCGCCTGCTGGAAGAGGCAGGGCTTGAGCGGGTCAATGGTGATCTCCACGACGGCGGCGTGAGCCTTCAGGCCATCGCGGACACGGTCGGCACGCCGGCGTTCGTCTACAACGCCGACATCATCAGCCAGCGATACCGGACCCTGGATGATGCGCTGGGCGTCATTCCGCACCGCATCGCCTACGCGGTGAAAGCCAATTCCAACCTGTCGGTGCTGCGACTGCTGTGTGAGCTCGGCGCTGGTGCCGACATTGTCTCGGGCGGCGAACTGGACCGTGCGCTGGCGGCCGGATTCGCCGCCGGGCGGGTCGTGTTCAGCGGCGTCGGCAAGACGGATGCGGAGCTGGAGTTCGCCATCGAGAGCGGTGTGGGCCACATTCACCTCGAGTCGGCCGCCGAGCTGGATGCGCTCGCGCCAATCGCCGAGCGGCTCCGCACGCGAGTGACCGTGGGCATTCGCGTGAATCCCGATGTCACCGCGGACACCCATCCGTTCATTGCGACCGGGCAGGGAGGGATCAAGTTTGGCGTGCCCGTGGACCAGGTGGTGCCGATGGCCCAGGCCATCGCGCGGCATCGCTGGCTCGCGCTTGACACGGTCGCGATGCACCTCGGCAGCCAGCTGCTCGATACCGCGCCCTATGTGGAGGGGATTGCCCGGCTGCTGGGCCTCGTGAGCGAGCTGGAGAGGGCGGGTGTGAGCGGTATCCGGAGCCTCGACATCGGGGGCGGACTGGGTGTGCGTTATCACGACGAGGCGCCGCTCGATCCGGCGACCCTGGCGGCGAGCATCGCTCCGCTGGTGGCCGACACGGGCCTGACGGTCTCGCTCGAGCCGGGGCGTTACCTCGTCGCGCCCGCCGGTGTGCTGCTCACATCTGTCGTGTTCCGCAAGCACTCTGGCGGCAGGGACGTCGTCATCGTGGATGCCGGCATGAACGACCTCGTGCGGCCCAGTCACTACCAGGCCTGGCACGAAATCGTCACGCTGCGTGATGCGGGCCGCCCGGTGGGCCGGGTGGATGTCGTGGGTCCGGTCTGTGAGTCGGGAGACTTCCTGGCGCTCGACCGCGATCTCGCGGGCGTCGAGCGCGGCGAGCGGCTCGCGCTCCTGGGTGCCGGCGCATATGGATTTGCCATGAGTTCCAATTACAACAGCCGCCCGCGCGCGGCGGAAGTGCTGGTGCAGGACGGCGGCTTTCGGGTGATCCGTCCGCGCGAATCCGTCGCGGACCTGATGCGGGGCGAAACTCTCGCGGGAGACTGACACGACCATGGTTCATGAGCCGGGCATACTGATCATCGATTTTGGATCCCAATACACCCAGCTCATCGCCCGCCGAGTTCGCGAGGCTCATGTCTACTGCGAGATTCACCCGCCGAGCCGCACGGTGGAGTGGATCCGGGAGTGGCAGCCGAAGGGGATTATCCTCTCGGGTGGTCCCAATTCCGTGTATGGGGACAATGTTCCGACGGCCGATCCCGCCCTGCTCGCGCTCGACATTCCCATTCTCGGCGTCTGCTACGGCATGCAGCTCCTGGCGCAGCTGAGCGGCGGGTCGGTAGTGCGCGCAGCGCGCCGGGAGTACGGTCGGGCCACCATCACCGTGACCAGCGGCAAGCTGTTTACAGGATGGGCCCCCGGCGAGGAGACGCAGGTCTGGATGAGCCACGGCGACCACGTGGACGTGGCGCCCCCTGGCTACCGAGTGGTGGCCCGCAGCACCAATACCCCGGTGGCTGCCATCGAGCACGAATCGCGGCCGCTTTACGGGGTCCAGTTCCATATCGAAGTGGCCCACACGCCGCGCGGCGGCGAAATCCTGTCGGCTTTTCTGTTCGACATTTGTCACTGCACGCCCGACTGGACGCCGGGACACTTCGTGGACCGCGAAGTGGCGCGCATCGCGGCGATGGTGGGACCCACGGCCCGCGTCATCTGCGGGCTGTCAGGCGGCGTGGACAGCGCGGTGGCCGCGGCGCTGGTGCATCGGGCGGTGGGCGACAGGCTCACGTGCATCTTTGTTGACCATGGCCTGCTGCGCCTCCACGAACGGGAGCAGGTGGAGCATACCTTCCGCAGCAATCTGGGCATCGATCTCCGCGTGGTGGATGCGTCGCGGCAGTTCCTGGATCAGCTGGCCGGGGTCATCGACCCGGAAACGAAGCGCCGACGCATCGGTCACACCTTCATCGATGTATTTGAGCAGGAGGCCCGGGCGGTGGGAGATGATGTCGGTTTCCTGGTGCAGGGAACGCTCTATCCTGATGTCATCGAGTCAGTCTCGCCCATGGGCGGCCCGTCGGTCACCATCAAGAGCCATCACAACGTGGGCGGTCTCCCGGAGCGCCTGCCTTTCAAGCTGATCGAGCCGCTGCGGGAGCTCTTCAAGGACGAAGTGCGTCAGGTGGGACGGGAACTCGGGCTTCCGGAGGAGATGGTGGGCCGGCACCCGTTCCCGGGGCCGGGACTGGCGATCCGTATCCTGGGTGCCATTACCGAGACGGCGCTCGACACGCTGCGGCGTGCCGACGCCGTCTACATCGAGGAAATCCGTGCCGCCGGACTGTACGACGATATCTGGCAGGCGTTCGCCGTCCTCCTGCCGATTCGCTCGGTCGGTGTACAGGGCGATGAACGCAGCTATGACCAGGTTGTCGCCCTGCGCGCGGTGACCAGCCGGGACGGCATGACAGCCGACTGGTACCCGTTCCCGCCAGAAGTGCTGGCGAACATTTCGAACCGCATTGCCAACGAGGTCGATGGCGTCAACCGCGTCGTATATGACGTGAGCTCGAAGCCGCCGGCCACGATCGAATGGGAATAGGCGCACCTCACCCCTTCATCACCTGGGCCAGCTCGCCCAGTTGCCGCAGAACGCTGCGTTGTCGGAGCCGAGCGGGGTCCGCAGGGTGCCCAGGATGGCGGCATGCATCACCGCTCTCGGTGGGACGTCCACCTTGAGGTTGCCGAAGGTACCGAAAATCTTCCCGAAGTGGCCCATCTCGAAGGCATGGCCAATCTCGTGCAGCGCCACAGTCTGTACGTCCATGCGGGCGGCGAGCGCCGGGTTGATGCTGTCGAGCACCGGGTAACGGGACTATCGCCCTGGGGCGTGTCCGCCACGGGAGACTTGGCGAAGGCCGCGCTGTCGTTATCGGTGGGGCCGGCCTGGTCACAGCCGGTCGCGAACAGCGCGATCGAGAAAAGGGCGAGTACGGCACGACGGTGTCACATCGATTCAGCCCTCAAGTGTGTTGTCCGGAAGGATGACCGCGGGTTGGTTCCGGCAATCTGCGCCGAGTCTTCCGGGACCGCCGCGTTGCCCTCCCTCCACGCGCCAGGTATTTTTGCCCCATGAAGTTGCCCTATCCGTCCGCGCACCCCTTTGCGCTGCTGCTCGCACCCATGGCGGGTGTCTCCGAGGCCCCCTTCCGGCAGATCTGTCGAGAGCTGGGGGCTGATGTGGTGCTGTCCGAATTCCTCTCATCAGAGGCCATCCGGCGCCGGATCCGCACCACTCTGGAGGGTGCCGAGTTCGAGCGCTGCGAGCGGCCCATCGGCATCCAGATCTACGGCTCCGATCCCGATGCCATGGCGGAAGCGGCCGGGCTCATCACTGAACACTACCAGCCGGAATTCATCGACATCAACTTCGGCTGCCCGGTCAAGAAGGTGGTGAAGCGGAACGGAGGCTCCGGTTGCCTCAAGGACCTGGGGCTGGTTGACCGGATCATTCGTGCAGTCATCGGCGCGACCCACCTGCCGGTCACGGTGAAGACCCGTTCCGGCTGGAGTGAAGAATCCCGCACGCCGGTAGAGATCGCCCTGCGCATGCAGGACGCCGGTGCCAGGGCGTTTACCCTCCACGCGCGCACCCGCACCCAGATGTTCTCAGGCCATGCCAACTGGGACGAGATCGCGCAGGTGGTTGAGGCGCTCGATATCCCGGTCATCGGCAACGGCGACATCGAGACCGCCGAAGATGTGGTCCGCATGCGGAGCCACACTGGCTGCGCCGGCGTGATGGTGGGACGCGGCGCGTTCGGTAATCCGTGGATCTTCCGTGATGCCCAGGCGCTGCTTGCCGGTGAGCCCCGGCCAATCCTGCCCGATGCGCGCGAGCGCTTTCGCGTGGCGCTGCAGCACGCCCGGCTGGCGTTGCGCCTCCAGGGAGACTCGCGCAAGACCGTGATCGAGTTCCGGAAGCATCTCGGCTGGTACACCAAGGGGCTGCATGGTGCGAGCGAACTGCGGCAGCGGCTCTTCCAGGTCGAGACCATGACCGGGGCGGAGCAGATCTTTCACGCGTACCTGGATCGCGACCTCACGCCGATCCCGCGCGTGGCGTGACACCCGCGGCCCTGGCCGATCTCCTGGCCGCGGTCGCGGCCGGCCGAATCAGCTCGGATGCGGCGCTCGAGCAGCTGCGCAATTTCCCCTCTGAACAATTGCCGTTTGCCACCATTGATCACCACCGTGCGCTCCGGCAGGGCCGGCCCGAGGTAATCTTTTCTGCCTCCAAGACCGCCGACCAGGTAGTGGCCATTGCGGAGCGGCTCGCCGACGCCGGTGGCGGCTTCCTGGCCACGCGGGTCACGGACGAGCAACGCTCCCTCCTGCAGCAACGCTTCCCGACGATGCGCTGGAGCAGCATGGCCCGGGTCGCGTGGCTCCAGTCCGACAAGCACGCCGAGGCGATCGGCACCGTCGCAGTCGTTTCGGCGGGCACCAGCGACCTGCCAGTGGCAGAGGAAGCGGCGGTGGTGCTCCAGGCCTTCGGCCACGGCGTTGACCGGTTGGTCGACGTCGGCGTTGCCGGGCTGCACCGGTTGCTCGCCGAGAGTGACCGGCTGCGCGCGGCAGACGTCGTGATCGTCGTTGCCGGTATGGAGGGCGCCTTGCCCAGCGTGGTGGGTGGCCTGCTTCGCCAGCCGGTCATTGCCGTGCCCACCAGCGTCGGCTACGGCGCTTCCTTTGGTGGTCTCGCAGCGCTGCTCGGCATGCTCAACTCCTGCGCCTCGGGCGTCACCGTCGTCAACATCGACAACGGCTTCGGTGCCGCGGTAGCGGCGAGCCGCATTCTGTCCCGATGACCCCGTTCATCCTGGCGCTCATCGTCGGGCTGGTGGCAGGCTGGTACGCCCACGTTCGCTTCAGTAGCGCTGCGGGCCGGCCGGGACTCGCCACGCGGCCAGTGGCCGGGCCCGAGTTGCTCCCGGAGCCGGCCTTGCGCTGGCTGCTTCGGGCACACGGTGCGCTCGGCGTCTGGCTCTCCGAGCGAGCCGTGGGTGACGACGATCCCGTTATCGAGCGGGTCATCGACGCGGACCGGCTGACCGTCAGTGAAGTGGTCTCACTCGACCGCCGGGTCGAGAGCGCGCGCGACGCTGAACGGAGTGGGGTGGAGCGTGTGGAGGCCGGGACGCTGGTGATCCGCAGCCGGAACCGCTTTGCGGTGGCGCTCCTGGTTCCGACCGGCGCCACGCCGAGTCCTGAGATCGACGAGGACCTGGACCGGTTGCTCGAAGGGTTGAAGCGCCGGCCCGAAGTGGTGGCGCTGGCACAGGCGCGCCCGGACACCGGCGCTATTGAGTCGGTGGGCAGCGTGGCCTTGCGGCTGGCCTATCAGCTCGAGCGCACCACCAATGCCGCAGTCGTGGTCGCCTCGCGCGAACCCGATGGCGTGCGCGTGGTGGGTGTGTCGGGCCATGCCGATCGTCGGCTGCTCGAGAAGATCGTGGCGCGCGATTGCGATCTGGACAAAGTCGCGCGCGGGGAGATGGAGCGGATGGTGGTGCGCGGAGATCCCCTGGGCGGTGCGGCGGGCGACCGCCGCCAGCGGCCAGCCATGGTCCAGCTCGAGCCCATCATGGCGGCCGGCAATCAGGTGGTGGGCGCCGTGGCGCTCTGGCTCACCGGTGGGGTCGAGCCGACGGGCACGCGGCTCGCCGAGATCCTCGAATCCATTCGTGAGGCAGGCCCGCGGCTCGAAGCCGCGCAAGAGCACGCCGTGGCCGAACGAGG
>DASTFH010000036.1:0-29157 GCA_035708725.1 Gemmatimonadales bacterium | reverse complement strand
AGTCGGTGGGCAGCTCGCGGCCAAACCGCTCGAAATCATCCCAGAGCCGACTGAGCATCCCGCACCGCCTGCATGACGCGCTCCCGCTCACCGTTCCCAGGGGGCGGGCCCCACGGGTCATCACAGGCGTCCACGGGGATGCGTCCTTCCGCTGCCGCAGCCCAGAGCATCCGTCGGATGTATCCCTCCATCGGCGGACAGAAAGTGTGGGCGGCAAATGCATCTGCTGCGCCGGTGAGCCTCAGGAAACGGCCATGATCCCCGGCATCCCTGGCCTCGAAGAGCGCCGCCGAGAGCGCCGGCACCGATGCCGCGATGCCGACGAGCGCGGCGTCAGCGCCGCCAATGAGCGAATAGCCCAAGAACCGGTCTTCGCCCGTGATGATGAGCTTGCCGGAATGCTGGCGCACCAGGGTCACCAGTCGCTGGTAGGTCATGACCGAGTCGAGCGTGGCGATCTTGATGCCCATGATGTGCGGGAGGTCGAGCAGGGCGTGCAGGGTGGCGTCGTCATACGCGATTCCGCCCGCGGCGTCATAAAGCCAGAAGACGATGCCAGGCAGCTCGCGGCTCAGCCGGTCATGATGCCGGATCGGGTCGTCCGCCACCGGGTGAATGAGCAACGCGTCGGCGCCGCGACGCCGCGCATCAATCGCGGTGCCGATATCGTGTGCGCCCGCCACGATCACCTTGTCGGGCAAGGCCTCGCGCCACATCTCCAGCACGCTCCGGCGCTGTTCGGGTGAAAGATGCGGGCCGCGTCCAGTATGGGCCCAGACCGCGACACCAGCGAGCGGTTCGAGGCGCAGGCTTTCAGCGTAGCGGCGCTGCGCCGCTTCATTGATGGCCGTATCCGTGAAGGGAACCGGCACGGCCGCGATCACGCCGCGGCGGATACGCTCGACGATGTCGTCCATCAGACCTGCCCAAGAATGGCGAGCGCATTGGCTGACTCGATGCTCGCGCGGTCATCAGCCGACAGGTCCAGCAGGTCGAGCCGGGCCAGCGGCGTCTCCGGCAACCGCAATGGCTGGCCGCTTCCCAGGAGAAAGCGCCCCGGCCCGATCGTTTCGAGCAGCGTTGCAAGGTGATCTTCCGGTGGGCCCCAGACCCACGAGATGTCCCACCAGATCCGCTCGGCTTCCGCCGGAGTCGACCCGAAATGCACTTCGTCGATGAACCCGCGGTCGGCATGGGTTATGACGAGCCGCACGGCCGGGTCTTCGCGCACGAGGGTGCGCACGGCGGCGGCCGGCAGTTCCTCGGCGCGATCGAGCGGATGCCGCTGGCGGCCGTCCTCGAACCGCACCGCCATCATGAGCGGGATGCCGAGGCACGCAGTCGCTCGTGCCAGTAACCGCATCTCAGCGCCCGCTGGCGCCAGGCCATACCAAGTGGGGTCAGCGCGCACGATCTTCACGCCTGCCCGATGCATCCCTTCCAGTTCGCGTTCCCAGTCCGGCAGCCCCGGATGAATCGCCGGCACCGGCGTGAATCGGGGCTCGTGTGAACACACGTCAACCAGCCAGGGATTTCCCTCCATCGGGTCGCGCCACGCAAGACCTGGGAGATGAAATACCCAGGCAGCATCTATCCCCGTCCGGTCCATGGCCGCGCGCAGTGCACTGCGCGACGTGCCGGGCACCCGGCGCCACGGGTACGATCCCAGCGAAGCGTTGACGTCAATCCGCATCACTGCTCCGGGAAGCTGGCGGGCGGAAAGATCGAGAGGGCGTTGCGGTAACGGATCAGGTCCAGTGTCTCGTCACCGAGGAGCCGTTCGAGGTATCGCAGCTTGGCGAGCCCCGTATCCATCGTCAGGTCGGTGCCCCAGAGCAATCGTCCCGCCCCGACGGCGTCGAGGCACTGCTCCAGCATTCCACCGTCAACGCCACTCCCCGAGAGATCCACGTACACGTTCGGCACGCGGCGCACCTCCCGAAGCGAATGAAGCCAGTCGCCCCCGCCTCCGATGTGCGCGAGGATGAAGACCACCGACGGATGCCGGCGCGCCAGGCGGCAAAGTTCCACCGCGTCAGAAGCTTCCTGACCCGGAAAGTCACGGCGGCGATGCTGCCAGATATGCTGGAGAACCGGAAAGCCGTTCCGGGCCGCGGCCTCGCAGAGCGGATCGAGCAGGGGGTCGTCGGCTCGGCGGCTTGCGGCCAGCTTGAGCCCGATCATCCCGCCGGACTTGCCGCGCTCAAGCTCCAGAAGCGCATGCTCGGTGAAGTTGGGGTTGACCACCACGTATCCGCGCACCTGCCAGGGATACCGCGCGACAATCTGCCGCTGGATCTCGTTGGCGAGCGTAACATCGGCGGGAGACGGAAAGTAGATGGGGGATCGATCGCCCCATGTGCCAAGGATTGACGACACCTGCCACGTGATCCCGATGCGCCCCGCGGCGCGCATCCGGCTCTCGTTGCGCGCCTGCCAGTCGCTGCGCGGCGAGGCCGCGTGCAGGAAGTGAACGTGGACGTCAATCAGCACAGGCGGAAGATGCGCAGGTCGGGCGGCGCTGTCGAGTCAACATGTGGCCGGCCTGCCGCGTATCTGATCCGGGCCCGAGAACGGGCCGTACGAACCCCTTGGAGGTCCTGGTATGAAGATGCGCTCCCTGCAGTTTGCCGTCCTGGCATTCCTCGCCCCAGCCGCCCTCGTGGCGCAGGGCAACGGCGCCGGACGGGGCATGGGCGGCGGCCGCATGGCCGACATGAGCCCCTATGCCATGGAAGTTCCCCCTACCGCCGACGTCCTGACCAAGGCCCTCGGCCTGAGCGGCGACCAGGCCGCACAGTACACCAAGCTTCGCGATGCCCATGTAGCGGCCACCCAGGCGCTCCGCGACAGTGTCACCGCGCAACGAACCAAGGCTCGCGAGGCGATGCAGTCTGGGAACCGTGAGCAAGGCATGGAAATGATGAGGGCGTCCCGGACCCAGGGACGGGCGCTGCAGGACGCGGCCAAGTCCTTCGACGCCAGCGTCGCAGCACTCCTGACGCCGGAACAGAAGCCGAAGTACGAGAGCTGGAAGAAGGCTGAAACGCAGCGATTGATGCAGGAGCGCCGCCAGCAGTTTGGCGGAGGCCGGAATTCAAACTAGCGCGTTTCGCGCAGCACCGATTGCAGCACGTCGAGCGCGCCGGCTACGGCGCGCTCGTCGTGTGCCAGAGAAACGAAATTGTAGGCCGAACGCTTGAAGAGCAGGCCGCGCCGCGCACAGCCGACGACGATATCCCGGCCGTGATCGCCGGTCGTGAATTCCAGGAAGCACATCGCCGGAAGCCCGACGGCACGCCGCAGGAGCGCCGGGAACTCCCCCACGATCCGATGAAGTCCGTGAAGCAGCATTCCGCCCACCCGCTCGAGGTGTGCCGGCACGTCTGCACGTTCCAGTTCCAGCAACGTCGCCTCAGCGGCGGCGAGTGACGCGAACTCGGTGGCGAGGGTGGAGCTGATCCATGTCTTCGTGACCGCCGACATGATGTCTCGGTGCCCGGCGACGGCGGCCAGCGGCATGCCGTTGGCAATGGCCTTGCCCAGCACCACGAGATCGGGCTCACCGCCCCAGCGTCCCGCCGCGCCGTTCAAGGCCACCCGCCCTACTGTCTTGATCTCATCGAAGATGAGCACCGCGCCCACGCGGTGGGTTTCCGTCCGGAGTGCCGTGAGCCATTCCGGCGACGGCGCCGCCTCGATCACCGGTTCGACTATGACCGCGGCCAGCTTGTCTCCGGCAGCGCGAATGCGAGCCGTCGCCGCCTCGGCATCGTTGAACGGGATGCGCGCGAACAGTGAGGAGATGCCCGGAGGCACGCCGCACGTGCCGTCTTCCTGGGTCCCATCGAGCCAGCCATGATATCCGCAACCGATCACATCCTCGCGCCCGGTCTGCGCACGCGCGATCCGGATCGCAGCGGCTACCGCTTCCGCACCGGTCTTGAGGAAGCGCACCTCTTCCGCCGGTGGCAGCAGCCGACAGAGATGGGCGGCGACCTGCTCTTCAAGAACGGGGGCGAGCGGGCCCACAAGGCCGTCGGCCGCAGCCTGCGCGACCGCCGCCGTGACGGCAGGGTGGGCGTAACCGAGCGCGACGGCGCCGAGGGCCATGATGAAATCGGTGTATGACCGTCCGTCGTCGCCGGTGACGGTGCAGCCCGACGCGCGCACCATGCGAAGCGGCGCTCCGTCGGGCTGCGCGATGCCGTAGAGTGATTCGGGACGCTTGCTGCCGGTGGAAGTGAAGCCGGGAATATGCGAGCTCATGCGAGGTCGAGCACCCCCAGCCTGCTCGCGTCCTGCCAATCGCCACGCAGATAGACCCAGCCGCCGCCACCGCTCCAGACCAGCTGGCCGGCGCGGCGCAGCCGGCCCGGCCGCATCTCGTTGACCGCGAGGTCAAATCTCACCTGCTCCAGCATCGCCAGGTTGGCCCAGAAGTCGGGTGCCAGCGCGACGGTCACGCGGTAGCCCTCTTCCGTCAGCGCCCACGCTCCACGCACCGAAGCGGGGTCCGCCGCCGAGCCACCCGCGGGACGAACCCGAAGGTTCCCATCTTCGGCAGGCACGACCAGCACGCCCCAGAGCTCGCCTTCCGGATCCTGCAGGTAGAGCTGCAGCCCGTCGGAGTGAATGTCCTCGGCGTCGTTGTCAAACTCGAGCGGCGCGGCGTCCCCGGGCCGGAACGTGGGCGAGGCCTTCAGCACCTCGATCTCCACGTACAGCGCATCATCATCCCAGTTGACGCTGGCCCGGGCGCTGAACACCTCGGGGCCCTCGTACGGCTCCTCGCTCCTGCGATACTGATCGTCATGATCCAGCATCAACGGCATGCTCTCGTCGAAGCCCTCCGGTGACCCATCGAGCGCGGGGGGATCCGGGAGGCGAAGTGCCGTGCCGCGGGCAGGATCGTTGCGCACCCTGGTCAGCAGCGGCTCGAAGTCGGGCTGTCGCAGGAGATGGCCACCGAGGCGCATGCGAGCGGCCGGCGTCTGGACTTCCCAGCCGTCACTGAGCAGCGCGTGGACGTGACGCTCGCCGCCAAGTTCGACAATGATGGTCCCGCCTTCAATGGAGACGCTACCGGGCTGATCACCCACGGTCAGCAACGTCGCGAGCGTCACATCGTTGGCGTTCGCATGGCGGAGCAGGAATCGTTGCTCGGCGGCGCCAGGAAGCCCCGGTCCCGTCGCAGCAAAGAGATCTCCGCCGCCCGCGAAGGTGAGTACGAGCGGCTGGTTGCGCTCGAGGGCGGTCACCCGCCAGCAGCCATCCGCGTCGGGCGCGAGCTGGCGCACGTCCTCCACGAACTCACCCAGATCCAGGGTCGAGGCCTGGCCAGCGCCTTCCGGTATCCGGGCCCCGGCGAGATGCCAGGGCAGCTCGATGGTCCGCGTCCTGTCACTGGCGAGCTGTACCACGTCGAGCAGGTATGCCGGACCCATGACGACCGTACGCGTGACGTCGTCCCAGATTCCGCGCACCCATGACCACTCGTCGCCCGCTTCGAATGCATCACAGTGTGCATCGCCGCCACGCTGGGACTTGCCGTCCAGCAGGGGCGCATTATGGGCGAGCGTCGAGCGATACCAGAAGAGGTCGCGATCGACGTAGTTGCCGGTGCCAGGATCGGTGAGCCAGTTGATACCGTCGGCGAACCACGACAGGTGCAGGCGATCAGGGTGTCCGTGGCCACCGCTCCAGGCGCCCGTTTCGAGGCTCACATAGCGGCGAGGATCACGAAGGACGGCAAGTCCCTGGGACTGCATCAGGGTGCTGGGCGGCGTCCAGGTCGATTCTTCCGGCAGTTCCGCGAGGCCCTCCATCAGCACGTTCCATGACAGCGACGTGCGATCGCGCACGGCAGGCGCCGGCTCACCCGCCTCGAACAGGTACGAATCGAAGAACCGGGCAGGCGGCGCCGGATCGCGATAGCGGCTGCGCAGCCAGTCGGCCATGCCGGTAAGGTCGGCGCCTTCACGGCCAGTGAGCATTCCGAGCCCGACTTCCCACAGTTCCAAATACATCGGCTGGGACAGCGACACGCCGAAGCGGGAGTCCTTGCGGGCCGGGAAGGTGGCGTCCGGCAAGGCGGTGATCAGCGGCGCGCGCAGGGCACTCGCAAGATGCGCCGCCAGGGCGGGATCGGCCGGCAGGTCCATGCCGCAGAGGCGCGCCCAGCGCACCCCGGTCAACATTCCCTGCAGCGCAAAGAGGTGATAGTTCTCGCCCTCGTGCCACATGCCGTCACCGCCGAGGCCTCGCGCCATCAGCGCAAGCAAGCCGTTGTCGCCTTCAATGGCGCGCTCAGCCAGTTCGGCGTCCTCAAACCAGACAGCAACCGCGGCCAGTGCCGCGTCATGCCACACCTGCCGGTTGGAGAATCCCTCGTTGAACTCGCCGATCAGTGACGCCGCCTCGTCCGCCACCTGGTCGACGATCGTCGTGGTAGACTCAGGCAACAACCCCGCCTCGCGCAGCATGACAGCGGCGCCGAGCCAGTTCGTGAGCCAGATGGATTCGAGATATGTGGAGAAGAAGAGTCGCGCAGGTCCGAGTACGTTGTCGCGATTGGGATACTCGGCGTAACCACTGTACGCATCGAGCAGGGAGATGGCCCGCTCACCGGCCCGGTCGTGGCCACCGAGTGCGGCAAGCGCGGCGAGGCTGGCCGCCTGCTCAGCGACCCAGAGATGCTGGTAGCGTGCCCAGTGACGACGGTGATAGTCGCCATCAGCGGCCTGGAAACAGTGCGGACATTGCCAGCGGTCGGTGCACCAGGGATCGAACCCGATCGGGGTGCCGTCGTGGGGGCACGTGCCGCCGACGCGGGACATCAGTGCCTTCTCGGCTGGCACAACCGGCGGCTCCTTGATGATGCGGTCGGCCCGCTCGCGGATCCGGCGCTCCAGCGCCGTGAGCTCGGGCGATTCATTCACGCGCCCGCGCAGAGTTTCGAGGTCTTCCACCGTTACCACGTCGCGACACCCTCCCTTGCCCACCGCACCGTGAGTACGCTGGCGCCGGTTTCCCGTGCGGCAGCTTCTACTGCTGCCTTGCGTCCTGGCGCCAGAAAGAACATGCAGCCACCGGCCCCGGAGCCGGCGGCCTTGCCGCCGATCGCGCCATGCCGCCTGGCGGCGGCCTCGAGCGCGGCCATCCGCGTCGTGCACATGGCGGGGTCGAGCTGCTGCTGGAGTTCCCAGTTGCGCGCGAGGATGCGACCCACTTCTTCCAGGCATCCCTCGCGCAGGGCCGCGCGCATCCCGACCGCGAGATCGCGCAGGCCACGCAACGCGGCCGTCACCCCGCGCTCGCCCCGCTCGTACGCGGCCATGACCCGCGCGATCGTGCCACCCGACACCCGCGACATGCCGGTGTAGCACAGTACCACGGCATTCTCCAGCTCCGCGGCGAACGCCGCGTCGAGTGCGAGCGGCTCGGTGTGAATTTCGGGATCGTGGAACTCGAGGTAGCGAAATCCGCCCAACGCTGCCATCCACTGATCCTGGCGTCCGCCCGGAATACCGGCATCCCGCGTTTCCACCTCCCACGCTTCCTGCGCGATCGTAGCGCTGTCCACGCTCTCGCCGCGAGCGTGATGCAGTGCGGCCACCGTGGCGACTCCCATGGCCCCGCTGGTACCGAGACCGGAACCTGGCGGCGCATCGCTCCGGCAGACAATCGTGGCGTCAGCGACCGGCCAGTGCCGGACGGCGTGCGCCAGGAGAGGCACACGCGACTCCCCGCCCTCCAGCCGCTCCCGGATCTCGAGATCCTCGGAGATCAGCTCGACACCGTTGCCACCAGGCAGGATGTTGACATGCACCTTGAGGTCGATGGCAGCGGAGACCACCGCGCCTCCTTCGCGGGTGGAGAAGGGCGGGACATCGGTCCAGGCGCCCGCAAAGTCGAGCCGCACGGGGGCCGCCGCGTGCGCTCGCCGCGTGTTCATTCCACGCTCCATTCCGCGATCGTAGGCAGCTCACCGCGGAGATCCATCACGACATGATGCACGCGCCGATTCATGCCCTGCAATCCGCGCGCATGATACAGGAATGCCACCGGCACCGCATCATGAAAGGTACGCTGTTCATCATCGGTATTTCCATCGGCCGGAACGCCAGCGAGCTCGAGCAGCGGGGCAAGATACCCGAGGCCCGGATCACCGGGCACCCCGAGGACCGCCGCATCGAAATCATGGCCTGCGCCATACACCCGGTCGAGGAAGGCGGACAGTTCCATCTGCCGGATATGAACCTCGAACCCTGCGCGCGCAAGTTGTGCCTGGATCAGCTGCTCCAACGCGGCCTCGCCGGAGCCGACGGTGAGGAGCTGGAAGGAGGGTCGCCGGTCGACGGTCGACGGTCGACGGTCAACGGTTGCCCATTGACCAAGCGCCGCGCTGTCGATCCTCCCCGGCACCCCCGCCGGCACCGGTCCCCATGCCGGCGTGCCGAAGCCAAACAGGTAGCCGTCCACGATTTCCTGGCGATCGAGCGCATCCGACACGGCCCGTCGGGCGGCACGCTGGTCGAAGGGCGGATGCCGGGTGTTGAAGACGATGCCGTACGTGAAGAGGAGCGGATACGTGACGACGGCAAGGCCCGGATCACGGCGCACGAACTCCGCATGCGCGGGCTGGATGCCAGCGAAGTCCAATTCACCCGAGCTCAGCGCGGCGAGCTTGGTCGCCGGCTCGTCCACCACCACCACGATGAACCGGTCCAGCTTCGGCGGGCCGCCAAGCGACGCGGGAAAGCTGTCGTTGCGCTGGAAAACCCAACGCCGGTTGGCCTCGTGCGACACGAATCGAAACGGGCCGTTGCCAACCGGATGCTCGTTGAACGGCGCCTGGCGCAACTCGCCGTGCGGAATGGCGCCCAGCAGATGCTCGGGAAGCACCGCGAGGTCAGTGAGTACATCAGGAACGGTGCGTTGAGCCTCCCTGAATGTCAGCACCAGCGTCGTGTCATCCGGAGCGGAGACTTGCTGCATGTCGCGGACATCGTGGTACCGGGGATACCCGGTGACGCTGTCGCGCGCCGCGTTGAGGGTCCACTCGGCGTCGTGCGCCGTCGTGGGCCTGCCATCGTGCCAGCGCAGGTCGTCGTGCAGCGTGAACGTGAGCTGACGGTGATCGGGAGACCAGCGCCAGCTCCGCGCCAGGTACGGCTCGAGTTCCATGGTGCTGTCATAGCGCACCAGCGTGGTGAAGAGCACGTAGCGCTGCACCTGATGGGCAAGCGGATGGAGCGTGAGCAACGGGTTGATGCTCTGGAGATCGGCCCCCGACGCAAACATGACCGTGGCGCCGCGGCGGCCGGCCATCGGCCCACAACCGGCCAAGGCCAGCACCGCGGCCAGGCCGACGCGCCTGTTTCGCGCTCGGGTCATGCGGTAGAATAGGCGGATGCTGGCCTCCATGCTTGTCCGGCTCGTTCGGGGCATCGCCGTCATCGTCGGGGTGCTGGCGCTGACGTTCGTGCTGCTGCACGCCTCGCCCGGTGATCCGGTGCGACGGTTGCTCGGCCCCAACGCCACTGCCGGCCAGGTCGCAGCGCAGCGTCGGATGCTTGGGCTCGACCGCCCCTTGCCCGAGCAGTTTACGGACTGGGCCCGGGCGTTCGTGCGGGGCGACTGGGGGCGCTCGATTGAAACCGGAGAGCCCGTCCTGCGCATGATCGGCCGCGCCTGGCCGCGCACCGTCGAACTGGCCGGCATCTCGCTCCTGTTGAGCTATTTCATCGGCATCATCATCGGCACCATCCAGGCCGCCCGCAACCGGACCGGCCTCGACACCGGGCTTTCCGTGGCCACGGTGACCCTCTTCGCCATGCCGAGCTACTGGCTGGGCCTGATGCTGGTGATGCTCTTCGCGTACGCGCTGCGGTGGCTCCCGGCTTTCGGCGCCACCGGGCTCGATGCCGATTTCCTGAGTCCTGGCGCACGCGTGATCGACACGTTGCGCCATCTCGCCCTCCCGCTCGCGACGCTCACGCTGATCGGCATCGCCGGTACCGCTCGCTTCGTTCGCGCGGCCATGCTCGACGTGCAGGGGGAATCGTTCGTGACCGTGGCGGCCGCCAAGGGGATTTCGGGGCGACGAGTGCGCTTCCATCATATCCTCCGCAACGCGCTGGTGCCCGTCGTCACCCTGCTGGGGCTGTCGCTGCCGGCGCTCTTCTCGGGCGCGGTGTTCGTGGAAGCGATCTTCGCCTGGCCCGGCGTGGGCCGAGTGCTGGTGGAAGCGGTCCAGGCGCGCGACTATCCCGTGGTCATGGCCGCGACGGCGGTGAGCGCCCTCCTGGTCGTGACCGGCAACCTTCTCGCGGAATGGCTGGCAGCCCTCACGGATCCTCGCCTGCGCCAGGCGAGTGGCGCGTGAACCGCATGCTGGATGACCGGCGAGCGGCCTGGGGTGGACTCATCCTCGTGGTGGTCATCTGCCTCGCGCTCGGTGCGCCCCTGGTCACCAGCATCGGACCGGAACTGACCCGCGATGTCGCAGCCACCCGCTTCCTTCAGCCCGGCGCGACCGACCTGCACGGCGTCTTCCACCTGCTTGGCACCGACCGGCTGGGGCGCGACGTCTGGGCCCGCCTGCTTTATGGCGCGCGCCTGTCGCTCGCCGTAGGTGCGCTCGCCGTGCTCATTTCCTCGCTGCTCGGGCTCGGGGTCGGAGCACTAGCCGGCGCATCTCGCGGAATGGTTCGTGCCGGACTGCTGGGAGTGACCGATTTTGCGCTCGCGCTTCCGCGGGTGGTCCTGCTGCTGCTGCTCGCCTCGCTCTGGCAGCCCAGTGCCGTACTCGTGGTGGTTGTGCTGGGTGTCACGGGCTGGATGAGCGTGGCCCGGCTGGTCTTCGGTGAAGCGCGCAGCATCATGGCTCGCCCCTTCGTGGATGGCGCGCGCGCGCTGGGCGGCGGGCGGTTCCGCATTCTCCTGCGTCATGTCTTCCCCAATGTGCTCACCCCCGCACTCGTGGCTGCGGCGCTTGGCTTCGGGAATGCGATCATGCTGGAGGCGGGACTGTCGTTCCTTGGTGTCGGTGTCCAGCCGCCTGCGTCCTCGTGGGGCACCATGATCGCATCAGGACGGGATACGCTCGTCAACGCGCCGTGGGTTGCGTTGGCACCCGGCGTGGCGCTCGTGCTCGTCGTAGTTGCTTCCACCCTCCTCGGCGATGCGTTGCAGGATGCGTGGGATCCGAGGAGGGTGAAAGGCTGAAGACCGAAGGGACTTGTCTTCGCTCAGCGTGCAGCGTTCAGGCGTTCGCTTTCCGCCTCACAATTTCACGTACCATCCTCGCTTGTCCAGCACCAGCAGGACCAGATACCACAACACCACGTAGGCCAGCGCGAAAACGAGGGAGCCGTTGAGTGGGCCCGCCCAGCTGGCGAACCAGTGCTCATAGATCCATCCGCGTGCCGACGTGTCGCCAATCTTCCAGGCGATGAGCAGACGCGCGAGCAATCCTGAGAGCACGAATGCGAGCAGCGCATTCACCCCGAAGACGCAGAGCGGCGTGCTCCAGGCCCGGCGCCGGCGGATGTCGATCCACCAATAGAGAATGGCCAGGATGAGCAGGGCGAGACCGCCGGTGAAGAGGACATACGAGCTGGTCCAGAGGCTCTTGTTGATGGGAAACCAGAAGCTCCAGAGCCAGCCGAGCACCAGTGCTCCGAAGCCGCTGAGCGCCAGCCGCGCCGTGCGTGCCTCGGGTGCCTCCGCCCGCTGGAGTGTCAGGCCGGCATGGATTCCCATCAGGCACGACACCACCGCGGGCACCGTGCTCAGGAACCCCTCGGGATCCCAATCCGCCTTCCACATGTGACCGGCCAGCAGGTGACTGTCGATGTACTGCGCCAGGTTGCCAATCGGCTCGAGCACCCCTGGCCCATACCCGGGCACCGGGACGAGTGTCATGGCCAGCCAATAACCCACGAGCAATGCGGCCCCCAGCACAGCAAGTGCGCGGGGTGCGAGCACCAGGTACAAGGACGCGGCGACAAAGTAGACCAGCCCGATCCGCTGCAGTACGCCGCTGTACCGGAGCGTGTGCACATCGAAGGACGGAATGAAGTTGAGTGCGACTCCGATCAGGATGAGAAACAGGGAACGCGTCACGATCTTCCTGAACAGGCCGGTGCGCGTGGCGCCTTCCCGCAGCCGCCGCCCGAAGGAGAACGTGAGTGACACACCGACGGCAACGAGAAACAACGGAAACACGAGATCGGTCGGGGTCCAGCCATGCCAGGGCGCATGATCCAGCGGCGGATAGACGTAACTCCAGCTCCCCGGATTGTTGACCAGAATCATTCCCGCGATCGCAAGGCCACGGAAGGCGTCCAGCGAGCGCAGCCTCGGCGTCGGAGCCATCAGAGGACCAGGATGGTTGAGAGCGTGCGCGGACCCACCCGAAACGGGACGGCAGCGCCGTCCGGGGCCAGCGATTCGATTCTGGTTTCATCAGCACGGAGCAACCACGCCTCACTGGGCGCCGGATTGATGCGCCAGGCGCCATTCACTTCACGGTCCAGCAGGTTCACGGCACGCAGGATCATGCCGGGCCCCTGCTCCGCCGGCTTGATGGCACTCACCGCCAGCCCATGTCCCACCAGTTCAGCGCCGACGTTCGCCACCGAGGCGTCCCGACCGCGGCACCACTTCGCATGCGGGGCAAGGAACGCTTCCTCCCACGCTGCGTGGAGCACGGCGGGGTCGTCGGCATCGGCCGGGGCACATGGGCGGAGCGCGAAATGAACAGTGCTCCGTCCCCGGCACTGGGCGCCGGGCACCGGCATGGGCCAGGCGGCGTGGCCCGGCCGCTCGGGCAGGTCGGCGCGCGAGAGCTGGCCTGTGGAGCGGAGGAGCGTAAGCAGGAGGTCGCCATCGTCGCGAAGCTCGTACTCCATGTGCCCCGGCGTGAGCAGGGCCGCGCCGCCATCCGCCGACGCTGCGGCAACAAAGCGCTGTGCCGGTGCGGTCGGGACCGACCGCTCGCGTTTCGAGCCTGGCGCGACCGCAGGAGGTCGACGCTCGTACCCAAACGGCGCTCCCGCCAGCGCGTATGGCGCCGTACCGACCGGAATGCGCAGCCGCACTCGCTGATCCACCGCGCGGTTGTCGAGCTCAATGCGCACCCGAAGGAACGCCTCGCCGTACCGGAGCTCGAGCCGCAGCCGATAGCGCAAGGTTGCGGTGCCGGCATCACCTTCGACGGCGGCGAGCAGCGGTCCACCCGCCACGACGCGCCACCGCGCTGGAATCGGAAGCGCGCCCACTGGGCCGCGAGGACTTGCGGTATAGCAGTCACCCGTGTCGGACTGGTGCTCCAGCTCCAGGACGTGGTGAAGCGTCACGCCGTTCCGCGCCTCGACATCCAGCTGTCCGTGACAGTCTAGCCGAATCCTGAGATGCCGGTTGCCGAGCCCGCGCGCGTCTGCCCATGCTCCGTGGACCGATGCATTGCGCCGCGGAGCCCGCGAGAGCCGAGCGGTCTCCAATCCCAGGCCGGGCATCGGCGGGACCAGCACCGCGATCCGGGTGGCATCGACCCGGTCAGCGTCGGGATAGCGAAGCGCCGATTCCACGCGCTCTATGCCCTGCTCGGTTCCAAGAGCCTGTGTGTGGAGGGCGGTGCCCTCGCCAAGGATGAGCTCGGGGGTTCGGCCCGCGCCAACTCGCCTGGCCCGACGCCCATCAGGCGGGCCGACCAGGACGTCCTCCCGGAATCGCGTTACGTCCACCACAACGACGCCTCCGGCCTGAGTGGCCCGCGGATTCCAGAGCAGCAGCGTTCCAGCATCGGCGTCAACCGCCAGGGGCACATCGGGCACTCCGCCAAGCCGATCCATTGCCCGCGCGCGAACAGACCGGCCGAACACGGCGGCGTCACGAAGTCGTTGGGCCGCCTCCCGTGCCGCATCGTCGTGCACGGTCCCGCAAATGGTGTCGTGAAACTGGCTCTCGACGACAAGGCGCCAGGCCATGTCCAGCAGCGGCCGCTGATCGCCAGCTTGCGCTCGACTTGCCAGCGCCGCGAGCGGCTCGGCGTGCCGCTCCAGCAGGAGTTCGCTGAGCGCGTTGAGCCGCTTGAGCGGGAGACGGGTTCCGTGCACGCCCTGCAGCGACCAGGTGTGATCTTGCCCCGTCCGCAATTCGCCCATGACGGTTTCAGCATCCCCCAACTCGGCCGTTGCCGCCGCCATGAATTCATCGAGCGAGGAGAACCTCACCTCGGCACCGGATTCGAGATGGCTCAGTGCGGAAACGAGCGCGGGCAGGTCGGTACGAAGGGGATGATGGTCGGCGCCGATGAAAACGGCGATGTGCCGCGTGGCCGCGCGCCGCACCAGGTCGTCACGCAACCTCGGCCACTCCACGGCGAGCCGGGCCGGGTCAGCCGGCAGTGCCTGCCCCACTTCATAGCCGGCTGCCGGCAGGTGATACACCGGCAGGGTGGAGCCGTCGGGCGCACGCCAGTGAAAGAAGTCACCCTGCCCCGAACGCCCGCGCCACAGGGCAATGCCCGAAAGCCCGAAGTGCTTCGCCAGCATCGGCAGTGCCGATGGATGCCCGAAGGTGTCCGGTGAGTAGAGTGTACGAGCAGTACCGCCCAGCGCACGGAGATCCCGCCGACCCTGCAGCTGGTTCCGGATAAGTGATTCGCCCGACGGGATCAGCTCGTCCACGAGCACGTGGGAGGGCCCGCTTTGCAGCTGGCCACCGGCCACCAGGGCTGCGATGTCGTGGCGCGCGTCAGGGCGCATCGCCAGGTAGTCCCCGATGACGACCGTCTGGCCGTCGAGCAGGAAGGGCAGCCCGGGCGTTGCGCGGAGCGTGGCCCGCGCCCCATCCAGCATGGGAAGCAACCGGGACAGGAATTCGGCCCGGGTGCCGTACCATTCCCGGTCCCAGTGGGTGTGCGGAATCAGGTGAAAAACGAGGGGCCTCATGCGCTGATTTGCGCCGGCCCGCGGCCGCGAGTGTTTACAATCGGGCGGGGACCTTCTAAAGTAAGTGGACTTTGTTCGGCGTTCGGCCCTCGTGGGCGCCTTTCGCCAGGAAGAATGAAATGACCACAGCGTTCACCGAACCGTTCCCGGGCGGTTCGGCGCAGTGCCTCGTTATCGATCCCGATTCCGATGTTCGCCAAGCGCTGACCTGCCTCCTCTCGGCACAGGGATTCTCCTGCCTCGAGTCGGGGGGGGGACTGGAGGCGTTGGCCGTGCTCGAGCGCGAGCAGGACCTGCCGCTGATCGTGGCCGACATCCGCATGCCCGATCTCGACGGGTTCGAGCTGCTGGCCCACGTGCGGCGGCTGTCCCCCGACACCTCGGTGGTGCTGCTCAGCCGGGCCGCCGACAGCGCCACGGCGGTGGAGTGCCTCCATTACGGCGCCGCCGACTTCCTGCTCAAGCCGGTCTCCATCCGGGAACTGCGGGCCCGGGTGGCCCGGGCGCTGGAAAAGCGGGCGCTCTTCCTGCAGAACCGATACTACCAGGAATACCTGGAACAGCGCATTCACACCCAGTCCCACCGGATCCACGAAATCTTTCTCCAGGGCGTCCAGACACTGGCGCGGGCACTCGAGGCCAAGGACGCCTACACGCGAGGCCATTCGATCAGGGTGAGCCATTACGCCGTGGCCACGGCACGCAAGCTCGGTTTCGATGGCGTCGACCTGCAGCAGATCCGGCTGGGCGGCGAGCTGCATGATATCGGCAAGGTCGGCACCCGCGAATCACTCCTGCTCAAGCCCGGGACACTCACGCCGGATGAGCTGGGCCAGATCCGCGAGCACCCCGCCCTGGGCGAGCAGATGCTGGCGCCACTGGCGCATGAATCACCCGCCGTGCTGCGGTGCGTGCGTTCACACCACGAGCGCATGGACGGCAACGGCTTCCCCGATGGGCTCGGCGGCAAGGACATTCCCATCGAGGCCCGCATCATCGCCGTGGCGGACAGCTTCGATGCCATGACCACCCAACGGCCATACCGCGCGCCCTACTCCGTGGGTGACGCGCTCGCGGAACTCCGTCGCGTCTCTGGCTCCCAGCTGGATGCCACCGTGGTGCTGGCGTTTGATGCGGTGTACACCGAAGTGGCGCCCTTGGTGCCGGCGCTGTGAGCTGCGAGCTGCGAGCTGCGCGAGATCGCGCTCGTTGCTCATAGCTCATAGCTCACAGCTCACAGCTCACAGCTCGTCACAACACTCCCCTCCGCTTCAATGCATGATACCGCTGCACCACGGCCTCGCCGGCTGACTCGGGCGGGACATCCACCACCAGCACACCCTGTTTTCGCATGCTGTCCAGCGCCTGCTCGCGCGCGAGGAGCAGTTCCTCGGCCGCCGCGCGTTCGTAGGCCTCGGCATCGCTCGCCGGCCGAGTCGTGGCCAGGCGCTCAAGCGCGGGATCCTTGAGCGTCACCGCGAGCGGCAGATGCCGCGGACGGAGCGTCGCCGCCTGGGCCACGAGCGCTGAACTCGCCGTACGGTCAATGACGTCAGTGAACAGGACCGTGAGGGCGCGCTTCCGGTTGCGCCCGGCGAGATAGCGAAATGCCTGGGGATAGTTGCTCTCCACCAGCCGGCCATCGGCGGTCGCCAGCGCGTCGAGCACCGCACGCAGGGCCCGGCGCCCGCGTGCCGGCGGCACATATGCCTGAATGGTGTCGGCGAACACCAGCAGGCCGACATCGTCGTCGTGGTCCACCGCGGCGTAGGCCAGGCGCAGCGCTGCCTGCACCGCGCGCTCGAGCCGAGGCACTCCGTCCGACTCCGCGGTGAGGAGACGTCCGGCATCGAGGATGATGAGGACACGCTGGCGGCGCTCGTCCTCATACACCCGGGCGATCGGTTTCCGCCGGCGAGCAGTGGCCTTCCAGTCAATGATCCGCGTGTCATCACCTGGCACCCATTCGCGCAGCCCTTCAAACATTCGCCCTTCGCCAGGGCGGCGGACGCTCCTGAGCCCTGCCTCCCGGCGTCGGATGGCTTGCGCCGGGAGGCCTTTTGTGAGCGCGCCGGTGAGCGAGGGAAATACGGTGGGCTCCCACGGCAGCAGCGTGCGCTCCTGACGCCAGGCCAGCCCGAGTGGGCCTCTCCGGCGCAGCGAAAGCGCACCACCCGGGCCCTGGCCACGCGACACGGGGGTGATGTCGAGCCGCTCCCGCGTGACCCCGGGCTGGAGCCGAACACTGCGCGTGGGAAGATCGGCGCCTCCCAGGGCAGGAGGCATCTGTTCGCGAACCTTGAGCTGCTGTGGTCGACGAAGATCGGCGGTCCAGCGATACCACACCGGCAGGGTGCGACCCACGGAAAATGCCGGCGGCGCCTCGCGCTCCACCGTGAGCGGAACCCGACGCGCCTGCCAGCCATCCCAGAGCAGCAACCCGACCCATGCGATATCCAGCAGCAGCAGGAGCGCAAGAGCGGGTTGCCAGGTGTACCCGGCCACTGCCACCAGCGCGAGCAGGCACGCGACCACCAGCCAGCGGCGGGTAGGCACCAGCATGCGCGGCCTCAGTTACCGCCGGCCATCGCGCGGGGCCACACGTTGTCGTCGACGTTGGCGTCGGGGAAACGCCCGTCAGGATCGACGGCCACCTTCGTGATCTTCTGTCCGCCGAACCGCACAGTGGCGTCAAAGGTTCGGCGCCCATCGAACCAGACATCCACCGGATATGTCACCCGCACCGTGTTTCCTGACACCGTGGCGTTCGTCAGGCCGCTCACCGAGGGCGGGCTGCCCGCGAACGTGAAGTCGAGCACGACGGGTGAAGGCATGTCACCGTCCTGGCGGACCGTCACGGTCACCTGCGTCCCGCTGGACTTCACGTCAGTGATCGAATTGTCGACGCTTGCCGTGGAGAAGAGCCAGTAGTTCCAGAACCAGCCCAGGTCCCGGTTGAGGGCATGATTGAGGTAGAACATGTAATCCCAGGGCGAGGGATGCTTGAAACGCCACGCCTCGGCGTAACCGCTCATCGCCCGCTGGACGGCGGAATCGCCCACGATGCCACCAAGCATCGAGAGCATGAGCGGCGCCTTCCCATAGGTCACGAACGAATACATGGGGCCGTCGTAGTTGGCGTCCCACATCATGGGCGGCTCGCTCGCGGTGCCGGCCATGTGCCCGTAGCGCTGGCCCATGCCATTGAGCCGCGGCGTGATGTCGCGGAAGGCAGCTCCCGACAGCTCGTTCATGTACTGGTTGAATCCCTCGTCCATCCAGCCGTACCAGGTCTCGTTGACGCCCACCATCATTGGCCACCACTGGTGGCCAATTTCGTGGTCCGTCACGCCGAAGCCCGGCCCCGAGAAGGTGAGGGACGGGTATTCCATGCCGCCCTCCGGGCCATCCACCTGCGTGAACGCGGGCCAGGCGTAGGGCATCCAGAGCTTCGAGTAGTACTCCAGCGCGTGGCGCGCATAGGCGCCGGTCTGCCGGTAGCGGTTGTGCTCCGGGAGGTAGAGAATGTTGATGGGAATTTCACCCTTGCCGGGAATACTGGCGCGGGTGGCGTCCCACACGAACTCGTTTGACGCGGCCCACGCGAAGTCCCCGACGCTGTCGGCGGTGAAATGCCAGATGAGACGATCACCGGCGGCGGTAGCCTTCCCTGCTCCGCGCTCATCCGCCCCGACGACCACGATCTGGCTATCGCTCGAGGCGGCGCGCGCAAGTCGCTGGCGCGCCCTGGGCGTCAGCACCTGGTCGCCATTCTGCAGCACTCCCGTGGCACCGATCAGCCAACCGCCCGGCACATCCAGCTTCACGTCAAACGAGCCGAAATTGTTGAAGAATTCGGCGTCGCCCAGGTAGGGATCCGTGTTCCAGCCGCGAAGATCATCGTACACGGCGATCTGGGGATACCATTGCGCCACCTGAAAGAGGCGAGTTCCCCAACTGCCCATGCGGTCGCCTCGGACATCCTCGGGCACCTTGGGCACCTGGAATGACCAGCTCACGTCGAACGAGCCGGTCGCGCGAGGCAGGATCGGCTTCGCCAGCTTCACCAGCACCACCGTGGATTTCCTCCAGTCTTCCTCCGGAGTGACCGTATCGCCGTTGGCGACCAGCGACGAAACGGTGATCCCGCTGGTCAGTGCCGCCACCGGAGACGAGCGCGCCACATTGGGCGCGAACAGGTTCTGGTACAGGCGGAGTGCCACGACTTTCATGGTATCGGGCGACGGATTCTTGAGCGTGATCCGCTCGCTGCCGGTGACAGTCGATGTGGCCGGTTCCAGCCTGGCGCTGATGACGTAGTCAGTCGTGAGCTGCCAATAGCGGCTGGTGGGCGATCCCGACGAGTCGCGGGAGCCGGCCTGCAGGGCGCGCGCAAAGCCGCGCTCGATCGGAATCGTGCGCCGGATCGACCGCTCAGGCTGCTGCGCCGCAAGCGGGAGCGCGGTGAGGGTGACGAGGGAGAGGACTGAGACTGAGACTGCGACTGCGCGCATCGGGGACTCCTGTGTAGGGTCGTACGTGGTAAGTCGTACGTCACAGGTCGTAAGTGGTACTTCACAGGTCGTACGTCATGCGACCCGTGACGTACGACCTACGACTTACGATGAAGGAACCGCCACCCGCTCGATCACCGACTCCAGCGCCGTATCCGCCCGAACCCCTTCCAGTTCCAGTTCCGGCGCGACCACCACGCGGTGGCGCAGCACGGCGGGCGCCGCGGTTTTCACGTCGTCGGGCGTGGCAAACGCACGGCCGTCCAGCAGCGCCGAGGCCTGCGCCATGCGGAGCAGCCCCACGCTGGCCCGGGGTGAGGCGCCCAGCGTGAGCGCCGCAGTGTCTCGAGTGGCGCGGACGATGTCCGTGATATAGCCGACCAGCGATGCCTCGACGTGCACCTTGGTACAAGCGACGTGCAGGCGCGCCAATCCATCGCGGTCGAGCACGGGCGTGATTCCGTAGCTCGCGGGACGGTCCGATTCAAATCCCCCGAGCACACGGTGAAGGATGTCCTGTTCCACCGTGGCGTCGGGGTATCCGAGCTCGACCTTGACCAGGAACCGGTCCAGCTCCGCTTCCGGCAGCGGATAGGTGCCCTCGAACTCCACCGGATTCTGGGTGGCGAACACGGTGAATTCGCTGCTCAGTTCATGCGACACCCCGTCCACCGTGACCCGTCGCTCCTGCATCGCCTCGAGCAGCGCCGCCTGGGTCTTGGCTGGCGCGCGATTGATTTCATCCGCCAGGATCAGGTCACCAAAGAGCGGGCCTGGCCGGAAGGTGAACTGGCCATCGCCCCCAAGGATGCTCACCCCGGTGACGTCCGATGGCATGAGGTCGGGCGTGAACTGGATGCGGCGGAATCCCAGACTCAGGCTCTCCGACAGCGCCCGCACCAGCAGCGTCTTGGCTGTGCCTGGCACGCCCTCGAGCAGGACGTGGCCGCGCGCGATGAGTGCGCCGAGGGCCTCGCGGATCGCTCGCTCCTGGCCCAGGACAACGCCGCTCACGGCCCCAATCAGCCGGGCGCCGACCTCGGCGTGCGCGGCGACGTCGGCGTCTGTCATCAGGGAGTCAGATCCTGCCACACATCCTCCACGGCAATAGCGGCCTCGCGGACGCTGTGCGCATCCGCCGGGCCATGGGTAAGGGTGATGAGCCGCTCCGCCGCCGCGCGGCCCTGCGCGGTGCGAGTGCGGCCGGGCAATGCGACCAGCCAGTCGCGAGCGGCGCCGTGCGGCAGACTGGTACCATGCGAGAGCCGACGGCGAAGACCGCTCACCACGAGCGAGACCGCAACCTCGTGACCGCCGGCGGCGGCCAGCGCCGTGGCCAGCGCGTGCACATGCTCCAGTGGCGAGCGACGGCGTCGCTCGATCACCCGGCGCGCCGGCCCGAAACGGATGGCACCAAGCAACAGCGCAATGGTAGCGACGATCCCCAGCTGGATCATGGCCCAGCCGGCTGGTGTGCTCACCAGCCAGCGCCAGGCTGCGCCGAGCATCCCCCCGCCGGGCCCGAATCCCTGATGATACTCGTCTACGATCACGTGGGTGAAGGAGCCGCTCACCAGCCCGAGCGTGAATTCGCCCGCCCTGGTCTCCCGGACCGCGCGATTGGCAAAGAGTCCGCCATCGGCCACGAGCAGGGCCATGCCGCCGGAATCCGGCCAGACCCGCAGGGCAACCGGTTCGCCGCCCGCGAGGGCGAGCAGCGTGTCAGCGTGGTAGGAGCCTGCCGAACATGTTGGCGCGTCCGTCAGGGTGCGTTGACTCTCGTTGCCCTCGGCGGGCACGAGCAGGAAATTGACCCGCACCGAGTCGCCCTGCAGGTACACGGCGCTTCCGTAGCGCGGCTGCACGGCGAGACCAAAGCAACGGATGTAGGCGTTACTGCCTTGGCCGGCCGCGAGCACATTCCCTCCGGACGCCTGCCACGCAGCGAGCCGCAGTCCGTCAATGGCGGTCAGCGGGATTGCCGGATCGAGCACGGCGACGACCACGCCCTCGGCTGGCGGCGGCAGGTCGCTGGGGCGGTGCCGGAAGCGCGTCACCCGCACATGCAGGAGTTCCAGAGCCTCGGCCCACGCGCGAGCGCCCGCTGGGCCCGTGAGCATGGTGGAGCGGCGCAGGTCGCGGTCTTCCGGACGCGCCTCGCGCTCACCCAGGGATGCGGCCAGCCAGGCGACGATCACCAACCCGGCTGCTGCCAGCAGCAGACTAGTGCGCGGGCGCATGCCACGCTCCGTCGGCTTCCGCGCGCCAGCGGCGATAATCCTCGGCGCTGAACGCGCCGGCGCCGAATGCTGCGCTGTAGAGTTCCCTCACCAGCCGGCGGAGCCGGGACCGGTCCCCCTCGCCCAGCCTGGCATCGCGCGCACACTCGGCGGGCGTCCTGGACGGGTGGTATTGCAGCAGGCCGAGTTCATCCAGTCGGTGCGCGAGCGCCACGAACGCCGCCTGCACCGCATCCGCGAACCGACCCTCGCCCGCGAGTCGGTCCGCTTCCGCGCTGAACCACGCTGCGCCCAGAACCGGCACGGCTCCCGGAACTGCCGCTTCCTCCGCCCCTCGGTCGGCTCGCTGGACAGTGCGGTAGAGAATCCAGCCAGCATGCAGCAGGATGGCAACGAGTATCACGACGAGCAGCGCGAGCAGGATCCGGTATACCAGGGGATTGGCGTCGCGGATCGTGCCCAGCCACGCCAGCAGGGCCAGCCAGCGCTCCCGCAGCCAGGAGAGGGCCACGTCGGGACTGCGCCAGTCATAGGCTGGCGAGCGAAAGACCGAGTCCAGCGCGGCGCGGAGCGAATCAGGCGCTACGGATGCAGCCGTCAATCGGAGAGCGAGGACGCAAGGACTTCGAGGTCGAAGGCTTCCTTCCGCACGCGGAGGTCGTAGTAGAGCAGCGTCAGGACGCAATAGACCAGCGGTGTGAGGATCAGCGTGGTGATCGAGGTGACCACGGTGCTGCCCACCGTCGCCGGCCCGGAGCCGCTGCCGGCGGCAAAGATGCCGCCAATGAAGCCGATGGCGATGATCGGGATCATGATGATGACGCTCGAGATCATCACGAGCCCGACGACACGGAGGCGCGAGCCCTTGGTCAGGGTCCATGAGCGGCGCAGCGCCGCGCCCGCATCGAGATCCTCCAGCACCAGCGCCGGTGTGGAGAGCGCGAGCCCGGAAAAGACGAACACCGGCAGGAGGAGCAGGACCATGCCGCCCAGGAACAGGAGCACAGCGAGGCCGATGTTGACCCCGACCTGTCCGCCCGTGAGCGCGGGTGCCATGAACGCGAAGGCACCGCCCATGGCCAGCAGCGCGGGCAGCGCTGCCCCGACCAGCACCACACCGACCGCGAGCGACAGCGTGATGACCGCGCCGAGCTTGGGCAGCGCGAGCTGGAGCGCCCGCGGCGCCTCCAGACGCCGGCCCAGATAATTCTCCGATATGATCAGCGCGACGGCAGCGCTCGCGAGGCCAGAGAGCACGAAGGACGCCACGAGCATGAGGAAATAGAGCAGCGACATCTGACGGCCACTGCCAGCCAGGAACGCCTGCACCGGGACGATGATGCCAGTGCAGATGACCTGCACCAGCACCAACGGCACGAACAGGCGCCGGAACAGGTTCACCCCATGGTCAACGATTTCACCGAAGCTCAGCGGGCGGAGGGTGACGTCGGGCATGGGATTCCTGGCTCGAAAGGTCGGGGGGTCGAGAGTCGAGGGGTCGAGTGGTCGGGCGCTTGACCCCTCGACCGCTTGTCCCTCGACCAAAGATGCGCCCGCCCTGCCTTCCGCGCGAGTCCACTCCGGCACTACGTTGGGGCATGCCTCTCCCAGTGGCTGCGCCGCCCGACCTGCGCAAGCATCTCGTGGTCGAGACCCCGGAGCACGTGGCGCTCGACTATGAGATTGCGGGCATCGGCTCACGGGCCGCCGCCGCTTTCCTGGACCAGGGGATTGTGGTCGTGCTGGTGGTCGCGCTGAGTCTCGTGTTTGTGCTGACCGGGATCGGCGCCACCCTCCTCGGCCCGCTCGCCGGTGCGTTCATGCTGGGCGCCGCCTTCGCCATCTGGTACGGCTACTTCATTTTCTTCGAGGCGTTTCGCCACGGCCAGACGCCAGGCAAGCGCTGGCTCGGCCTCCGGGTCGTGAGCGAGTCGGGCCACGCCGTGAGCCGCTCCGGCGCGGTCCTGCGCAACCTGCTTCGCGTCGCCGATTTCCTTCCTCCACCATACCTGGGCGGCGCACTGCTGGTGGTGCTCCACCCGCGCGGCCGGCGACTCGGTGATATCGTGGGCGGCACCGTGGTGGTCCGCGACCGGCCCGCCGAAGTCCCCAGGGACGCCAACGCCCAGGCCGACGAGCACGAAGCTGCCATCGGCGCGCCCGAGCTCAGCGACCGTGAATTCCTCCTGCTCGAGGCCTTCGTGGAGCGCGCGCCGCAGCTCCTGCCGGAAGCGCGGGAACAGCTGGCGTCACGGCTGGTACAGCAGGTCGCCGATGCCCTGCAGCACGTCGCGCCGGGCGCGGCGCTCCCGCGCCGACTCGACGCGCTGTTGGAGCTCGAGCGACGCCGCCGCGCCACGGGCCTGAGTTCGCGCGGCGGCGGCCCGGCGTGGCAGCTCGTCGCACGACAGGGATCCCGGTGGGACGAGTTCGATGCGCTCGCGTCCCGGGTGCAGCGTCACGGGCTCGACGACCTCGCACCGGCCGAACTGCCGGACTTCGCCGCCCGCTATCGCGAGGTTGCCGCCGATCTCGCTCGGCTCCGGACGTACGGTGCCGAAGCGCGCGTTATCGAGCGGGTTGACCGCCTCGTGGCGGCCGGCCACAGCTCGCTCTACCGGAATGAGGGCCACGCGCTGCGCCGGACGTGGGAAGTCGTGACGCGCGAGTGCCCTGCCGCCGTGGTCGGCGCATGGCGCGAGGTTGTCCTTGCCTGCCTGATGTTCAGCGTGCCCGCGGCGGTGGGCTACCGGATGCTGCGAGAAAAGCCCCAGCTCGCTGAGGTTGTACTGCCGGCCGTGATGCTGGATCGCGCCGAAGCCGGACGCGCAGCGCGCGGCACCGGCAAGCGCTACGTCGAAGTCGCCGCACGAGTCCGTCCCGCGATGGCATCGGCCATCATCACCAACAATGTGCGGGTCGCGCTCTACTGCTTCGCCGGAGGCATCTTCCTGGGCATCGGCTCGCTGGTGCTGCTGGCCGTGAATGGCCTGCAGCTGGGCGCGTCATTCGGGCATTTCGTCAACGTGGGACTGGGCGCGTATCTCGGCGAGGTCATCATCGGGCATGGCGTGCTGGAACTCACCGCCCTCTGGATCGCGGGCGGCGCCGGCTTCCTGCTGGGCCGCACCCTCATCGCACCGGGAGAGCTGGCCCGCGCGGACGCGCTGGTGCTGGCCGGCCGGCGCGCCGTCCGCATGCTCGGTGCGTGCGTAGTCTGCCTGCTGGTGGCGGGGCTGATCGAAGGGCTGGTTTCTGCGAGCGCCGTCTCGTGGACGGGACGGTTGATTGCGACGGGGCTGAGTGTGGTGTTCTTGGGCGGATACTTGATGCACGGCAGAACGCCGAGCGCTCAGCGCTAAGCGCTCAGCCCCCCTCAACCACACTCTCCCTCAAAATCCCCCGCATGCGGATGGCCAGCTTCTCGATCTCGCGAAGGCTCGTGGTGGTTTCGTCGTCGAGCGCGGACTCGTTCAGCAGGAGGAGCTGGGTCTCGGCGAGCAGCGCGGCGAGCGGATTGGCCAGGTCATGGCGAAGGCGGGAAATGCGGCTCTGGTCATCCATTCAGACCAGCGACCGATAAAGATCTCGTATGTGATGTTCGCGCAGGCCTTGCAGTGAGTGCCACAGGTCATCCTCCAGCGCGCCACAGAAGATCTCCGCCGTGGTCCGCTCTTCACCATTGTCGGCGTCGGTAAACTGGAGACGGCCGCGCCAGGTGCCATCGTCGCCGCGCCGCACCAGCAACGCCATGGCGACCTGACGCCCGTCCAGCCGCAGCTGTTCCAGGTCGTACTGGCGAATCTCGCGGGGATCCCGGGATGACGAGCGGGCGTTGAGCAGGCTCATCGCACCTCCTCATGAATCCGGCGTGGGACGTCCGGTGGCACTGTCATGACACCCGCCGGTATGGCCAAAGATGATATGGCGCAACGGGATGCGCAATGTGGGGGAAGGGCGGGTCTCAGACCCGCCCGTCGCTTGCGCGCGCCGGATCGCCAGCGGGGCGGGTCTGGGACCCGCCCCAACTAGATCACAAACGGCACCGGCACGAACGTCAGCACGAACACCACGATGCAGGCCCAGCCGATCCACCGTCGCCCCGGCGGCACCGGCCGCTCGGGGGCGAGCACGCTCGGGTGGGTCCAGCGCCCGCCGCCGATCAGGAGGGCCAGGATGGCCCAGACCCACCAGCTCGGTGACGAGCGCCCCAGTAGCAGGAGGGCGATGAGGGCCGCGGCACCGATGGTCGTCTGGCGGCGGCCGAACATGGCATAGAGGACATGGCCGCCATCCAGCTGGCTCAGCGGCACCAGGTTGAGCGCCGTGACGAACGCACCAACCCAGCCGGCGAACGCCATGGGACTGAGCGCGACGGCGGCCGCGTGCGGGAAGAAATGCTGGCGCAGCGCCAGCGTGAGCAGGGAGTCGCCGAGATAGATCTCGCGGCCTGCATAGGTGACGAAGTCGCCTGCCGACTGGGCGGTTACGGTCAATGCCTCGCTATGCGCGTAGCCCAGCCACAGCACCACCAGCGTCACGACGAAGCCCGCAAGCGGGCCGGCCGCACCGACGTCGAGCAGCTGGCGGCGGTCGAGCACGGGTGAGCGCATGCGGATGAACGCGCCAAGACTGCCAATCGGGGACAGCGAGGGCGGCACCGGCAGGAAGAACGGTGGCGAGGTATCGATTCCGTAGCGGCGCGCGGTGAAGTAGTGTCCCAGCTCGTGCACCAGCAGGATGGCCAGGAGCGGGAAGGCAAAACTGGCGCCCGGCAGGATCGCACGCCATTCACCCTGCAGCACGTCGCCAAAGAAGTGAAAACCGCTGAGAATGGCTCCGCCCAGCGCGCCATACTGCGTAAGCTCGACGTTGGGGGTCCACACGCCCGCCAGCGTCGCCCCGGCGCCGAGGGCGCAGATGACGGTGAGCAGGCCGAGGCCGAGGTGCAGCCACCAGCGCTCCCCACGCTCGCCCGCCACCGGCCGGACCAGCACCAGGCCGCTGCGGCTGCGGTCGGTCCAGTAGTGTGCGCCGGGCCAGCGCTTGAGGGCAATGGCGAGTTCGGGTGAGGGTCCCCGGTGGTCGGGAGCGATCACGGCATCCACATACTCGCGCCCGCCGAGGCGGAGCACCCGCCACGCCTCGAAGGTCCGGCTCAGGTCGTCAAAGCTGGGGGCAGTCACCGGGCCTCTTGACGGGGCGAGCGGCAGCACGTACGTTCCGGCACTGTACTCCAGACCCTGCGCGGCCATTTATCCCCAAGCCAGTCTGATCACGCACGCCGGGCTCCCCCGGAACGAAGATCCGCATATATCCGAGCCAATTCTCCTGTCACTTTCCTATCTGCCGGGTGCCCTGACGCCCGGCGCTCCTTGCCGGAGTCCCTTCCGTGGATATCGCTGAACTGAAGCAGAAGTCGGTCGCCGAGCTGCATGCCCTGGCCGAAGAACTCAACATCACCAACTACTCAGGCCTCCGCAAGCAGGATCTCATCTTCAAGATCGAGCAGTCGCTGCTGGACCGGGACACCGTCATCCGGGGCGAAGGCGTGCTCGAAATCCTGCCCGAAGGCTACGGCTTCCTGCGAAGCCAGGACTGGAACTATCTCTACGGGCCGGACGACATCTACGTGAGCCCGAGCCAGATCAAGCGGTTCGACCTGCGCACCGGTGATACGGTCATGGGACAGGTCCGGCCGCCCAAGGAAGGCGAGCGCTACCTCGCCCTGCTCAAGGTCGAGAAGGTCAACTTCGAGGAGCCGGAGAAGACCAAGCACCGGATCGCCTTCGACAACCTCAAGCCGCGCTACCCCGACCGCCGCATCCGGCTGGAGCGCGCCACCGGCGACCTGTCGATGCGGGTAGTGGACCTGCTGTCTCCCATTGGCATGGGGCAGCGCGGGCTCATCGTGGCCCCGCCCAAGGCCGGCAAGACCATCCTCCTGCAGAAGCTCGCCAATGCCATCTCGGAAAATCATCCGGAGATCGCGCTCATCGTCCTGTTGATTGACGAGCGCCCGGAAGAAGTGACCGACATGGAGGAAAACGTGAAGGCGGAAGTCATCTCCTCCACCTTTGACGAGCCGCCGGATCGCCACGTGCAGGTGGCCGACATGGTGATCGAGAAGGCCAAGCGGCTGGTGGAGCACGGGCGGGACGTCGTGATCCTCCTCGATTCGATCACCCGACTGGCGCGAGCCCACAACGTAGTCGTGCCGCACTCGGGCAAGATCCTCTCGGGCGGTGTGGACGCCAATGCGCTGCAGAAGCCCAAGCGCTTCTTCGGCGCCGCGCGCAACATCGACAAGGGCGGCTCGCTTACCATCCTCGCCACGGCACTGGTGGATACCGGCAGCCGCATGGATGAAGTGATCTTCGAGGAATTCAAGGGCACCGGCAACATGGAACTGGTGCTCGACCGCCGCCTCGCCGACCGGCGCATCTGGCCCGCCATGGACATCCAGAAGAGCGGCACCCGCAAGGAAGAGCTGCTCATGGACAAGGACGAGCTCAACCGCGTCTATCTCCTGCGCAACTTCCTCGCCGACATGCCGCCCGTGGAAGCCATCGAGTTCCTGCTCGAGCGGATGAAGCGCACCAAGAACAACAAGGAATTCTTCGCCTCGATGCAACAGTAAGGCGGACCGCGGTCCGCCCCTGCTGCTGCATCATTGGCACGCCCGGCCCATGATATCCCGCACCGGCCGCCTCCTCGCCCTCGACTGGGGCGAGGTTCGCATCGGGGTGGCCGTGAGCGACGAGACCCAGTTGATCGCGAGCCCCCGCGCCACTCTCACCCGCCGAGCCGGCAAGCGATTTCCCATGCCATCATTTCTCGCCTTGGTTGAGCAGGAGCGACCCGTGGGCTTGATCGTGGGCCTGCCCCTCACCGCGGAGGGCAGCGAGGAGACTGCGGCAGGAAGCGCGCGCGAGATGGGCACGCTGGCCTCGGCGCGGACGCAGCTGCCGATCGAGTTCGTGGATGAGCGTTTTTCGACCGCGCGCGCGCTCGGAGCCATCCGTGAAATGGAGGGTTCCATTCGCGGGAGGAAGGCAGACGTCGACGCGCTGGCCGCCGCCGTGATGCTGCAGCAGTTCCTGGACATGCGGCGGAAGAGATGACAGACGGACAGGTGGACAGATGGACAGCGGTCGACGGTCGACAGTCAACGGCCGACGCGCAACCCGCGTCTCGTCTCCCGTATCCATCACAGTCCATCTGTCCATCTGTCCATCTGTCCATCTTGTTCCTGCTCGCCTTGTCGTCCTGTCAGTCTCCTGGCCCCAGCGGCAAGGACGAGCACTTCACCATTCCTGAGCACGCGACCTTCGGCCAGGTGCTGGATACCCTCAGCGCCCATGCGCTGATTGGCAATCGCTTCGTTTTCAAGCTCCGCGCCCGGCTGAGCGGGGCGGATCGCCGGGTGCACGCAGGCCC